>JAFGEF010000004.1 GCA_016931715.1 Sedimentisphaerales bacterium
ACAGCAATATAGCAGATTGTATGAAGAAAATCTTTTAAACCGATTTTCTTCATACAATATATGCCTAACTTCAATTTTGCAGAACTCAGCTTAATAATACTAAAAGAAGAAAAAACAACAATTTTGGGAAACTTTTTGTTATAATGCTTTATAACTATATATAACCTGAAAGGTTTTATATCGTGAAATTGAATTATACTAAATTATTTAGGAGTGAATTATGTTTAGTTTGAGTCAAATATCGAAAAAAAATTCCAGATATTCGTTTTGTCGCGGTTTTACCCTGATTGAATTGCTGGTCGTGATAGCCATAATAGCAGTGCTGATGGGAATATTAATGCCTTCTTTGCGAAAGGCAAGGGAGCAGGCTCGCAAGGTTACATGCCGCTCTTATATGAAGCAGATTGCCACGGCAATAGGGATGTACCAGGCGACGTATAGTTATAATTTTGCAGAAGACACAAGAAAGACACAGGGAGCGGGGTGGGATTTTAAAAACGGCACTGCCGACCATGCCCATGAATGGCAGCCGACATGCGCCCGGGACCTTATTGTAAATACCTTATTGCCAAATCGTGAAGTATTTTTCTGCCCGAGTGTACGAAATCTGTCTCACGATAAAAATTACCTGTATAATGCTGTATCAAGTAGAAATTATACTCCTTATGACACCCAGTATATGGAAAAGAATATTACAAATGATCATCCTCTGTTTTGGAGCACACATCACTGGATTTGGAGAAAGCGTGTAACAAGCGGTACGCCTACCGTAAATAATGTATCCGCCGGAGCTATGATGTGCGATATGTCTCCAAGCGCGTGGCTGAGGGTGGATAACGTCAATAACCTCAATCATAAATTTATCACGGGTCTTGGAATCGAACAGACAGTCGAGCATTACAATGTACTTATGAAAGATTTGAGCGTAATGAATCCGACTGACAATGATGTTGAGATTAACCAGTGGCTCTGGAACGCAGATGCATGGCCTAACGGGTAATAAAAAATGAAAAAGTTCAAAATTATTCTGATTATTGTTATTTTTGCTCTTGCTGTTATAGTTGCCCTGCAGAACAGGGATGAAGTGACAACTAAATTTCTGTTCGCTTCTGTAACAATGCCGAACATGCTCCTTATTATAGTGACCTTCGCGGCAGGTTTCTTCGGCGGCCTAATAGCGGGAAGCCTCCTCCGTAAAAAAACACCAAAGCCAAAGAAAGAATAATTATTTCGAGCAGATAAATTTGGCACTGTAAGATATAGTATAAAGTTGGGAAGGTTAAAGTTGGTTTTGGAAATACTTTTATTGCTTGATCCATTTTCCATCTGTTTGCAGGGTGTATGAGCCGGAAGGGGAATCGTCTTTGCTGCCTCCTTCGACAGTAATAGCGGCGATGCCGTCACTATTTATGGAAGTAATGGTATAATCACCCGGAGAAAAAAAAGTTCCCTCTAAATCCTGTGGACTAAAATTCAGAACCTGCTGGATTGTTATGTCTCCGAGGTTTTTACCCGCAAGCGTTTGTACTGTCGCAGAGTTGACCTCCGAAGCATAGTTACGAACAGCCGTGCGGATAGTTCCTGCTGATGTACATGCCTCGGACCACTTGGATTTATCTACGCGAGCCTGCATCAGGGGCGCAGCGATAGCAGCGAGGATGCCGATGATGAGTATCACGACCATCAGCTCGATAATAGTGAAACCATTGCTTTTTCGCCGCATTTTGAGCTCGCTATATATAAAATAAACATTATAATTACGCGTATAGCTTCTTCCAGTATTTATTAGCTATACGCTACGCACTTTACTATTTTACATTATCGGTATAAAAAGGTATATTCTTTGGCTTTGCATAATAAAAAATATGCAAAACGTAAAAGCAAGAGGCAAAAAAACGTTGACAATGATGTATTTCAGATGAAATATAGGTCCGGATAACTAAGTTATATTTCAGATTTTTCTTGAAACATTGCTCGAACAGTGCTATTTTTGTCGATAAAAACAGGAGTAAATATGGAAATTATTTCAATGGATTTTAGCGGGACTGTGTGTCAGCGAAAGATGGGAGTAATAATTTGAAAAGAGTAATTGCTCTGTTATTTACAAGGAAAGAGGCATTTGATAGGCTCTGGTCGTATAACCTTAAAATAGAAGTACTGAATACGCTGCGCACTCATGCACTTTTGACCTGCATAATCTTTATATATCTTGCTGCATGTGTTATAATTGCCCGAATTTACGGAGTTACAGATGAAATTTCACTGTTCTTATATTTTAAAAATGTTTGCATATTAGGCTTCTGGTGTTTCCTGTTTTTTTTTATAGGACATTTTTTTTATGTAAAGTTTTTTGTCAAGCCTGATAATTTTAAGGAATTTCTTATTAATGATTTGCAGACAAATTATCTGAATGCCGAACGTTTATGTAATCTGCTTTTAATAGGGCTTTTATTGCCTGTTTTCATGTCCGCGTTTACGTCTTACAAAATTATTCTTCCGGCAATTCATCCTTTTTCGTGGGATTATTCGTTTGCAAAACTGGATGCGTTTATTCACGGCGGGAAGCAGCCATGGCAGCTTCTTCAGCCTGTTTTGGGACATCCGCTTTTTACAAGCATATTGAGCCTGTTCTATAATCTCTGGTTTTTCGTAATGTATGGGGTTTTATTCTGGCAGGCTTTCAGTTTGCGCGACAAGCCGCTTCGCATGCAGTTTTTACTGACTTTCGTTCTGCTATGGATTTTTATCGGTTCGATAACTGCTACAGTCTTTTCCTCTGCAGGACCCTGTTATTACGGGCGCTTTGTTAAAGGAGAAGATATTTTCCGTCCTCTTATTGATTATCTGTACTCTGCGAGAGAATTTTTCCCAGTCCTGACAATTGATACACAGGAATTGTTATGGCGCGCTTATGACGGTCGTGAAACAGGACTGGTCAAGGGAATCTCGGCTATGCCGAGCATGCACGTATCAATCGCTTTTCTTTTCGTTTTAGTGGGCCGGCGCATAAATCGTTTTGCATGTATAATTTTCAGCACCTTTGCAGGTATTATTATTATTGGCTGTATCCATCTGGGATGGCATTATGCGATTGACGGCTATGTAGCTATTATTATGACATTGATTATCTGGTGGACTGTCGGATTGATAGTAAAGCGAAACAGTTCATCGGGGGAATATGATAAAAACACTTCCGAATACCCGGCATCTCAATGATTTGGATTTTATCATGAGTCCGCATGAATTAGCAATCGGCAGTCAGATTATGCAGGATTCGGGAGTTTTATTGCTCCGCTTTTCCGGTGGCAGCCCACTCAACGCCGCGTACGATTATCTTTTGAACTTCTGGTGTCATTAAAGCCTTGCGGTCGTGGCCGAATGCGTTATACACGGTGCGACCCTTGCCGTAGTCTAAGGTAAAAACTAAAGGCTCGGTCTTCTTGCTCCAGTCAGAATATGCCTCAACGAGGACATTGATTTCTCCTGAACCCTGCAGTTTGGAGTACAGCTCATCATCGGTCTGGAAATTTTCTATCCCTGCCGTGATAGGATGCTCCTTGTTAATGACCTTTGCCTCGAAAACGCCGCGGGGACCGTGACCTGATGTGCCCATTACCCATTTGCGCCCGCACAGATTGCCGAACTCTTCCCATTTCGGAAAAGAGGCGCTGGCCATATGCTGAACAAAGAAGCCCTTTCCGTCCTTCACAAAATTCAGCAGGTTTTCCTGTGCTTGCTCCGGAATTACCGGGATACGCTGGCTGTATATCGTAAAGACAATTACATCATACGCTTTCAGAGATGATGCAGATTCCAGAATCAGGGGATCCTCGCACACTCGCACATCGAATTTCTTCGAGTTGACCAGAACTTCCCTCGTGGTTTCAGAAATCTCCCGCCATGGATGTGCAGATACGTCATCGCCGGTAATAAGCAGGACTCTGATTAGATTAGGCCGGCGCGTGCCCTCGCTTGCAATACAAAAACTCAGCACGGCAACACACAGCAAAGTCGCAATAAAAAATGAACGCTTCATTTTATTTTTCCTTTCTGTCAAAGACCAGCATAAGTGTATATGAGCCATAACGAACAATACAGGTCATAATATATCAACACCTGAAGCTATAAACAAGTATTGACTGCTTTGTAATTAACTCAAACTGACCGATTTCTTCTTTGTCATGCTGAACAGGCAGGCTGTGTCGCAATTAGGTTTTTGCGATTTTCGCCTTCATTTTTAGGCGAAAAACAAAGGTTTTTCAAACGATTTTTGAATTGCGACACAGCCTGAGAGTGAAGCATCTGGCTCTCGAATAAGAAGTTACGAACGATACATATTTTTATATTCGCAGGCCAGATCCTTCGTTTCACTCAGAGCTTGCCCTGAGCTTGCCGAATGGGATGACAAGTTTCTATATGTGTTTACCATATCAGAATTTATAGTTTTATTGAACTCGAAATCGGTCAGTTTGAATAATTAAATACATAAAAAGACTTGAATTTTCAGGCACAAACGTATATTATGAATGATGTTAAATAAATTGGCAGGAGAACACAAATTTTGTTACATTAGAGGCTCATGAAATGTCATTGAAAAAAGCAAAGGAAGTTTTGTCAAAATTTCGTATTAAAACAGTGCAAAGAACATGTCACAGCATTTCTCACGATAATACAAAGAAAAACAAATTAAGAACCTCTAACAAAAAGAACCGTGTCGCGGGCATCTTGCCCGCGAAATATTACCATGGTGGTAAAGCTGCATCTCAAAAATTCATTTTGTTAGAGGCTCTAAATATTCTGTTTTTGCTGTTGTTTCCTCTAATCGGGCTATTATCACTAATATGGTTTTTAATTCGTGTTATTCCGAAACCATCCCGTTTGACGTATCCATGCCAGCGTGCAGCCTTTCCTCTGGCGTCCGGTTTTCTTGTCTGGCTGCTGGGTCTGACTGCTTCGGCGGCTGCTTGCCGTCGGGCATCACATTTGTTCGCACGGGCACGATATGTCGCGGCGGGAATTTGCCTGGCAGCCGGTGTATCATTCATTTGGATGATGCTGGTAACAAATGCCCGCAGTGCGAACGTGCCTGCCGCATCAGACCCCCCGTTGGTCAATCAGCCGATTGGTGTAGGCAAAGGTGTTCACCCGGGCCGAGTGGCATGGATTCATGACCCCGCTGCCGCCACATGGGACGGCAGCGACGGAAAAACTTCTCCACCTTATTGGCATTCAGACACTTGTACCAACCCACAGGCAGTCAGTCAAATGATGTCCAAATCGCTGCGGCTGCTGGCCGGCACCGACTCAGATTCCGCTGCATGGGATGCGATATTTCGGAACTTCAATGAGCAAATGGGCAGAGGCAATGTGGGCTACCAGCCCGGTGAGAAGATTGGCATAAAGGTAAATTTTGTGCTGATGGCATCCGGCTCCAACAAGGGTACAAAATCCTCGTCCGCTATGGACCAGATCGACAATGCACCACAGCTTGCGATAGCTCTTCTGAAGCAGTTGACGGACGTTGCGGGAGTCAACCCCGGCGACATCAGCATAGGCGATCCATCACAATGTATGCCCGATTACTGGTATAACATAGTCGCACCGCAATGCCCCGGAGTCGTTTACTTAACCAAGAGCGGCGTAAACCTCACAGGTCGAACGCAGGTAACATATGATGCCACTGCTCCCTTCTACTGGAGCGATCCTGTTACCAACCGAGTGCAAGGCACAACGCAGGATTATATACCGACTCTTTTTTCGCAGGCCGCATACTTTATCAACTTTGCAATTCTCAAGAGTCATACCCAAAACGGAATGACAGTCACTGCCAAGAACCACTTCGGTTCATTGAGAACACCCACCGCTTTCGGTTACTATAACATGCACTACAGTCGCGCCATGGAAATCCCAGGCATGGGACACTATAGGTGTCTCGTCGATCTCATGGGCCATCCGAAACTCGGCGGCAAGACGCTGCTCTGCTTAATCGACGGGCTTTATGCCGGCCGGGGCTGGGACTCTCATCCCATCAAATGGACGATACCGCCGTTCAACGGCAACTGGCCGTCCAGCATCTTCCTCTCACAGGACCCTGTCGCCGCAGATTCCGTGGCCTATGATTTCCTCCGCAGCGAGTGGACCAGCTATACCCCGGGTCTCCCTGATGGCGACTCCCGCAACCTCAGTGGATTACCGCAGATGTCGGGCACAGAAGACTTTCTCCATGAGGCAGCTCTTGCTGACAATCCTCCTTCGGGAACAGTGTATGATCCCAACCATGATGGATGTCTAAAGAGTTTAGGAATACATGAAAACTGGAATAATGTCATTGATAAACAATATTCTCGTAATTTGGGCACAGGCTATGGAATAGAGCTGGTATCTCCGTCGCCTCTTGCGACAACCGACGGTCCTGTCAATAATATCGATCGCGGAGAAAAATACGATTATATACAGGCTGCTATTAATGCAGCTTCTACTGATGATCATATTATCGTAAGTCCCGGACTTTATAATGAGAATATCAATTTTAAAGGCAAGCGTTTAATCGTGAGTTCCTCCGATCCGAACAATCCTGCAATAGTAGCTTCTACAATTATCAAAAGAAACGGCAAAGCAGTGACTTTCTCGAGCAATGAAAATGAAAACTCCATAATAACAGGCTTTACAATCTCCGATGCCGATACAGGCATATACTGTTCAGGTGCGTCACCGACTATTTCCAAATGCAGAATTATTGAAAATAAAGGAAATGGAATAGAACTGCGAAACAACGCAAACCCGCACATTTCATACTGTGAAATATCCTGCAATCAAGGCAGCGGTCTTGCCATATCTAATGACCAGCCTGCATCATTAAGCACGCCTTCAATCAGTCATTCTGTTATAGCGGCGAACCGATTGTATGGCATTTACTGTAATCAGCCGCTGGTCGATAATTGCACTATTGCTGCAAATGGTCAGCCCGGCATATACGGGCAATCGCCAAAAATTAATAATTCCATTATTTATTATAACAGTCGCAGTGCTGATGGTGTTCAAATAGAAAGCTCGTCCGCTGTAGTGAAATATTCCGACATTCAGGGCGGCTGGACTGGAACTGGAAACGTTAGCCATGATCCCTGCTTTGCTGAAGTCGGTTTCTGGGATGTCAACAGTATACCTGAAAACATTTCCGATGATACATGGTTAGCTGGTGACTATCACCTGCTCTCTCAGGCCGGCAGATGGGTTCCGGCAAAGATTTTCGAAACGGACACAAATATATCTGTCTCTGGATGGATGCAGGATGCTGTTTCCAGTTTATGTATCGATGCAGGCGACCCGAACTTAAATTGGTCGGATGAATTATGGCCGCATGGAAAAAGAATTAACATGGGCGCTTACGGAGGCTCATCGCAGGCCAGTCTTTCGCTATCAAGTGAAGGTGACATCAGAGATATAAACAGCGATAACACGGTGACATTTGCCGATGTGCTGCAGTTGACCGGCAAATGGAATTCCAATGACGCCCCGCAGAAAGAAGATTTGAACCTTGATGGCATTGTCGATGTTAATGACCTCGAATTCTTCGAGATCAACTGGCAGGCGGACTCCGGTAATATCATGCCGCAATTCGATGATATTGATAGCCGGGATGTCATAGTTGACAGCCTGCTGACTTTTTCCGTATCTGCATACGATGCAGATGGCGACGAGTTGATATATACCGCCGCAGGCTTGCCTGACGGGGCTGTTTTTACCGGTCAACAATTTACATGGACGCCTGAACTGGAAGGTATATATAAGGTTGCTTTCATCGTTAGTGACGGTAAATCATTAACATATATGACAACACAAATAACAGTCAAACATGGCAATTCAGCCCAATAAACATAGATAAGTATTACAAGAGTTTTGCAAAAATCCAAGTATTAATATGCTTAATCGCAATTAAGATAAATTAGAATTGACATCAGACACTTACTTATTTAGAATATAATAAGTTTATATGAAAATTAATATGTTGGATTTTCTCAAGAGCCGAGGGTGGCCTGGTAGGAAACTCACTTCACAAAAGTTTTTCCTATTCCCTCTTCCGGTTGACGTGAGTAACCCGAAAGGGACGTGTATGAAAAAGAACCTTTTTTGTGCAGCTTTTACCGCTTTTATAATGATTGTTCTTACAAAATCAGCATATCCTCAATGGGTACAGACAAATTGGCCGACAAGCAGCAGTTTTTTCAATCTCTATACTAATCAGGACGTGGTTTTTGCGAGAACATGGGACAGTCTTAATGGCGGTCGATTGTTTTTTACCGGCGACAACGGCGAAAGCTGGACTCAGTTCAGCTCAGCAGACAGTGATATTGACATTTTATCCATTGTAATGTTGAACAACAACATACTTGTCGGTACATGGAATGGTTTTTATCGATGCACGCCGGACAACATATACTGGGAACCTTTCGAGCCTGCAGGAATACCTGCAGATACAGCTATCTGGTCTATTGCGATGATTGATAACACCCTCTTTGCCGGTACCGGAGGAAATATTTATGAATCATCGATAGACGATGTCAATAACTGGCTCGAAGCAAGTACGGGAATACCTGCAAATGCCCGCATTACCTCTATTTTAGCAAATGGGAATGCCATTTTTGCAGGCAGTGACAGCAAAGGTGTTTTTATTGCGGCAAACGGCGAAAAAAACTGGACTGCAATTAATTCAGGCCTTACGGATACGCACATTTCCCAGCTTGCGTCTATGGGCGGAAAATTGTTTGCAGTAACATTAAAGGATGGAGTTTTCATATCCGACTCTAATGGTGTGAACTGGGTATCCGATGCTAATGCTGCAAGCTGGAAGGCAGATAATTCCGGTCTCAGGAATATAAATTGTCTTCTTGCGGCAGATAATTTACTCTTTGCCGGGACCGATAGCAACGGAGTTTACCTCTCGCACGACAGCGGCTTATCCTGGATTTCGGTTAACTCAGGGATGCCCGCCAACACCCGTGTCTGGTCTTTAGCCGCAAGCAGTGACAACATTTTTGCAGGGACAAGTGAAGGCATCTGGCGGATAAATCCGGCGGATATTCATAGTTATACAATAACTGCTGACGCGTCAGAAGGTGGAACTATTTCACCATTTGGAACAGTGATTGTTTCCGAAGGTTCATCGCAGGAGTTTAAGATTACCTCGCTGCCTGGTTTTGCTGTTTCCGATGTGACTGTTGACGGAAACTCTGTTGGTGCTGTTTCGACCTATACGTTTACAAATATTACCGAAAATCACACGGTTTCCGCTATTTTCGAAACAGCTCCTTACATAATCACTGCATCAGCCGGGGCCGGAGGATTGATTTCCCCTGCAGGTGCGGTCGAGGTTTGGGCTGGTTTGTCGCAGACGTTCACAATTACTCCTTCAGCCGGATATGATATTTCCAGTGTGCTTATAGACGGCGTCTCTGTCGGAGCGGTGACATCATTTACGTTTTCATCTGTAAACTCCAATCACACAATAGCCGCATCGTTCAGCACGCTCACCAGGTATCAAATCAACTGCGGCGGCGGGGCATCGTCACCCTATACTGCCGACCAGTATTACAGCGGCGGCTCTACTTATTCCGCTTCAAGCAATATTACTACAACCGATGTGACAAATCCCGCGCCTCAGGCAGTTTATCAGACCGAACGGAACGGAACAATGACATATACTTTTCCGGATCTGGTCAGTGGAGCGTCATACAGGGTGCGCCTGCACTTCTCGGAGAATACATGGTCGAAAACAGGCGTTCGCAAGTTTAATGTTACAATCAATGGTACTTCGGTACTGTCGAATTACGACATATACGCTGAGACCGGTGCCCGGTATAAGGCTGTAGTGAAGGAGTTTACGACTATCGCGAATACTTCGGGACAGATCGTGATTGAGTTCGTGAACGTTGCCTACAGAGCGAAAATAGGAGGTATCGAGATAATCCGGCAATAATAGTCGTTTTATTTATTTTATAAATATTCAATATAATTTATACGCTTATGCTTACTGATTCTATGAATTTATTATTTCACACAAACCAAAGTTGCTACAGCAGCTTAAGAAAGGAAACCATTTATGCGTAACGCGCCCGGAGCAAAAATTGGTCCTTCATCTATGGGGAGGCGTGATTTTCTGCGCATGCTTGGAGTCGGAGCGGCAGGAATTACAGGCATAATGGGTCCCTTTGATATTGCCAAAGCTGCAATAACACCCGGCGAAAAGGGCATATATATCACTGATATGTACCGGACAAAGTTAAGTGTGGGTGGTGTTATTATTCGTCTTGACACGAATAAAGGGATTTCAGGATATGGCGAATGCCGCGATGTCGATAATAATTCTATAACTGATCTGAGCCGTCTCAAGTCAACAATTATGGGGATGAATCCGACTCAGGTTGACAGGGTTTTCAATGCGACGAACAATGCGATTCTGGCTTATTACAATCCGCACGACCCGGACTATATGTACAAAATACCCCGGCGTTCAGGAGCCATGTGCGGCATAGAAATGGCCTGCTGGGATATTACCGGTAAAGTGTATAACGTTCCGATATGGAAACTCATCGGTCCCAAGCTTAATGATAAAATCCAAATATATTGCGATACTGATCAGAAAAACGCATACACACTGCCGCCATACGTTGAGACCCGTCTGAATCTCGGATTTAAATGGTTTAAGTCGGATATGTATCTTACTTCTCTTTGCACCCGAAATGTTGATTACACCGTACAAAATATAAGCGGCTATCCCTATCAGTGCTATGTTCTGAATGATTCTGGTATTGAAAAATTTGTTAATTACGCTCAATTATATCGAAGCCTGATAGGCCCGGATTATCCCCTGGCATCCGATCATTATCAGGGCTGGGGCAGCAGCATAAATCTTGATATTCCCTCGGCTGTTAAACTCGCTAATGCAATGTCTGACCCGAGTTGTCAGGGTATGACCGGCGGATGGATGGAAGATATTATCCAGTGGTGGTACCCCGAACAGCTTGCGCAGGTTACCGCAGGAACTGATATGCCCATTCTTACCGGCGAAGATATGTATTGCCTCAGCGAGCTTAAGCCGCTGGTCGATTCAGGGGCTTTGGATTTCTTTCACCCGGATCAGGCGACTTTTGGCGGTATTCACGAACCGAGACTTGCCGCCATTTATGCGCGCCAGAGAGGTATCCTTACAGCGTTACACTGCTCCGGGGGTCCTTTCTCCTTTATAGCGAGCCTTCATGTAGCGGCGGGCATACCGGATTTTCTTGCTCTTGAATTTCACTATCTTGATAACGGCGCGTACTATTGGTTCGATAGTGTGATTGACGGCATTGAAAAGCCGTTATTTAATGATGGATATGCATCTGTACCGGACGGGCCTGGACTGGGCATTACGCCAAATGATGCCAATATGAGCGCGCATGGCGCTTCACAATGGATACGCGTGGTATAGAATTTATAAAAGAAACTTATCGAAATATCAGTATTCAGGAATTTCAAAAATTTCGACAACATTATAATTTCCCTTTTTTAACACAAAAATATAAGACTTTTTTGATTTTAAGAGTATATCAGTTGTTTTATTATACCTTACATTTCTTAAAAAAATACTATTTACAGGTTTTGAGTAATAACTGAACTTTTGCAAAAATGAGAAAAGGCATACTTTGGAAAGAAAAAATTTATTTCTTAATTTTTTCTTTCTAAACATAAAATATTGCTTATTAAAGAGTTATGCAGATGGTAATTTATTATTTTAAGAAAATCGTTTGGCGATTTTCTTAAATAAATATAACAGATAGATTTAAGACTCTGATCCATGAGAGTGATACTGTAAATAGCTTTTCTTTCCAGTAATCCGGGTAGTAAAACACAATCACAGCCTAAAACAAAATAATTATAAGAAATATAATCCAGGAAATAGCTATTCTATTACTTCTCATATACCTATACAGTTTTATGATTGTATTTATTTAATAAAGCTGTTGTCCAAATAATAATACATTGCTATTCTATAGGCAGATAAAAAATTACTAATAACAAAATACGAATATTATTTGTTTTCGAGGAGTGCTTTTTTATGGCAGGCAGGAAAAAAAGCTCGAGAAAGAAGAGTATCCTTATTTATGGCATTCTTCTTGCCGTTACAGGTATCCTGTTTATTTTCATCTCGCTCTTTCCTTCAAGTATGGGTGTCGCAGGACGATTTATCGATGAGAAGTTTCTCGCAGTCAGCTTTGGTAAAGCATCAATTTTGGCAGGGGTATATTGTTTGTGCATCGGGCTGTTGCTTCTTTTTGTTCAAAAGAGATTTAAGTACATAGCAGGTCTTACTTGTTTGTTCGTTCCGGCGCTAATAGTTGCAGATGTCTTACTTACTGCATCACAGGCTGCAGATAATAATTCCGAAGCAGAATCTGCTGTCCCAATAGGACATTTTCTGCGTTTAACTATTTCTGATTTTATAGGAAATATAGGTTTGATTGTATTAATTATTACCATTTTACTATGCGGACTTTTTCTCCTGATACCAAAGTCGATTATTTCAGGCTTATTTAAGAGATTTTATTCTAACTTGCAAAGAGCAATATCCACTAAAAAAGTATCCAGGCAATTAAAATCTGAGATGAGTCAATCTAAAGATATAACCCGTGAAACTCCTCCTGAAAAAAGATTTTCCTCTTCGAATGTAAAAGAAGTATCACAGGGAGATACTTTAAAAACAAAAACATTTCCGCTAAAACTGGAACGTTACGACCGTGAATTCACAAAAATCCCGACAGGTCTTTTCGAAGAACATATTACCTTCAATACCGCATTGCCGGTAGGCACAAGGCGACAGGATATTATCGATGCTTTTGCGTCCTTCAATATAGAAGTTGACATAGGTGACATTAAGCGTGGTCCATCCTTTGAGCAATATGAATTAATTCCGGGTAAATCAGTTAAAACATCCCAGATTAAAAACTGCATAGAAGATATTTCACTTAAAATCAAACAGAAGGTAAACATTGGTAAAAAGAAAGGTTCTGTGCTGACTATAGAAGTCCCGCTCGAAGAGCGGCAGGTAGTGCCTTATGGTTTTTTATTGGAAGATACAAGTGACGATACAAAAGAAATTCCTATTGCCGTTGGAGTAGATGCCTGTTTTTCTACTTTTAGCATTGATTTAGTTGAGCTGCCGCACCTATTAATTGCAGGCACCACGGGTTCTGGAAAAAGCATATTTCTCAAGACACTTATTGCTTCTATTATGTATCATCTTACTCCAAATGAAGTGCGCCTGGTTCTTATCGATCCTAAAAGGGTGGAATTTGGCATTTTTTCCTCATCTTTATTTTGTGCATGTGATGTCATTACTGAGTTCGAAAAAGTCCCTCTTGTTTTTGAGGCGCTTATCCTGGAAATGGAAAAACGTTATCAGTTGCTTGAGCATGCAGGTTGTTCGGATATTCGACAATATAATCATAGTGTAGAACCGCAAGTCAGGCAGCCGTATATTGTTGTTGTGATTGATGAGTTTGCTGATTTGTTAATGCAGAAAGCAGAGGATTTCGAAGAAGGAATGATTCGCCTTGCCCAAAAAGCGCGAGCAAGTGGTATTCATTTAGTCATGGCAACTCAACGGCCGTCAGCAGATGTAATCAAGGGGCTTCTTAAAACCAATATTCCGGGACGTATAGCTTTGAGTGTATCTTCTCAAATTGATTCTCGAATTATTATCGATATGAACGGGGCTGAGAATCTTACAGGCAAAGGTGATCTAATTTGTATTTGTCCGGCTTTCCGAGAAGGGATACGATTACAGGGTGCATATATCTCTAAAGATGAAATAAAGAAAATTATAGCTGCAAAGTCATGATATTGCTGAAGGAAATAATCAAACATACCGGGACTATACCCGGCAACCGGCAGATTTCTTAAATTTCAATCGCATATTTCCTGCAACCATTTTCTATACCCTTATCTTCAAATTTTATGAAAATAGCAATATCTTAAGTGTTTTGATATCAACAGCTTAAAAAATTTGTAAAAATGTAAATATTAAACAGCTTTTTGATATAGGAGTTAAACCGTTATCTTTTATGACTGTTTCGAGCGATTTCTATATCCCTTTCGACCTCGTCTCGAATTAGAGCCCAGTGAAATAAGTTATCATTATTCGCGTCAAAAAAATTGTGATTATAATGTGTCAGCCGCATATCAAGATAAATTGGACGAGTAATTTTAATTACCTCATCCCAATAATTTAGCGATTCCTGTAAGTGTTGTATTGCATTTTGTTTTTTTTCTTCGTCACCGGTCAATCGGTAGTTGTGCAGCGCGATTGCACCCCTTAATTTCTCAGCTAAGTGTAAACCAAGATTGGCCCATGTTTTTATGTCCGCTGCTTCATACATAAGTGAGGCATTTTCTGATATATCAATGTTCTTCACCAAACTCAGTGCCTCCCGATTGTCACGCTCGAGCATGTCTGCTAAAATTGGCGGTGTGATACGATTAGCTCCGAATGAGCCTCCATTCAGGAGAGTCTCCACGTAATCCTTCACGGAAACATATTCTTTTGCCATAGTGGGCTGACTAATGAGACGATCTACTGAGATATATTTTGTGTAATCACCCTGTAAGGCAAGAAATCCCTCGCTATAAAGTGTGAAATCCCAGGTTGAATCATAAAGTGAAGCCAGGCGCAACTGGGTCGAAGATGCAAGCGAATAGGCACGCAGAAGATTGTTACCACTGGATCCATATCGTCGATTAAACTCCGCCTGGAAAACTTCATCAGGTGTGTTCGGATCATATAGTAATCTGCCCCATAGTTTATAAAACAGCCATTGGCGTTCAAACGCCCATTTCCAGTTGACCGGCTGCTTAACAGCAGTAAAATAATCCAGAGCGGGAATGTAAGTTTCCGAGCCAACGAAATATCCGCCGACATAAGATGCTTTACTATTAAGCGCAATATGATTACGAATGAAATCCGGCACACCCCATCGCAGAGCAAAGAAATCCTCATTTCGAGCCTGCCAGACAATCTTGTAGTTTTTAGGCTCGGGAACAAAATAGGTGTCGCCAAGTTTCCCGCCATGAACCTTTTCCAGCGTTGGAGTTGAATGTGCGTGAGACCAGTTGAATTTAATCTCGACCCAGATTGGACCATCGAATTTATTTTCCAGCCGCTCCATTCCCTGGCGAGTAACCTCTTCGACATTTTTGCTCGCTCCCGGCTCTGATGAAGTTCCCGATGAAAATGGCACACGATGAATCAATTTCACAGGGCGATTGGCTTTCAGCATTCCGGCGATAATTACATCATCCACCCATTGCTGACGTTCCAATGGAGTCATTCCGGCCATACCTTCACCATGAGAAACACCAATGCCGTCCAAATCAGGGTATTCCTCAAGAACCTGCGTAACACTCTCTCGCAAATACCGGCGAACAATTTCCGACGTATCACCAGGCACGTAATAGTGCGGATAGAAATTTTCTTTCGCAGTATTATGTGCCATGGCAAACTCCCGGCTCACAAAAATGTTCCAATGTACAATGTATGTATCAATAGCTCGTTCTTTTGCCATGCGGAAAATCTCACGATATAGATGCTGCCATTGTGCGAACTCTTTCTGTGACCATGGACTTGCCTCAGGAAAATTCTTCGGTCGAATCATAAAAGTGTATGGATGCATATTCCATAGGCTTATGACATTGAATCGGTTCTCTGCCATCATATCCAGAAAAGCCTCCCAATACTTCAGGTCACGCGCCGTTTCATAATGCTGGTCAAGAGCAGAGCTTGGCCGATAAGTTTGCCATGGCAGGTTGTATTTGATTCCGCGGAACTCTAAATTCGGTTTTTGTTCAGATGCTTTTACTTTCTCCATGGATGCTCCGTTCCGCAACATCTCGACTAAAGCCAGTGCGCCATAAATTACGCCGCGATAATCACCGCCATAGATATTGATTATTTTTCCTTCAGGAATAATAGAGAATGCTTCAGCCGCAAGCCGCTCCTTATGCAGCGACAGGATGATTTTGTAGTCGCAGTCAGTCTTTTGAGATGTGACTTCATAGCCCTGTTCTATCAATGCTTCGCTTAATTTTCTTGCGGCATATGAAGTCTGCGGAACCGTTTTCTCATATAAAACAGCAGCACTTTTCGCCCATACCATGCCGGATGTCAGGTTATAGACTATTATCAGGAAAAGAAAAATCTTCTTCATAGTCAAATCCTCAAATAATTGCCTGTTTTATGATCAATTCACTTATTGGCATATAACAATTACCCTGATAATATGCAAGATAAAAGTTGGAGGAAATGTTAAATGACAAAACATAAAAATTGTGAATAAATCATGAAATATTTCAAGGAATATTTGTAACGTTATTATACTTTTGGCTTCTATATGCTTGGAAAGCTTGTATAATTTTATAATAAAAGTTTAATAATGACAGTTGTGTTGTTTAGTGTCTAATATAAGAGATTTCAGTTAAAAAAGTACGCAATGAAAAACGTTTCTTTTTGATCTGTTTGTTTCTCTGGCAATGATTCCGACTGACTTGATTAGCGGATTAATTGGATTTTTTGAAAATGAGAATAAATGCACAATGAATTCATCTATTATATTGAAAGTTTCAAATATTGATAAATCCTTTCCTGGTGTTAAAGCATTAGATAAAGTCACCTTGACGGTCAAAAAAGGAACAGTTCACGCAATTTGTGGTGAAAATGGCGCCGGTAAATCCACTTTAATGAAGGTGATTATTGGCATTTATCGGCAGGATTCAGGACAGATTCTTATTGATGATAAAGTCATTCAAATAAAAAATCCCATTGAAGCCAGACATCATGGCATATCCATGATTTTCCAGGAACTCGACTATTTTCCTGAAATGACCGTTGAGGAGAATTTCTTTGTTGGAAACTGGCCGCGAAACAGACTGGGTAAAGTTAATTGGAAAGAAATCAGAATTCGCGCCTCAGCTCTTTTAAAGAATGAGAATCTGTCTTATTCGCCAAAGACAAAACTTAAAGATCTGACAGTATCTGATATTCAAATGTTAGAAATTGTAAAAGCTGTTTCCTACAATTCAGATATTATTATCATGGACGAACCAACATCAGCCATAACCATAAATGAAGCCGAAATTCTGTTCAAGAAAATAAGCGAACTTAAGAAACGCGGCAAATCCATCATATACATATCTCACAAATTGGATGAAATATTCAAAATTGCAGATGAAATTACTGTGTTGAGAGATGGTTGTGTAATCGATTCCAGGTCGAGAGATAAATATGATCCGGAAACATTAATTACTCAAATGGTCGGCAGAAAATTGGAGACGGTTTTTCCTCGTGAGAAGCATGATTTGGGCGATGAAGCGCTTCGGGTCGATGGCTTATCAAAAGCAGGTAAGTTTCATGATATAAGCTTCTACGTTCGTGAGGGGGAAATTGTGGGCTTTGCAGGTTTAATGGGCGCGGGCAGAACCGATGTTATGCGTGCTTTGTTTGGATTAGACTGCCCTGATTGTGGAGAAATACTCATTAAGAAGCAGAAGGTTAATATAAAAAATGCAGCAGATAGTATTGATAAAAAAATGGTCATGCTTTCAGAAGACAGAAGAAGGTATGGCATCATTCCGGTACGAAGTGTCAGAGAAAATGTCTCGCTTTCGAGTTTGAAGAAGTTTATTTTTTGCGGTCGTCTTCATGCTGATGAAGAAAACCGGACTGTTTTGGATTTTTGTCACAGGATGAATGTCAAATCTCCCACGATTGAAACAGCCGCAATGGCATTAAGCGGCGGTAATCAGCAAAAGGTTCTATTAGCCAGATGGATGCTCACAAATCCGGATATTCTGCTGCTGGATGAACCAACAAGGGGGATTGATGTCGGGGCAAAACAGGAAATCTATAAATTAATGCGATTGCTTGCCGGGCAGAAAAAAGCCTTGATTATGGTTTCATCGGAATTGCCGGAACTAATTATGATGTGCGATAGAATCTATGTCATGGCAAAAGGCAAAATCACCGGCATGATGAAAAAAGAGGAATTTACACAGGAAAAAATTATGACTTATGCTACAGGCGTGAGAAAACAAAAAGAAGTGAGAATTTGATATTATGAGAATAAAAAACGAATTATCCAGTCTCATGAGTAAATACAGCATTTTTCTGGTACTGCTGATTCTTTTTATCATCTGCTGTATTTTGAATGAGAACTTTCTCTCCGCAGAAAATCTAAAGAATATTTCCACTCAAATTTCCGTAGGAACGATTTTAGCTTTTGGAGAGACCATTCTCATTATTTCAGGCATGCTGGATTTGTCCTCAGCCTCCGTTCTTGCCTTGTCCGGCGTAGTCTCAGTGTCACTGTACAAAAGCACAGAATCACTCAGTTTAGCCTTTGCTGCCGCCGTCATGGTCAGCGTCTGTTGCAATCTTATAAATGGAATAATGGTGACCAAATTCAAAACACCATCCTTTATTGCAACACTTGCTATGATGGCTATGGCCAGAGGAGCTGCGTTAATGTACACAAGCGGTCAGAATATCTACCAAATAGGCAATTACACTGTTTTGGGTCAGGGAAGAGTCTTGGGTATTCCTGCGCCGGTTGTTTTTTTATCGGGAATATTTATCATTACGTGGTATTTACTTAAACATACTATATTTGGAAGGTCAATCTATGCGATCGGCGGTAATGAAGAAGCCGCCAATGCATCAGGCATCAATGTCAATAAGATAAAGATGCAGGCTTTCGTAATCAATGGAATATTCGTAGGCATAGCCGGGGTGCTCTTTATGTCTCGTGTTAATGAAGGGGCGCCGAACGGTGCTAATGGTTATGAATTCAAGGCTCTTACCGCGGCTATAATCGGCGGAACGAGCTTTTCGGGAGGTATTGGTACTGCCTCTGGCACGATAGCCGGTGCTTTTATTGTCGGTTTTTTAGATAATATTATGATCTTAACAGGAGTAGGTTCATATCTTCAGCAAATTATACGTGGTGCTATTATCGCTCTGGCTGTCATGTATGATATAAATGCCAAAACCAGGAGAATGAAGCGAAAGTTCTCTTCAAATAACCGCGTTAAGGATTCTAAATCGGAACAATCAATTTAAATAAATTCTTTTAAGGAGGTATAGTAAATGGCAAAAAAATTATGCCTGATAACAATTCTCGCACTCATGGTTTCAAGTTCCATCAGTTGCCGCAAGTCAAAGGCTTACAGGGTTGCATTCATAGCCAGGGCACAGGCAGACTCATTTGCTGCATGGTTAGCCAATGCGGTAAAAGACGAAGCGGCCAAATATAAAGACATCGAATTGCGCGTATTCGACGGACAGGCTTCGGACGATATTGAAAACAGTCTGATTGAAACCGCTATCGTAAACAAATATGATGCGATCATTATTCAACCGAATAATGGTGAAGCACAAAGACCTTATGCTGAAAAAGCAGTTAAGGCCGGTATTGTAACTATCACAACCAACGCAAGAATCAATGGTATTGAGGGTGCGTCATCAGTCGATGCAGACCCATATGAACAGGCAGCAGTTAACGCAAGATTTGCACTTAAACAAATTCCTCAAAACGCCAAAGTGGTTGTACTTAAGGGGCCGCCGGGAAACTTTCATGCAGATGCCCGGCGCACAAGCTGGCAAAAAGAATTCTTCGATAAGCGCCCGGATGTGAAAATTGTTGGAGAAGATATTGCAAACTGGAACAAAGTTGAAGCAATGAATTTTATGGAAACCTGGATGCAGAAGAATCCGCAAATTGATGCAATAATTTCCATGAATGACAATATGTGCGCCGGCGCCATCGAAGCCATCAAAAACAATCCCCGCTACAGGGACACCCTGTCCTACGGCGTTGACGGCACGGCTGAAGCGTGCCTGTTGATTCAAAAGGGAGCAATGACTGCCACATGCCTGCAAAGCGCATATGATCTTGCTGCCAAAATACTTGATACAACCAATAAACTGCTGACAGGTGCCGAGAAGCAAATTGATACAAATATCGATTGCCCGCTGATAACCAAAGAAAATGTACAAGAATATATTGAAATGCATAGAAAAGCAGGCGCTATCAAGTAGGTGTTGCTGTTTGGTAACGAAGCGGTAAATTCATATACTTTTGTCTTGTTATCATGCTCTTGGCTCAAAGCGATAAATCCCAGGGGTTCGGGGAATGCATCCCATGATGTGTGATATAGTTATGGTGCTGCTGGATTTGATTCATTATGATTAGATTATACTTGCTGCACTTCGCATATTAATGCGCCAGTAAAGATACGAAAAAACCGCGTTTATTAATGGGCCCGCAAGGATTCGAACCTTGGACCAATGGATTATGAGTCCACTGCGCTACCGCTGCGCCACGAGCCCGGATGATCATACAAAATCATCGGCATATAATTATACAAAAACTCACGATATTGCAAGAAAAATACGAGAAATTCTTTCAAAAAACAAACATATCTAAAAAGTTCTTTTCTTTTTATGATAACAAAGCTAATATTATATGTTTATTAAATTATGTGTTTGTATCCTAAAAACGTGGGAAATCATTTTTTCATGGAGTAATTAAATGCGATACAGGATAACTTTTATTATATTAGTCATTGCGTCTTTTATTGTCTGTACAGATTTGACAGCCTCACAAAGCAGCGGCTTGCAGTCGCCGGAAAAATCCGTCTTTCTCATAGTAACCGTCAGGCAGGAATACAATTATGTTACTCCATGGAAGATTGAGAATATGTCGCAAAGCAGCGGTACAGGTTTTATCATATCAGATAATATGATTCTTACCAACGCTCATAATGTAAGCGACAGCAGGTACCTCGAGCTTCGCAAGGAAAATCTCGCTAAAATTTTTCCCGCAAGGGTCGTATTTGTCGGGCATGACTGCGACCTTGCAGTTCTGACTGTCGAAGACAAAAGCTTTTTTAATGATACGGTTGCCCTGGAACTTTCGGGTCTTCCTAATGTCAACAGCACTGTCTCGACTTACGGATTTCCTATGGGAGGGGACCGTATTTCTGTAACGGAAGGTGTAGTCTCTCGAATTGAGTCGGATACATACGCTCATAGCGGCGCCGATAGTCATCTTGTCATACAAACCGATGCCGCAATAAATCCCGGCAATAGCGGCGGACCTGTCATTCAGAACGGTAAAGTTGTCGGAGTAGCTTTTCAGGGTCTCCAGGAAGCCGACAATATAGGCTATATGATTCCTACTACTGTTATCAAACATTTTCTCGATGACATCAAAGATGGAAAATACGACAATTTCGGCTCAATGGGAGCGATGTTTTTCCCGGGATTGCATAATGACAGCTACAGGAGCTATCTTAAAGTTCCGCCCGATCAGGATGGATTGGTTGTCCTTGGAACGCTGTTGAACTCCTCTGTCGAATCTGTTTTGCAGAAAAATGACGTTTTGACTAAAATCGACGATTATAATATCGACAATGATGGGATGATTTCTATACACGGCATGAGGTCATCCATCTCTGAGGCGATTGAATCCAAACAAATTGGGGAAACTCTGAACCTGATTTTTTACAGGCAGGGCGAGCTTAAAACTGCGACAGCAACAATCGCATTGAACAGGCCGATTTTTGAGCAGGCGCTTATATATGACCAGCCGCCGCCTTATGTGTGTTATGCAGGGCTTGTGTTTGTGCCTGCTACACGTAATTTTCTCGAAACATGGGGACCGCGCTGGCCAAGGGATATTCCTTTCTATCTGAAATATCTTTTCGCTCATTCTATGGATATTAATAAGGACCCCAGGCTTAAAGAGTATGTTGTACTCTCTGCTGTGATGGCGGATGAAATAAATTCTTATGCCAATCAATTTAAAAGTCAAGTTGTGGAAGAAATCAACGGTCGTAAAATATACAGCCTGAAGGATGTTTCTGATGCTTTGAAACAGACTTCTGAAGACTTTTATTCCTTTAAATTTATGGGCGATAATCGCATTCTTCCGATTGAAGTCAAAAAAGCCAGGCAGAGGCATGATGAAATATTGAAAAAGTATGACATTCCCGCGGCGGAACGACTGGAGGTGACACAATGATAATCAAAAAAATATATATTTCAGTCATATTCAGTGCAATTTCGGCTTTATGCCTAAACACAAATGTAAACGGGAAAGAACGCCAGGATTTAGCCGGACAGATGCAGGATTCGCTTGTTTACATATCTGTTTCCAAAAGCGGCTATCGGATTCGTGAGCCATGGAACCAGAAGAATCTATCGGAAGACTGGGCATGCGGCTGTGCAGTAGGGGAGTATGAAGTCGTTACTACTGCTGATAGAGTCGCAAATCTGGCTTTTATCAAAGCGCTTCGATACGGGCAGAACGAATTTATCAATGCAAAATTGAAAGTTGTCGATTACCAGACAAATCTATGCCTGATACAGCTTGATCCGAACCAATTAAGCAAGCCTCTGAAACCTCTGGCTTTTTCAGAAGATTACAAGAAAGGCACAAGCGTTGATACTTACTGGCTCTCGTCGGATAAAAGGATTTACAGCAGGAGAGGTTACCTGGACAGGGTAAGCGTTCAGAAAGTCGAGACCTCATATGGTAAACATTTTCGTTACATTGTTTCCGATATTTCCCAGCGCACTGATTCTGGGGAAGTCTATTGCGACGGTTCCTCACCAATCGGGATTGCCTGCTGGGCAGGCGGAACTAATGAGGCGGGAATTATCCCCGCAGAGACAATTATAAAATTTCTGCAGGTTGTAAAAGACGGCAGTTATGAAGGTTTCGGGAGCGTCGGTTTTGCAGTATCAGGATTGCTCGATCCGGCTCTCAGGGCGTTTTTGAAAATGCCTGAATCGATAAGCAGCGGTATTTATGTATCAGACGTATTTACGCTTGGTACAGGCTCTGACAGTCTTAAAGCCAATGATGTAATTCTAAAAATTGACGATAATGTAATTGATCCTTACGGCCTTTTTGAACATCCTGAATATGGCAGGCTTGAGTTTGATCATCTTATTACAAGTAAAAGCGCAGGGCAGAAAATTAAGTTTGATATTTGGCGGGATGGAAAAAATACTGAAATCCAGGCTGAAGTAAAAAATTTCAAGAGTTCAGAAATGCTCGTGGCGTATCACGAGTACGACCGTCAGCCGGAATATATCGTTGTTGCTGGTTTTGTCTTCCAAAAACTTACTCGTGAATATCTTCAGGAATTCGGACCTGATATTGCCGGGAGCGCACCGACTAATTTGTATTATTACTATCTTGAATCCGCGTTCAAGCCGACAGATGAACGCAGAGATATTGTCGTGCTCAGTTTTGTTTTACCAAACGAATACAATATAGGTTATGCAGATATCGGGCAAATGGTCGTCAGCAAGTACAATGGAATGTCGATTCGTTCAATCGATGATATTCCTGCGGCACAGAAGCTCAATCCGGAATCTCCTTTTGATGTTATCGAGTTTGAGATGGATAGCCCGACAGTTGTAATCGCTCGCAGTCAAATTCGAGCCGCAAATGCTTTCGTCAGTTCCAGATACGGCGTAAGAAAGCTTGCTAATATAAATCCATAGAAAAGCGTCTAAATTAGATAAAAATGTATAAAATAAGCTATAATGATACTAATTCTCGTATTTATGAGGCACTTTAAACTGTAGGTATTTTAAAAAAGCCCCTGCCCTAAGGAGGAGGAGTTTGAGAAAACAGGGGCTTGAATGAGATAGTGTGTATTAGCAACGATTGCCCAGTATTTAGTTTTTATAATTCCGATTTATTACTTTTATAAACTCGTTTTTATCGGAATCTAATACTAAGTACCAGCACGTATAACAAATGTAACGTTTTTTCTGAATATATTATTTTTGCCAGATTTGCCCAGTTTTCCCACTTTTTCAAACAAAATCGCGGTTTTCTCGTTTTTTGAAGAAAAAAATTTTTTAAAAAATAAAAAAAACTTCTCGGCAAAGGGTTTTTCTGATTTCAATTTTGCAGAACTCATAATCTAACACCAAAGGAGGTAATCTGGCAAGATTCATATCAATTTCAGGTTTTGGATTTTTAACAATGATGAAGATTGCTTCGTCGGTTCAGTCCTTGAATGATATTTACAGAGATTGCATTGTATTTTATTTGCGTGATATAATTTTCATGGTTTTTAAGTCGAATCATATTTGTGATTACTGGGTTTTGCATTTTTTCAGGCATTTGTTATATTTTATATGGTTTTGAGAAGTTGAGGACGTTTCTTGGAATTCAGTTCGTATTTCCGGGCAGACCAAAAAGGCAAATTTTCAAATAAAGCAAAAAACAAATTAAGAGCAGCAAAACATGTGTTTCTGCGCTAAATCAATTTTGCCTGATTGAAATATTGTCATTTTATCGGAACATCGCCCGGAGAAAAAAGGGTGGAACAATGAGTGTAAAAGACGCAAAACTTCAGGTCAGACAGTTGAAAAAGCAAATCAAATCAACGAATAGTGAGAATGATTTACTCCTTCTCAAACTCTTTGTATTGATGATATTTCTTGCGGTTATCGCGGCTGTTATGTACGGAAAGATAAATCTTCCTATTCCGTTTTAGCCGTGTGTTTTCTTGATTTTCAGTTTCCGAGCACGATTTCGTCGGACTTTTTCCATGCTGGATCGACGATGCAGAGAAACTCTAAATCAGAAATTCCAGTATTCTCTATATATTGAGTTGAGCCGGGAGGAATGTAAAGAGCACAATGCTGCTTTACATTTTGTACCTCCCGGCCAATGTGCATCAGGCCGGTGCCGGATAAGATATAATAAACTTCGCTTGTTCCAAGCTTGTGAGGCGTTGTTTTCTGGCCGGCGGGGACTTTTGCATGCGCAAGGCTGTAGCGAATCTCTAATTCGGCTTTGGCAGGGTGAAGCAGCTCGCGCAGGGTACAGCCATCTCCGGCGATAAATTCAATACAGTCTTTCAAGTGTTTTATAAGCATGAAATTTTCCTTCAATCAAATACAATTTATATTATTCTAAAAAAGTATTGTACACCTCAATAGCTCCTCATGACAAACCTCATTTTATTGTTGATTTATCTCACGTTGTATATTTCAAATGCAGTAAAAGGTTAATCATCCTTAGATTGTGAAAACAATTGTTTTTTGCAAAACTCTTTTGATAATTTTGGATTATTTGCACAAAATAAGCTTTCTTTAGAGTAAAAATGCTTAAAATTGTTGCATAACAAGGCATTTTTTGATATTAATATAATTTCTAATATCTGGTAATGTTGCTGGATATTAAGGTTAAAAATTCGTCTGCAGGTGGCAGGGGGATATAAAACTATGAAAGGGGTTATTTGATGGCAAGCCAGATGACGAAGTATGATCGTCGCAGTTTACTAAAAGGTTTCGGAATTGGTGCAGCGTATATGGCAGTAGGCCGCCATGTATTTGCTCCGAAAGCAGCTTTCGCATCAGCAAGAAGTGCAGCACCCAAGATAAATGAGTTGTATCAGAAAAAGGCCGGACCGGCTAAAGTAGCAATTCTCAAAGGCAACGACCGGCGCGAAATAGTTCGCGGCGTTCTTGATAAAATCAAGGATGATATTATCCAATCCATAGGAAATAAAAAAATCCTTCTCAAGCCGAATTTTGTAGCTACCAATGTTCCGCTTTGTGCCACTCACATTGATGAAACTCGTGCGATACTTGACTTTCTTAAAGATAACGGATACGACCAGCAGATTACTATCGGTGAATCGCCAGCCGGAGGCGGAGCAATGATGGGATTCCAGAACTATGGCTATACCGCGCTGGAAAAAGAATATAATGTTAAGCTTGTTGAACTGGACCAAACTCCGACTGTATATCGTTTCATTATGGGCAGGGAAAATGCAATTCTTCCTGTTCGTATTATCTCGATGTTTCTGGATCCGGATGTGTATGTTATTTCTGCTGCAAAAATGAAAACCCACGACAGGGCATTAACTACGCTGTCCCTGAAAAATGTACTTATGGGATCACCGGCAATCATAGGCAGAAACGACAATAGCAAGCAGAAAATGCATCAAACGCAAACTCAAACTCCTGCGTCCATACTTCACTTTAATCTGTTCCAGTTGGCGACACAGGGAATTTATCCGGATCTTGGAGTTGTTGACGGATTTGAAGCTATGGAAGGCGATGGTCCAATCAATGGCACACCCCTTGATGCTAAAATCGCATTTGCAAGTCTGGATCCCCTTGCTCTTGATTGCATTGGAACAAAGATGATGCTCAAGAATTTTGATCCGATGAATATCGGGTACTTAAAGGCTCTCGCACAGGCAGGTATGGGGCAGGCGGATTTGTCAAAGATTACAGTGCTTGGAGAATCCCTCGAGAACTGCCAGTATAATTTTACGCCCCATGAATTTATGGGACAAGTTTATCAACTTAGTTAGTCTTAGCCTTAAGCCAGGAATAAAGGATAAGGTGGTAAAAGATTATCCTTAAAACGACGATGTTTTTAAGGGATTTTCCCGTCTTTTTCTTTATTACTGGTTTTTTTAAACGGATTAGCCTGAAATATTAGTAGGAGCAGTTTATGGCCGAAACCGGCGGCACGCCTATCAAAGGGGCATTCTTTGGCTTAATAATAATGTTCGGTATTTTTATATTGGGCGCATGGTTCTTTGATCATTTTACAGGGCGAGATTCGAATGCGAAAATCGCAGTACGAAGTATTGCTGTTTATACGCCTGCAGTACCTGATTCTCAATGGGGCGATACCAGTCATGGCCTGAAATGTAAATTGAATTTTGAAACGACTGCTCCAAGTCAGTTTATAGATACTTTTATTTGTGTTCAATACGAAAACATCACAAAAAACGATATTGTGTTTTTGTTTGACCCGAATGAAACCCTGAAAGCTGCCTCTGCTGTAAACCGTGATAGATGGAAATTAAAATTAGCCCCAATTGTTAAAATGCCTGATATGAGCGACGACGAATACAGAAAACTGTATGAAAGCTCCATTCAAACAATTAAACCGGGACAGATTTTCGAGGGGAAAATCGAGTGCCAAATCGAGAATGTTATAAAAAATAAAGGATTTATGTCAGGATTTTTTGATGTCACTTATGTTCTCGAAATCGACGAAAACAAAATTTCACAATTTCAATCGAGTACAGACCAAACCCTCTGGACGGGAAAAATCAAAGCCGGAGACTGTCAAATTTTCCTGACAATGCCTCATGCCGGAGGCTGCAATGATTGTCATGGAGACGCAGATTATCATCATGGTGTTTTACAGGATTGCAGGTTTTGTCACGCAGAGGGTACTGCCATATTGCATAAAACTTGTATCAGGTGCCATAAACGTGATGATCAAAAAATATATGGACGCAGACGCGTACTCGGCCCTGAGGGAGATTTCGACAGACTATCGAGGCATTTATCTGGTTTTATTAAAGATAGAAATTGCCTTGTATGTCATGACATGACAAGGCATGGCTGCGGCTCAGTAATTCTGGCTGATCCAAATTCACCGGGCAAAATCTGTGAAGGCAGAGATACCGAATTTTGCTTATCATGCCATAACAGTAATCCTCCGGAAAGCGTAAAATTTCCGAAAGTTCCGGCGGCTAAAAAATTTTACAATACATTTATGCTGCCTGATTACAACACAGATGAGAATGAACCATCGACAGAGGAACCGGATACAAGCGGTTATCCGGCGCTTGAAATAGAGCCATCTGCAACAGATTCGAGCTCAGACTCTGATTCTTACGGTTATCCGGCGCTTGAGATAGAGCCTCTGGAAACTGCACCAGCGGGTAGTGCGGCATCGAATAAAACTGAGAATAATTCAGGCTTAAAGGTACATTCGCAAAAAAAAGGAGTATCAATCTACGATAAATCTGATTACCTTAACTCTGATTTATATAAGAAAAACGTGGAATGTACAGATTGTCATAAATCTCATGGCTCGACGCGTCCGTCTCTCCTGAAAAATTTGCATGGCCCGGACGATGAACCGCGAATATAAGAGAAATCGATGAAAAAGAAACTGGAAGGTAAATTTATTGTTATTGACGGTCCTGACGGCTGCGGGAAAAGCACCCAGGCCGAGCTTCTGATGCAATGGTTAAGCAATCAGAAAATTCCGGCTTCAAGATTCCGTGACCCGGGCGGCACAGCTATCGGAGAAAAAATAAGGGAAATTCTTCTCAATCCCGAGCATCTTTCAATGAGTACGGAAACTGAAGTGCTTCTTTATATGTCCGCGAGGATTCAGTTATGGCAAGAAAAGATATTGCCGGCTCTGCATGAAAAAAAGTGCGTAGTTCTCGACCGGTGGCTTTCAAGCACTTATGCCTATCAGGGCTGGGCGGGCGGCTTCGGAGTGGAAAAAGTCATAAGGCTTGCCGAAGATTGTCTCGATAGGATTTGGCCGGATTTGACTTTTATTCTTGATGTGGATATTAAAACCGCCTCCGGAAGATTGAACAGGCAATTGGACAGGATGGAGGCAAAAGGGGATATTTATCATAATAAAGTTCGTGCCGGTTTTTTGAAATTTGCCGATGAGCATGAAAATGTTTTCGTTATTGATGCCGCTGAAGAGGTTGAAAAAGTACACGAAAAAATATTGCAGATTATCAGGGAAGTGAGTTTTTCGTAATGTCTTTTAAGGAAATATTCTGTCAGGATAGTGCAATTGACATTTTGCAGAGGGCGTATAGTTCGGGCAGGGCGTCTCATGCCTATATTTTCGCCGGACCCGAAGGAGTTGGTAAGTTCCAGACTGCATCTCTGTGGGCAAAGCTTCTTTTATGCCATAATCCGATAATAGAAAATGGCTCTGCCCAAAGCTGCGATTCATGCCGGTCATGTAAGCTTTTCGATGCCGGCACGCATCCTGATTTTATTCATGTCTATAAAGAGCTGCGTGAATTCACTGAAGACGGCAAAGGGAAAGCTCCGCCTGTCGAGATGCCGGTAGATGTTATCCGCGAGATGCTGAATGCCAAAGTTTCAAATCGCCCGAGTCTTTCATCGCGAAAGGTTTTTATCGTTAGTGAAACTGAAAAAATGAACGCATCTTCGCAGAACTGTATGCTGAAAGTTTTGGAAGAACCTCCTGTATATTGCTGTATCATATTGCTTTGCACTCGCCTGGAAAAACTCCTTCCGACTACTAAATCAAGGTCGCATATCATTCGTTTTGGACCTATACAGGAAAACAGGATTTTTGAGAAGCTGAGTGAAAAGGGGCTTGACGCGAATATATCGAAATATTTCGCTCGTCTTGCTCAGGGCAGCCTGGGGCAGGCCTGCAATTGGGCTGAGCTTGAGATGAATGGAGCGAATATCTATGAAAGCAAGCAGAATCTGATAAATTCTCTGGCTCAATATACATATCCCGATGCAATTGAACTTGCGGATGTTATTTTAAGCCGGAAAGCGAAAATAACGGCTCTCTGGAGCGATCTTGATGAAAAGACAAGTAAAACCGACATCAGCCGCAGGGTGGATAAATTATTTATTCAGATTATTATAGCAGCTTTGTACGATGCTATGAGACTGAATATTATCCCTGAATTGGAAGCTATAAATTTTGATCAGTTAAAGCAGATAGAAAAATTTGCAAGCCGGTTTGATGCTGAGATAGCGGCGGAAAAAATTGCCGATTGTTTCACAATGCTGCAATGGTTCGAGTCCAATGTCAATGAAAGGCTTATTTTTGAACATTTATTGTTATCTCTGGCGGATTGTGATACAATAAAAATTTAATTGTTTAAGAGTTTTGCAAAGAATGCCTTTTCTCATTTTTGCAAAAGTTCATTTTTTAAACTTGAAGATAATTTATATCCGGGTTTTTGAATGCAGAAATCTCCAGAAAATAAGCCTCGACAGGCTAAAATTAAAAAATACATGATGGTTCGGTATGGGCGTATGAACGCTCTTGGTTTTTTTGAGCATAACGAAAATGAAATTCCCAAGGTTAATACCCGTGTCATAGTTAAAACTGACAGGGGACTTGAATTGGGGTATATAGTCGGTCAGCTCAATTCATACAAAGGCGGCCAGTTCAAGCTCAGGGAAGAGCAGGTAAGGGAATATTTCGAGAACAGCGAAATCGATTTTTGCCCGGCACAAGCCGGCAAATTTATACGGTATGCAACGACCGCAGACATCAGTGAAGAACGACACCTGCAGAAAATCTCGAAAGAAGAAATTGTTTTTTGCAGAAAAATCGTAAAGGAAATGAACATGCCGATGAAAATCGTCGATGCCGAACATTTATTCGGAGGCGAAAGAATCGTTTTTTACTTCATGTCTGACGGAAGGGTCGATTTTCGGGACCTGGTAAAAAGAATCGCGCAGGAATATCAAACAAGAATAGAAATGCGTCAAATCGGCTCGCGAGACGAAGCCAAGCTGCTCGGTGACCTCGAAAGCTGCGGCCAGCAGTGCTGCTGCCAGAGATTTCTGAAACTGCTCAAACCGGTCAATATGAGAATGGCAAAAATGCAGAAAGCAACACTTGACCCGGCAAAAATATCAGGTTTTTGCGGCAGGTTAAAATGCTGCTTAAGGTACGAAGACGAGACTTACACAGACCTTAAGCGGAGACTGCCCAAAAAGAATTCAATGTTGCAGACCGCCAAAGGAATGGCCAGGGTAATCGATACCCAGATTTTAACCCAGCTTGTGGTAGTTGAATATGAAAATGGCGATAAAGAAGCCCTGAAAGTGGACGAGCTTAATATTGCCAGGGGCGCTTCACCTAAAAAGAACGAAATACAGGAAACTAACGAAGAAGAGCTTAATGAAAATGACGAAATAAACGAAAATGAGGATGACCTGGAAAATCAGGATCAATAAATATAGAGAAGAAATATGTCACGAAAGATAATTGTAACATCAGCCTTGCCTTATGCCAACGGGCCGATTCATATAGGACACCTTGTAGAATATCTCCAGACGGATATCTGGGTGCGTTTTCAGAAATTATGCGGCAATGAGTGCCTTTATTTTTGTGCAGATGATACCCACGGCACGCCGATTATGATAAGCGCACGGAAAGCCGGAATAAGCCCGGAAGAGATGATAAACGGCGTGCGTAAAGAGCATAAAGAGGACTTCGACGGATTTCATATACAGTTCGATAATTACTATACGACACACAGCCCTGAAAATAAGCAGTTCAGCGAGCTGATTTTCAAACGTCTGAATGAAAAAGGCTCGATAGTTAAGCGTGACGTGGAACAGGCATATTGTGAAAATTGCAAAATGCCTCTGCCCGACAGGTTTGTTCGCGGCGTATGTCCCAAATGCAAGGCAGAACATCAATACGGTGACTCGTGTGAAGTGTGCGGCACGACATACCGACCGTCTGACCTGATAAATCCGTATTGCGCCACGTGCAATACGCCGCCGGTGATGAAAACTTCGCAGCATTATTTCTTCAGGCTCGCTGACTACGAACAGCCTTTGAGAGACCTAATGGCGGGAGGATACACGCAGCAGTCGGTGGCGAACAAGCTCGATGAGAGGTTCAGTGCAGGTTTAAAAGACTGGGACATCTCGCGTGACGGGCCGTACTTCGGTTTCAAAATACCCGGCGAAGAGGACAAATATTTCTACGTCTGGCTCGATGCCCCGATTGGATATATGGCATCCGCCAAAAATTACTGCGACAGGAACAATCTTGACTTCGACGCCTTGTGGCCCGGTACAAATTCAGGCAGGGGCGGCGAAGGCCGGTACGAGCTGTATCATTTCATCGGCAAGGACATTATGTATTTCCATGCCCTGTTCTGGCCTGCAATGCTGCTGGCTTCCGGAATAAAGACCGCCGACAGGCTCTTCGTGCATGGCTTCCTCACAGTCAACGGCGAAAAAATGAGCAAGTCACGAGGGACTTTTATTAAGGCAAGTACCTATCTGAAGCATCTTAATCCGGAATATCTCAGGTACTACTACGCAGGCAAATTGAGTGATACCATAGATGACATAGATTTGAAAGTCGATGATTTTATAAATAAAATCAATTCGGAAATAGTGGGCAAGTTCGCAAACCTCGCTTCACGCTCTGTTCCGATGCTTACGAAGAATCTTGATTCATGGCTCGGCAGGCTGGACAATGAAGGTCACGAGCTTATTAAAAAACTTGTTACGATGGCAGACCAGATAGTCAGTGATTATGAAAAATTAAAATACGCTTCGGCAGTAAGGATGATTACTTCTCTTGCCGACGAAGCCAACCGATACGTCGAGCAAAAGCAGCCCTGGGCTACGATAAAAACCGACCCGGAAATGACACGAACGAACCTGACCGCGATAGTAAACGCGATGAGGATTCTTACGATTTATCTTAAACCGATTCTGCCGAAATTCGCGGAGAATGTCGAAAAATTATTGAATATAGAACCGTTACGCCTTGCTGATTTGGAATATACACTCGAAAACCGAAAGATAGAGAATTTCGAGCGTCTGGCGGAACGAATTGATGAAAAACAGGTGATTGCAATGATAGAAGAATCAAAAGCCGTGACTCCTGACTCTGGTCAAGTGTCACAAGCGACGAGTATCGAACCGATAAAGCCCGAATGTACGATTGAGGATTTTGCGAAGATTGACCTTCGTGTAGCAAAGGTCAAAACAGCCGAAAGAGTCGAAGGCGCAGATAAACTGCTCAAGCTGGTTCTGGATGTAGGGGGGATTGAGAAAAATGTCCTTGCCGGTATAGCACAGGCGTACAAGCCGGAAGATTTGGTTGGCAAAATCGTTGTTTTATTGGCGAATTTGAAGCCGCGAAAGATGAAGTTCGGCCTGTCCGAAGGAATGATTTTAGCCTCCGGCCCCGGCGGAAAAGATGTCTTCATGCTAACATCCGACCCAGGCGCAACCCCCGGCGAAACAATTCATTAAACGTGTCGCGGGCATCCTGCCCGCGCTAAGAACTTGAGCATGGTCAAATGTGTTAAAATGAAAAATGCAAAGTTGACGAAACTCGACAACGCCGGATCTTTTAATGATTATTAATTTCCGGAAACATTATTTTTAGTTTTTGCTTAATCGTTTTATTTCCTTCTGGATTTCAGGGATGATTTGAGGATTGTGTATGATTTTGTTCTTTCCTTCGGCTATCGAAATTATGTAAAAAACTTTTCCTCCATATTTTTTCGTGAATTTCTCATGTGTACCTTTTTGGAATTCAAGCTCATTTATTATTTGTGTAATATAAGCGAAACCAGCAGGTTTAATTTGCAGGCCGACGTAGCTTCCTTTGACATCTATATAGAAATCAACGTTATATCCTCTATCCCATTCATCAGGTGCAGGGAGTATTTTCACTCCTAATTCTTTTTCGAGACGGCCATAAATAGTTTGGATTTCAGATTTGTAACCATCGAAAGTTCTCGAAATAACAAGATTAATTAAAAAATCAATACAATCCTGTTCTGTAATGCTTTCTATTTCAGCCTGGCAAATTTCCGTTATTTTTATAAACAGTGTCCTGCCTAGTTGTTCTAAATGTTCCCGATCATATACGTTTGAATAATAATATTGCTCCCATTCTTCTACCGTTTTCGGAGCACATTTTCTTATATGCTCAGCGACAGGGCCAACTTTATTCTTGCGTGTAAGTCCCCATCGCATATTCGCGCCATTTAGTATCCATTCTTTTGGCATTTTGAACACATCCTTAAAGACTCATTTAGGTTGCTGTGTTTTTATCTGCTTCCACAAAGCCTTGTTTAAGTAGATGACGGTTAATAAAAGTTTTATTCTGCAAATACAAATAACACAACAAGTTGTTTTGGTTGTCGTGTTTTGTATTGCTGAATTTCATAAATACTTTCTGACCTTTGGTTTTTAACTGTAAAAATTCTATGGCTTGAGCTTTCTTTTCGGTTTTTTCCTTTATGCCTATTAGTCGAATTTTTAAACCATTGTCAAGTTCAAGCTCTGTAGGAGAAATAACTTTTTTAACACTATAATAATCCTGTCTTTTTCGGCTGTCGCCGTTAATTTTCGAGCCAAACTGTAATTTTCTGGGATCAATCTTCTTGTCGAATTTCACAGGGTCCTTAAAAATGTAAGGCAAATTTTCTATTCTTTCTTTCCAGTCAATTTCATTCTTTACGTTTTGAATAAATTCGATGTCAAACTTATCAAAAAATCGTTTTTCTGCTAAACCGAGTTTTTCTTTTATGACAGGTATGAAGTTTGAGTTTATTTCATATCCCATCGAATTTCTTTCGAGGTTTTTTGCCGCCAGAGTTGTTGTCCCGCTCCCGACAAACGGATCCAATATTATATCATCGACAAAGCTGAACATTTTAATGAGTCGGCGGGGGATTTCTTCAGGAAACATTGCCAGATGGCTGTTTTGTTTTTCACCGGGGATATTCCAATGACCGGCAAAATACTGATTCCATTCTTCGGTTGTTAATTTTGATCTGTCTTTGATATCTCTTGGCACAGCTTTACAAATGCCAGGCTTCTTAAAGATTAGAATGAATTCATAGTCAATTTTAATAATGCCGTTTCTTGGATATGGGAAAGAACCCATAATTGTTGCACCACCAGTAGTGTTGCAGGTTGTAACCTTTTGCCAAATAATAGCACCCATATAATCGAATCCGACTGTTTCACAGAATTTAATTATTTCGGTACGAATAGGAATTATTTTATATCTGCCATAATAAACAGACCTTGCAAACTGGTCACCGATGTTTATACATAATCGGCATCCGTCCTCAAGAATTCGAAAACACTCATTCCAAACGATATTAAGATTGTTTATGTAAGCTTCATAGGTATCGTCAAAGCCAATCTGATTGCTGTTGCCGTAATCTTTTAATTGCCAGTAAGGAGGAGATGTTATGATAAGCTGAATAGATTTATCATCTATCTCAGTCATTTGTCTTGAATCACCGATTATAATTTTGTGTTTAGTCATAGATTATTAGTTTAGGCTAAGTCCGAATTTTTGCAAGAGTATATTGTTGGAAAAACACATGTTTTTTGATATTTAAATATGTTGCTGTGCCCATTAACATGGTATAGGTCTGAAATCGGCTTCGGAACCTGGCAAGCGGCTCAATAGAGCTCTTCAAAAAATAATTCACAAGAGGTTTATGATATTGAAAAGAAAAAAAACGAAGAACTGAAATCTAAAAAATAATCTGGTGGTACTCTAACCTATATGCTATCGCTGATTAAGTGATAAATTCGCGTGATATTTATTTTTTATTTATTTGCACTATGACTTTTTGGAAGACTTCTTCGACTGTGATGTTTGTGATGCTGTGGTTTGGATTGGCGCTTTTTATTTTTATTCCTCTGTCGTATGGGTCGCGTGCTACCATACATTCAGGGCGGCCGTAGGGAGCTATTCTTGCAGGATTGGACCAGCTATACATCATAACCAGCGGCGTGCCAAGCGCAGAAGCGATATGTCCCGGGCCTGTGTCGTTGCTTACAGCTAATTTTGCCATGCGCAAAAGCTCAACTAATTCTTTTAGTGACGTTTGGCCCGCAAAATTTATTATTTCTGTTTTTGCTAATTTACTTATTGTTTCAGCTTTATTTTTTTCGGAATTACTTCCTGCTGTTATTATCGGATAGTCGTATTGCGAAGAAATTATGTCTGCTAATTGGGCAAATCGTTCTGCAGGCCAGCATTTAGTTTCGTGGGCTGAGCCGGGGATAAAAACGATGTATTTAAGCGGTTCAATATTATGAGTTTTTAAAAGTTTTTTTACAGAATCAAGGGCAGTTGGATTTGAAGGAATTACAAATTCGACTTTATCATTTATCGCACCTGCGGCTTGTACCATTTTCAAGTACAAATCCACCAAATGGATGCAGTCGGAATTATGTTCGATTTTATCGGTATAGAAAAGGTGAGCGAATTCGCGTGCATTTGCTAAGCCGTAACGCTTTTTGCAGCCCGAAAGCCATGACATAAATGCAGTTCTGAAAAGTCCCTGAAAATCGAAAATTGCGTCGAATTTTTGCTGTCGCAATTGCTTAATTAGAGAATGAAGTGAGCCGAACGCTTTTTTATTTGATAGTGCCTGCCCTAAATGTTTGCGGTCGAAAAGGATGATTTCGTTAAGGTAAGGATGATTTTCGAGCAGCGGTGCGAATTCAGGCCGCACAAGCCAGCTTATTTTTGCATCGGGGAAACTCTTGCGCAGAGCCGCGAGAGCAGGCAGGGCAAGGACTATATCGCCCAATGCGCTCGGTTTCATTATCAATATGTTTTTCAGTTCATTCGGCATAAAAGCAGGATTTTAAACGAAATAGCAGGCAGAGGCAATCACAATACACAAAATCATGGCAAAATATGTCGCTGCTATGGCTAAAAGGACAAAGCAATCTCTCAACATGCGGTTTAGATTGTGGCGTAAGCCATCCTGTGGACAGCGTCTTCTTCCGGAATGCTCGCAATGACAATAATATAAGTTTCAATGCTTGACGGGTGGCAGCTTCAAGCACAGCTTGGAGATGGTTCGGTATGAGTTCACCATCCCCATCCTGAAAAAAATCAGGATGAGGATGCCACCCATTATTTCAGGAAGCTAAGTTTCTTTCGCATACATCCTGAAAATCTGTTCCGGTGCTCGCAATGACAATAATATAAGTTTCAATGCTTGACATAAGGGCATAAGGTTAATAAAGTGGTGTTATGTCAAAAAAGCTGTATATAATTGATGGACACGCACATATTTACGCGGCGTATTTCGCCCCGATGCAGCAGAGGCTTACAAGCCCTTCGGGTGAGCCGACAAAAGCGGTATATATTTTTACCCAAATGCTTGTCGGGCTGATACAGAGGCAGAAGCCCGATATGTTAGTTGTTACTATGGACAGCAAAGCTCCGACTTTCAGAAGCGAAATATATCCTGATTACAAGGCGCATCGTCCTCCTATGCCGGAAGATATGCCCAAACAGATAGAGCGAATCGAGCAGATTTTGAACGCGATGAAAATCCCGATTCTTCGCATTGACGGCTTCGAGGCGGATGACATAATCGGGACGCTATCGAAGAAAGCCGCTGCGGATGGATACGATTCTTTTATCTGCTCGAAGGACAAGGACCTGCTCCAGTTAATTGATGACAATATCAGACTGTACGATGTCAAGGCAGATACAATCATGGACGAAAAAGCCATGATTGAGAAAATAGGCGTCAAACCTGAACAGTTTATCGATTGTCTTGCTTTGCAGGGTGACACTGCGGACAATGTTCCAGGCGTACCTGATGTGGGACCGAAAACAGCTATTGACTGGATTCAGAAATACGGCTCTATTGAAAATCTTTACGAGCATATCGATGAGATAAAAAGCAAGCGTGGCGATAACCTGCGGCAGTTTAAAGACAAAGCCATGATGAGCAGGACGCTTGTTACAATCAAATGCGATGTGCCAATCGAAATCGATTATAAGGCGTATGAATTGCAGAAATACAATGATGTAGAATTGACCAGAGTTTTTAATGAGCTTGGATTCACCCGTCTTCTTGCGCAGCTCGGACTTGAGAGCGGCAAGTCTGCATCAATACAGGGACTTTTTCAGACGGAAAAGAAAAAGGATACACCTGAATCCAAAAGCGCAGAGAAGAATTATCAGTTAATAGATACTCAGGAGAAATACGATATATTTCTTAACGAGCTGAAAAAGCATAAGTTATTTGCAGTCGATACCGAAACGACATCTGTCAATCCGATGCGTGCGGAGCTTGTTGGAATCAGCTTTTCCTGGCAGGCATATACAGGTTATTATCTTGCGATTAAAGCTCCGCTTGGCATGAAGCATCTGGATGTGAACGCTGTAAGGAAAACTCTTGCCCCGATACTTGCAGATAGTGACATTAGGAAAATAGGTCAGAATATTAAATACGATATGCTTGTACTGCAAAATGCCAAAATGCCTGTAAAAGGGATTTATTTCGATACGATGGTTGCATCTTACTGCCTTGAGCCGGAGCGAAGTCATTCGATGGATAATATGGCGAAGGATTTTCTCGGTTACGAGTGCATACCGATTTCGGCTCTTATCGGCAAAGGCAAAAACCAGCTAACTTTCGATATGGTCGATACAAGTGCTGCGTGTGATTATTCAGCAGAGGACGCGGACGTTACTTATCGCTTGTATTTATATTTTAAGGAAAAGCTGGATGCCGAGCCGAAATTAAAGAAGCTTTTCGAGGAGCTTGAAATGCCGCTGGTGCCTGTTCTGGCGGTGCTGGAATATAACGGTGTTTCGCTCGATACCGATATGCTGCGAAAAATGTCAGGTGAAATCGCTCAGGAACTAAAAGGTATAACCGATAAGATTTATAAGTTGACGGGAGAGGTATTCAATATTGATTCTCCTAAACAGCTTGCAGAAGTACTTTTTGGGAAGCTCAATCTGCCGCCGGTTCGCGTCACCAAGTCGGGACAGAGCACAGACGCTGCCGTACTCGAGCAGCTTGAAGGGCAGCATCCGGTTATCGGGTACCTTCAGCAATACCGCATGCTGACGAAGCTGCAAAGCACTTATATCGAAAAACTTCCATCCCTTGTGAACGTAAAAACGTCGCGCGTGCATACCTCATTTAATCAGACAATAACCGCTACCGGCAGGTTAAGTTCGAGCGACCCGAATCTTCAGAATATCCCGATTAAAACAGAACTCGGGAGCAAAATTCGCTCGGCGTTTGTCCCTGCAAGCAAAAACGATCTGATTCTGAGCGCTGATTATTCTCAAATCGAGCTGCGTCTGCTGGCGCACTTTTCGAAAGACAAAGCTCTTATGGCGGCGTTCGAGCAGGATCGTGACATTCATGCTTTTGTCGCTTCGCAGATTTATAACTGCCCGATAGAGCAGGTGACGGGCGAAATGCGTTCACGATGCAAAGCGGTAAATTTCGGAATTATTTACGGTCAGGGTCCTTTCGGACTGTCACGAACTATCGGGATAAGCCAGGCGGATGCGAAAAAGTTCATAACGGATTATTTCGCACGATACAGCTCTATTCGTGCTTTTTTCGATGAATGTATAAAAAATGCAAAGCAGACAGGTTATGCGGAAACCATTATGGGACGCAGGAGGGCGATTGCGGACTTGAGCAGCAGAAATGCCGGCAAGCGTTCTCAGGCGGAGCGTCTTGCTGTTAATACAGTAATCCAGGGTTCGGCGGCGGATTTGATTAAAGTTGCTATGATAAAAATTCAGAGTAAAATCGAGGGTGACAATTTACCGCTTAAAATGATATTGCAGGTTCATGACGAGCTTGTTTTTGAGCTTCCCGCTGCTGATGCGCGAAAGCACGCGAAATGGATTCAGTCGGAAATGTCTGGTGCAATAAAACTTGATGTGCCGCTAAAGGTCGATATTGCAATCGGTCCGAGCTGGCAAAAAGGGTAGTGCTCTGAAACTTATCAATTGCAGGCTGTGTCGCGGGCATCTTGCCCGCGAATCGAGGGCGGGACGCCCTCGACCCAACAGATGCTTCGCCTTCGGCTCAGCATGACAGGTTATCATATTAAGCGTTACAGAGCGGTAGGAATATCAGTATAAGTTTTCAGGTTGTTTTTAATTGATATTTTTATTAAAAAGATGTAAATTATAATAAGTAAAGTAACTGTCTTATAAAAAAATTTGAGGAAATAAATAATAATGTGGAGGTTACTGTGAATAGTAGTAAGAGCGAATCGAAAAATAGAAAACAAAAACATATCTGTTTAATGCTTATTTTAATATTATTTTTAACCTTATCTATTTCTATAAATGGATGTTCCAGGAAAAAAACTTCGGAGACTTACGATGTAAAAATTCTTGTACTTGATAACTGTGGTGGTGACAATAATACCGAAACGCCGCCATCCGGGGATGAAGTATTAATGCTGGATTCTAAGGGTAATATTCTGAAAAAAATCAGCGGCTTTCAGGTTAAAGACAGTTATCACGCAAACAGGGCGATATCTGTTTCTGAAGATGGACGTTTTTTTGCTGTTTGTGAAGAAGCTGCAAATAAGCTGTCAATATACGAAACATCCACCGGCCTGGAATACTGGTCAGCAGTCTGGCCTGAAAAGTCTGTTCATTCGGCAATATTTTTCGGTAATACGTTGTATGCGGTGAATCAGACTACTGTTATGGCTCTTGACCTCAATAAAAAGAGCATAAATGAAATTAACCGGTTTTGGGAGGGAGTATGGCTTGATTTTGCTTTTGATAAGAAAAATGACTGTCTTTGGGCAGTTGGACTTAACGTAAGAAAATACAGCATGGATTTTAAGCGTCTATTAATGATAGGCTCAATTTTGGGTGACAAATCGGTAGCCGGGGTCTTTTCGGTTGATATTGCATCGGACGGTTCTGTCTGGGCTGCTGCCGGAGATGTTGTTCAAATGGACGGGCTTGAAAATCAATTACTGAAAATCTCGCCCGATGATGGTAATATTGTTAAGACTATAAAACTGGATATTTGTCCATCCTGTATTCGTGTCGATAAATCTGATGACAGTGTCTGGATTACCGGCATAAAGTCGGACAAAGACTATAAAAAAATCGTTGAAGAATGGCCGGAAACCCTTACGGAATTAGATGAAGTGATTGAAACAGATGTTATAACATACACTCATAAATATAATTCGAACGGAGATCGAATAATCGAATCTGAAAAAGGCGGCTATTCTCTTGTCATAGATCCGTCAGATAAGTCTGCCTGGATTGCCGGGCATGACAGTATAATTCACTTCTCGAATACCGGTGATATAATTGACGAATATAAAAATGTCTCCAAACGGCAGAAATGGATTGCTCTTGTAAAATAAAGGTAAAAAAAATGAAAAAAATAGTTTTGATTATTTTGCTGCTGCTGAATATTTCCTGCACAAGCCCGGAACCGGTTATTCTTTTTCCTGCGGATGCTTTCTTAAAGGAAAGTTACGAGGCAAGAAGCTTTCTGAAAAGGTCTTTTTCTTCACTTCCTGAAGGTGCAAATTTGAAAACGCCTGCAGATGCGGTCAATGTGCTTGATGTGAACTGGCCCGGTGATGCTCTGACGGCAAGCGTAGCAGAAAATCAGCCATGGAGAAGGCACTCTCATTATCATTTCATACTCGACCTTAGTAATACTGAACTTGCGGCGTATAAAGAAAATGTTTCATCTGCGATGACTGCTTCTGTTCTGCTGGATTTTTATTTTTCGAGACTGACCAGGCTGGATTTTAAAATTGCAGGTGAGAATCATACATTTTTATCCCATCCGATTCAATTTGCAGGCAATACCTGGTTCAAAAATAACTGCAATATAGTAATAACCGGAAGTGTCTATATAAATGTCGAATATAAAGACGCATTTATAACTGCCGATATTTCTGAAATCTACGAACAATAATCAAAGAAAACACATTCTTGACGTTTCTGATTCCCGGAATTAGAATAGCCGCTTTGTTATTTGAGTTGATTTATTGATTGAATTGATTAGGGGATTAGTTTCGTTCAATAATTCTTTTTTTCCTGTTTTTGAGGTTTTTTATGACAATAATTAACGAAAATTTTCTGAAATTACAGGCCGGATATTTGTTTCCGGAGATAGGCAAAAGAAGACGTGCTTTTCAGGCGGCCAATCCCAATGCCAAAATTATAAGCATGGGAATTGGCGATGTAACCCAGCCTCTTGCGCCGGCGGTTATTGAGGCGATGAAAATAGCAGTGGAAGAGATGGGACGCAAAGAAACTTTTCATGGCTACGACGATGAAGGAATAGGTTATAAGTTTTTAAGAGAAGCTATAAGACAAAATGATTTTAAAGCTCGCGGAGTTGACATCGATATCGATGAAATTATCGTCAGTGACGGAGCCAAATGCGATACAGGCAATATTCAGGAAATTTTTGGTTTAGATAATGTAATAGCAGTAACAGACCCGGTTTATCCGGTCTATGTGGATACGAACGTGATGGCAGGCAGAACAGGCACGGCGGCAGGGCAGGGCAGGTACAACGGGATCGTTTATATGCCCTGTACGGAGAAAAACAATTTCGTGCCTGAACCGCCGAAGGAAAAAGCTGACTTGATATACTTGTGCTTTCCAAACAATCCTACAGGCGCTGTCGCGACTAAAGAACAGCTCTCGAAATGGGTCGATTATGCAAAAAAACATAAGTCGATAATTCTTTTCGATGCTGCCTATGAAAGATATATTTCTCAGCCTGATATTCCGCACTCGATTTACGAGGTCGCGGGCGCAAAAGATGTAGCGATTGAATTTCGCAGCTATTCGAAGACATCCGGTTTTACCGGTGTGCGTTGTGCATTTACCGTAATACCAAAGCAATTGAAAGCATATACAAAAGTCGGACAGCCTGTCGAGGTTTGCCCGGTTTGGAAAAGACGCCAATGCACGAAGTTTAACGGCGTGTCTTATATCACACAGTGCGGAGCAGCGGCGATTTACTCTGAAAAGGGCAAAAAGCAGGTTCAGGAAACAATTGATATTTATATGAAGAATGCCTCGCTGATTCGTAAAACACTGAGCGAAATCGGATATACAGTTTATGGCGGCGTCAATGCTCCTTATATCTGGCTTAAAACTCCTGAAGGTACAGGCTCGTGGGAATTTTTCGATAAGCTTCTTAAAGAAGCTCATGTTGTAACGACACCCGGCGCAGGATTCGGCGCCGCCGGTGAAGGTTATGTCAGGCTGACTGCGTTCGGACTGCCTGAAAATGTTAAAGAAGCTCTTGAACGAATAAAAGCAATTTCATAATGTCACTGCAAACGGCATATATCGGTATTGGAAGCAATTTAGGCAATCGGAAGGAATATATTGACAAAGCAGTAAAAATGCTCGCTGATACAGAGAAGATTGACTCTGTCAGGATGAGCGATTTATTGGAAACAACATCACTTGGAAAAATCGCCCAGCCGGATTATCTGAATGCAGTCGCAGAAGTGAAAACTTCTCTCGGACCGGAAGTTTTGTATAAAAAGCTGATCGAGATTGAAAATTCGCTTGGCAGGCAGCGGAAGGAAAAATGGTCATCGAGAACTATCGACCTTGACCTTCTGCTTTTTGGTGACGCGGTGATTAATACAGCCGAATTGACTGTGCCTCATTCGCAAATGCACCTGCGTTCATTTGTATTGAAGGGCTTGTGCCAGCTTAATGGCGAGCTTGTTCATCCTGTTATGAAAGTAACAGCTATGGAACTGCTTTCACGCCTGAACGGTGGTGATTTCGCGATAGACTCGCATCAGCCGCAGCTTATCAGTATTGCGGGAAATATAGGCGTTGGGAAAACGACTCTTGCAAAAAAACTGGCGGATTATCTATTCTGCGAGATATTGTTTGAGCCTTATGATACTAATCCTTTTTTGCCTGATGTTTACGCGGGCAGGACAGAATTATCGCTGGATTGCCAGTTGTATTTTCTTACAAGGAGGGTTGAGCAGCTTGGCTTGAATAATCTAACACCTGGTCAGGTTTATGTCAGTGATTATGTTTTCGATAAAGAGCAGATTTACGCAAAAACGCTGCTTAATCCCAAACAGCTTTCGTTGTACGAGGACATTTACAAACCGTTTTCAAAAAACGTGTACACCCCTGCATTAGTGATTTATATGCAGGATTCGACGGGAAAATGTCTCGATAGAATTCACGGGAGAAATCGTTCGTATGAACAGAAAATAGGGCTGGAATTTCTTGACCAACTGTCTGAAGGTTACGAGCAGCTTTTTAAGAATTGGAAAAAATCTCCTGTTATACGGATTTCAACGACAAAACTTGATTACACAAACCCGGCTAATATAGAAAATCTGCTTAAACAAATAAGTTTTTATATAACGGTAAAAAAATGAAAGTATCCCAAACAATCAAACTGGCAAGAAAAAATGTAAGTGCCGCGAGAAAACAGGGTAAGACCATAGGTCTTGTTCCTACGATGGGTGCGCTGCATAGAGGTCATATCTCACTTATAGAAGCGGCTAAGAAAAAGTGCGATTATGTTGTTGTGAGCATTTTCGTAAATCCGACACAATTCGGCCCATCGGAAGATTTTGGAAAATATCCGAGACCTTTGGAAGAAGACCTGAAAATGTGTAAAAAGGCGGGCGCTGATTTAGTTTTTAATCCATCAGTTGAGGAGATGTACCCTGAAAAAAATATCACATGGGTAAATGTAGAGAAAATAACTGAAAACTTGTGCGGCCGTTCCCGACCCCGTCATTTTCGAGGAGTTACGACCGTTTGTACAAAGTTGTTTAATATTGTTGCGCCGGACATGGCGTTTTTCGGTCAGAAAGACGCCCAGCAGGCGATAGTAATAAAGCGAATGGTCGCAGATTTGAATATGCCTTTGAAAATCATTGTTTGCCCGACAGTTCGCGAGCAGAGCGGCCTTGCGCTCAGCAGCAGAAATAAGTATCTTAGCGAGCAGGAGAGAGAGGATGCTGCTTATATCTATAAATCGCTGCAAAAATGCAAAGAAATGATTGATTCCGGCGGCAGGAATACCGAAACATTAATCAACGAAATGCGTAATATATTACAGCAGAAAAAGTCAATAAAAATCGAATATATAAGCATTGTTGACGAAAAAACGCTGGAAAATATCGATTACATCCAGGATAAAGCGCTCGCGGCTGTGGCTGTAAGGATTGGCTCAACCAGATTAATAGATAATTTTCCAATAGACATAACAAGATAATTCGGTATAATAACGTTTTGCCTATAAAATGAATGACAATCATCAGATAATGAAGTCAAGAGTTTAGATTATGTTTTTAAAGTTAATGAAAAGTAAGCTGCATCGGGCGACTGTTACAGAGACGAAATTGCATTATCCCGGCAGTATAGCGATAGATTCCGCTCTTATGGAAGCTGTTGGAATCATCCCATATGAGAATGTTCTAATTGCAGATTTAACAAACGGAAACAGGCTTGAAACTTATGTTGTTCCCGCGCAGCCAAATATGGGTGAAATAATTATTCTCGGAGCCGCGGCACAGTTGATAGAAAAAAACGATATTGTCATTATTATTGCATTTGGCTATTTTACTCCGGAGGAGGCTAAAAAGCATAAACCGAAGGTCGTGGTCCTGGATGAAAAGGACGCTATTAAAAATTAAAACTTACTAATATAATTAAATATGCATCCAAGATTATTTGAAATACCTGTTATTCATTGGCCTGTCGGAACATACGGACCAATGCTTGTTCTCGGCTTCCTTGCGGCTATTACATTAATAAGGTATTTGAGCAAAAATCTCGGAACAGACCCACAGCATATAATAAATGCAGCCCTATATTCACTTATAGGCGGTGTTGCCGGTGCAAGAATCTTTTACGTTGTTCATTATTTCGACAGGTATAAGGATGATTTGCTCGGAGTTTTTCGAACATGGAATGGAGGCCTTGAATTATTGGGCGGCGTCATTGCTGCTGTTGCGGTAATTCTTGCCTATCTTATATATTACAAGCTGCCCGTGAGACGCTATCTTGACATTCTTGCTGTCGGGCTGATGATTGCTCTTGTTTTCGGCAGAATCGGATGTTTTTTAAATGGCTGCTGTTACGGCAAGCCGACAGATTTGCCGTGGGCTGTGCGTTTTCCGTCTTATGTTACAAACTTCAAGGAAAAAACACCTGTCCCGTCTTTTGTTTTTGAAAGCCAGGTGCATCCTAACTTAGAAAGGAATCGAACTGAGCCGCACTTAAAATTGCCGGACGATTATTTCAATGGTTATGATACAGATGGCTATGGTTTTTTAAAAACTTATGACCAGCTTACGGAACAGCAGAAATTTGAGGTAACCGGGGGACAATACCGATGTCTGCCTGTGCATCCAACCCAGTTGTACACATCACTTAGTGCGGCTTTTTTAACTGTGGTACTTTTTCTTTTCTGGAGAAGGTCACAAAAATCAAAGAGTAAATTCCTGACAAGTCCGGGAAGTACGTTCAGCCTGATGTTCATAGTTTATGGAGTTATGAGATTCACAATAGAAATGGTTCGTGATGATAATCCTTTCGAGTATGGCTGGTGGGCAATTTACAAAGGCGGAACCGTTTCGCAAAACTTAAGCATTTACATGATTATTCTCGGCATAGTCCTGATTATACTTTTCCAAATCATCCATAAAAAGGAACTATCGCGAACCGCTAAACACTAATCAAAACCACGAATATCCACCACTGAGCACACGAAGAAAAAACTAACGACTAAAGACCAACGGGCGTGTTGCCCAAGTCTGACTTTACAAACATTATAATTTTAAATATAATCAGCTCTGTCTTTTAGGAGCTTTTATTATGATAGGG
>JAFGEF010000005.1 GCA_016931715.1 Sedimentisphaerales bacterium
ACTCCACAGCAGCAATCATGGCGATCAGGCTGTTAGTGTAACGTTACCAGCCGGTACGAATACGATGCAGATTGCCTATCGCGAAGATGGTTTATGTTTTGATGCTATTGAAATTACGAAGATTAGTGATTGATTTAAATTGACTGAAAGAGCCTGAAAAACAGGCTAATTAAGTATTATGGCCTGTACTGATTAATTTCAGTACAGGCTTTTTTTATAATTTTCACCCTGACCAATTTTAAAAAAACAAAACGACAATCAACTCTTTCACAAGCACGATTGTCATTTCAGGAATAATTTTGGTGGGTCTCAAAACGTTTCAATCGTCATAAATTTACATTATAACAGTCAAGGGGCGGGCTTTTAATCCCGCCCCCTTGACATTTTCAATCTATATTACTTTACATTTTTCTTTACAGAAAAGCATTCTCAGTTTTCTGTACAAAAAATACAACGCCGGCTATTCCACTAAGGCCGTAACTTCCAGCACTGGACGCATACTCTCTATTTCAAACTCCTTAGCGGCAATTCCATACCCTCTTTCAGTACCTTCGCCTGGGAATTCGAGAATAAACGTTACCAGGCCATCGTCATCAACACGAGTTTCAAGGAATTGAACAAGGGCATCACCTGTTACAGTGATGATCCTGGAGCCAGCCGCCCAGTAATCGATTCCTGCAACATTCGTAACAGTTTCTATATCCATTACGGTAACATCGACTAATGGTTCACCGCCATTGGTGCTCCACTCTGCTCCAACACTGTTGACATCCAGGGCAGCTTCATCCCAATCCTGAGGAGTATTTCCAGCCACATTATTCAGCCCGTTAAGAACGAATCGACCAGTTACAAGATTGTCGTTTCGACCCGGTACCCCGCCTGAAACCGTCAGTGTCAACGTGGCGTTTTTAATAGACGAGATATTTTGCCCGGCAAGATTAAACCTCACATAACCGACATAGTTGCCTGTGTTTCTAAGATACATATAGGGAAGACTTCCATTGACTGCATCGCCCCCCACATAAGTATCTGCTTCACTGCCAACCGTAATCGTCTCTTCTACCGGGTTCATCATATAATCAACAGCATTGAGGAAAACAGTTACACCATCAGCGGTTAGATTCAAGTTTCCGCCAAAACCACTGGTATTGGAATGAATGCCAGACGTAAATAACATACGCCTGCCTCCTGCAATCTGACCTGCGCCGTCATAAAACTCAACTCCAGTTTTCCATTCGGCAATATATGCCTCTGTACCGGCAAGAGTACTGGCGATTAATACACCATTGCCAATATTAGTTGTGTTGATAAATGTGGTGCGGCCTGAATCAACATTCGGATCAAGGAAATCGATAATATTTTCACTTAAATATGTAACACCCTTAAAAATTGGATGGTTTGCATCAACGACTTCCATTAACGGAGCTCCAATATTATCCAGTGTTCCACTGGAATTCATCCATTTCCAGCGATTATTCCTGGCTAAATATGCGTTCAGCAATATTGTGGGTGTTGTAACGGAATTCCACATAGTTGGTTCATTGGGCTCATCATAATTTCCGCTATTGGTATTTCTGCTGAAAACAACCAAAGAGGCAGAATTCAACTCGGCAACCTTATTGGCATCCATTACCATCCAGTACGGATTATATACGGCATTCGGATCCAACTTAGCCGGAGGTACTGCTACATAGTACCCGTTATTTGTTAGCAGATCTATCCAGCCCTGGTCATCAGCAATTGTATCACCATCTCTATCAGCCATTTCGGAGACCCATACAACTTTTGGCAATAGCCTTGCACCGTACAAACGGATATTGTCAATATGAAATACTCCATTACCCATTGCACTAATAACTATTTCCTGATAAGAAGAATCCTCGAATCCTGTCCAGTCATAACCTTCGGCTGCAATGTCCCAAGTTATCGTTCTATTGGAATCACCCGACCAGGTGCCCCAGTCCTTGGAGGCGACTTCCTCGCCGGTGTTAGAATCGACTACAGAGGTTACTCCAATTTGTCTCCAGCCAAGCTCGCTATTAATAGCCATTGCATCAACCTTAGTCCATGTATCAGGCGGGAAGTTATCAACCAGCATAGTTACATCGAGTTCCAGTGTTGAAACATTACTTAAATCCAGGACATATCCTTGTGGTACCGCCCAACCAATTTGGAAATAACCGCCGGTTACTGTCAAATCAAGGCTGTTATTGCCCGATGTTGCACCTGTTGTACCAATTTCCAATGTATTGTTTGCATCATACCATGAAAACCATCCATCCAAATCATCTTCAAAATCACCTATAACCAGCGGACTCTCAACAGAAATAATCTGAACGTTATCCAATACCGGCCATGGATCACCACCTTCCAGCATATAGTTGTTGAAACGAAGGAAGATTTCATCCCCCGCTTTGGCTCCGGAAAGACCCAGTGTAACAACAACCGGGAAAATCTCACCATCAGTACCGAGTGCGACATGATCATACGATGCATAGTCGAGCAGGGTTATACCGTTAGCGTCGAGTACATCGTTTGCGTCATTCGCGATAAACGAGCCATCGCTGGCAAGGACGGAAACGGTCAGGCCGTCAAGCCTGCCTGCCGCTGTGTCATTGGGATGACCCCAATCGAAGGCAATTGTAACTGAAGACTCACCACTTGAGGTTCCGATACTCTGATAAAGGTACGAACCGGCCAGTGGATCCCCTTCCACAGAATCCCATGAACAAAATACAACGACATTGGAATCGTTTGGTGTGACCGCGGAAGCATTGGTCTGCCATGCATCATTCCAAAAGCCGCCGGCGTTGTTGTCATACCAGCCGTTTACGTCAGCTATACTTACTCCACCACCTGTCTCGAAATCGCCATTGGTGATAACAAGGTCTGCCTGAGCCAGCGACACCATACAGACACACATTAATAAAACAAATATTACTTTTTTCATGTTTCCAACCTCCAATCTACAATAAGATATATAGTTTTTCTTACACATCATAATCCTCCAAAAGTTAAACACTAATAAAATAAACTTTAACGGCTCATATAATGTTTGATTATTACATTTATCTGCCCGAGATAATGTCGTAATCTTAAAAATACCTCCTTTCTTTAATAATACATGAGTTCTGCAAAATTGAAGTTAGACATATATTGTACTCGAAATGAATGTAAACGAACAAACAATCCAAATCTCAACAATAATAGATTGCTGAAGTTCAAAAAATCCTAACCTCCTCCAAATCTAAATATATAACAGAATACCCACAGGGAACTGAAAAATCACTTCCTTTTATTCTAATCCCTGTATCTATCAGTATTTAAATCAAATGTTCCAACCTGCTCCAATACTATCAAATATAACGTTTTAAATAAGCAGTTTCAAAGAAAAAATGCAGAAATTGACAAAAAATCTAAAACTAATTTGCATTTTTTCTGGTTTCCTGCATCTAATCAGAAAAATATTTCAAGAAATTTCCTTTTCTATACACTGGTCTCTAATATTCTTTTATTGCTTCCTCAGTGAAGTACTTGTTGCGATCGCAGAGGAGTTTACCATCGCTGCCAAGTGTGATTTCGGCTATTTGCATATAAGTCTTTTGGCCATCATGCGTGAAATAAAAGAGAACAAGCTGCTCGCTTCCAGGTTCAGGTTTGCCGGAAGCAGGCTCTTGCAGAACAATCCATGGATGATGGCCGAAGCCATGATCAAGCTTTCTTTGGCCGGTTTCAGTATCGAGTAGGAGCACCGTGTTGCGGCTCCATTCAGATAAGCCGCTTTCTGAACGCCATGCGTCAAGTCCGCGACCACTGTCCTGGAGGTTCCAGTAGGCTCCTTTCCAGTACCACACGAAAGGAGCTTCATGGCTTCTGCCGATATCAGCGTCTCCCTCGTCTTTCCAGTCGGTGAGGTCCTTTGATGAAGCACGGAATGTGCGAGACCCGGCCGCTTCGTTCTTGTACCAGAGATACCATGTATCACCAATTTTATAGACAGTAGGATCGATTGCGCGTCGCGAGGCCAGTGATAGCTGCGACACATAAGTCCAGTTCAAACCGTCTGTTGAAACGAAGTGTTCAATTGTGCGATCCCCTGTCCATGATGTAAAAATACCATGCACGTAGGTAACAAACATGTGCAGGCGGTCGCCAGGCTGCCCGCCGCCGGCGATGCCGTTTCCGCCTTCCCAAAACACGGTGGGCGCCCACCATGTAATACCGTCTTTGACCGGTTCGCTTAACGATTTCTCAGAGTCTCCGTCCTTGATGGTTCCCTGAATCGTACCTTTATAGGTCCATTGCAGACCGTCTGTAGAGGTGGCAATGCCGATAGCGCTGCCATGTACCCAATCAACTCCTCGTGCATTCTCAAGAACAGCGCGGCGCTGGGTGTAGTACATCCAGTATTCCCCTTTGGAACCCTTACCGGGCATCCAAATCACCACTGGATCGGAGGCACCATGCCAAACCGGATCATCATACAGAGGAGCAGGAGCCTTCTCCACCCCGATGCTAGGGGCAGTAGCCGTGCCTGCGGCTGATGTTTCCCGGGTTTCCTTTTGCTGGTTCTGAACCAGACGCGTCATCTCTTCCCGTGTTATCGGCAGGACTGTTCCGTGACGCACGGGATAGAAGGGAAAGTTCATTGGCGCACTTTCGACAAAGCTGCCCATGCTCAGGTTGGCGGTTTCATACGGCTGATACCCCCTGCCGCGGCTGTACCAGTCAAGCAGCAGGCACCATTTAGCCGGTTTATCGTTACTGGCTGCTTCCATCATGAAACAGGTGGGGCCTTCGTAGCCGGTCAACTTGCCCAGCGAGAAGTTCTCAACGTTTTTCCATCCATCCATGAGATTGGAACTCGTTTCCATGGTGATTGCCTTGAACTGTTCGTCTTTGGTGAAGCGATAATATACACCGTTTTCACGCAAGATGGTGGTGTCGATGACTGTGGTTGGTTTTTCGATGTAAATAAATGGCTCGCCAAAGATTTTGAAGTCTTTGGTGCGGGCAGCCCAGATGCGGTGCTTGCGGTAATTATCATCAGAGGTTTTTGATGCCCAGAAGACCATGTATTCTTTCCGTTCGTCATCGTACACGGCTTCGGGCGCCCAGGTACAGCCGGCATTGTCAGGTGCGACTTTGACCAGACGCGGCTGAGACCACTGTATCAAATCCTCCGACTCCCAGATTACAATGGATTTACTGGCCGCGGTCTGGGCACGATTCCAGTCATTGCGGGTAAGATTGATCGAGAGGTCTGTGGCAATTAGATAGAATTTCTGGTTGTCATGTGAACGAAAGATATAGGGATCTCGCACACCTTTTTCACCCACTGTACTGACGAGAACCGGTTCGGCATTGTTCAGTGCAGTCCAGTCCCGGCCGTTTTCGCTGACCATAAAATAAATCTGTTCGGTCATCGGAGTTGCTTCACCGCGAAATGTAACGAAGAGGTATCCGCCGTTGGGAGCGGCTAAGGTGTATTTGCTCATACAAAGTATCATAAGTGTCAGGCACAGTCTTTTCATAATTTACTCCAATTAAGTTTAAAATTCGATTTTTAATCCCCAATGACCGGCTAATTTATCGGCTTCTTTTTTAGTTATTTGTATCACTGCGCCATGCTTGGGAGAAGAGAAATTTACGGCTTTCATTACCCCATCATTAAAATGACCAATATCTTTGAATGTAACAAAATCGGTAGTTTCGCAAAATCCAAAATTGCTGGGGCGAAGACTAAAAGAGTCAACCATCAGCACCCACTTTTCTTCACCAATACGCTTCCAGACATTCGGTGCTTCACAAGCGCCGGGTTCAACATCAATCCATTCAGGATTATATACATATCCTTTGTTTATACTGTTTGAAAATGCCATCTTAATACCGCCGGGATTCTCCTGTGCAACATACATCATACAATAGCGCCCGTCGGGTATGCGGATTATATCTGCATCTAAAACCTGGATTTCAGAATCAGGATATTCGAAAAGGAGCTGAGGTAATGTGGTGAGTTTGGTAAATTCGTCATCTGTATATGCGTAGTATAGTTTTGTTCGTCCATGCCCTATTCGCATGGTAAAGTATATCATCATTTTGCCCGTATCCGGGTCATATATGGTTTGGGGAGCCCATGCGCATCCCATCTCTGTTAATTCGGGAAAATCCTCGGTAAGGAGTATATTACTGTCTGTCCAGTTTATAAGGTCAAATGATTTCATCAGAACAAAACCGCGATTATTTCCCCAGTCATATTTCGCATCATCCCTTTCCCACCTGGTTGTACGGTATCCCATGTTTTGACCGTTTATGTGAAGGTCTGTCATCGCAAGATAAAAAGCCCCGTCTGGTCCGCGAGCGATATGAGGATCACGAACTCCTTTTTGACTTGCAACCGCATCGCCGGCGACAACCGGATTTCCATCGTTCAAGGCTGTAAATGTATAACCATCTGTGCTCAAAGCGAAATGAAGGCTATGAGTGCTATCTCTAAAATAAACCAGTAAGTAAGCTTTCTTGTCTTCTTCATTTTCTATTGAATGGCCGCTTTTTGTATGATCTAAACATCCTGAAAATAACGAAATAAATACGATAAACGTTAATATATTTTTTTTCTGCATGTTTTGAGCCTTTAAAAATCTATAAGGATTCTGCAAAATTGAAGTTAGACATACTTTAAGAAAGAAAAAATTGCTTTTGTTTAATTTTTTCTTTCTTAAATAATGAAGTTAAACTATTCACGAATAAGCACTTACAGCAATGCAGCGGATTGTATAAAGAAAATCTTTTAAACCGATTTTCTTCATACAATATATATCTAACTTCAATTTTGCAGAACTCATAAATACTATTGATATATAGATTATACGATTTATAGTTATTTTGCAATTTAATGACTGGTTATGTCAGAAAAACATATCCTGTATTTTTTGCCTAATAACTACTGTACAAGAGCATGGCCGCGACACATATTGTCAATATAAACGAGACCTTTGCCTTTAAGAGTGTCTGAAGAATCGCCTATACCAATTTTAATCCTCTTTATTTTAGTGATATCTATATTTGTGAAATTACCATAAGGAATCGCCCATTCCGTCCAGACACCGGTTCCAACAGCGCTCCCGGAAGCGAATACCTTTGACTGCCTGCCATTATTATCCTCAAGAGTTATGAAAAGAACATCCGGTGTATTATCACCCTCAGCCTGTTCAGTATCGCCAATAGCAGCTATCGCCCAATCTCCAGTAATACTATCTGAAGTTTGAATACCTGAGAATGCGGCAGCGGCCAGAACATTGGCTGTATGGCTTGTTACTGCTAAACCCGCATATACAGTGCTGCCCATTGATATTGTTACTGCTGATCCAACATTAATCCACGTAATACCATCTGCGCTGCGCTGAGCGGTAAATGAATTGCCGTTTCGTGTAATCTTGACCCAGTAAGGAGCCTGAAGACCGGATACTGTCGTCTGAGTTGTTGAACCGCCGTTAGTAGTACGCCGCTGGAACGATACAGTACCGCTTGCATTAAGAAGCAAGAATGCATTCGAAGAGTTAGCATTTAATGTGCTGCGAATCATAACACCGGCCTTTGCCGTCGCATTAGTATTCTGAATACCGTCAACGCGTGCAATGATTGAGCCGCTGCCTGTAAGCTGTTTATAAGCGAAACGGAACTGGTCTGCATTACCCCAGATATCGGTGCCTTCGCCGCTCATAGCGATAGAACCATCTGCCGCTTCATAAAATGTCACAGTATTGCCTCTATAGTGCAGCTTCAAAGTATCTGCGCCGTTAGCGCCAAGATTTTGCGCAACATCGAAGGTTCTTGTGACCTCTGAATAGTCTGCTGTTGTGTTGTCATAATAAAGAGGCGCAGATTTTTTACCATTTTGAACTATGGCGCTTTCAGAATAAGGAGGCGGATTATGACCCATTTGCGAGCCGTTTTCGTCTATGCCGTATCCGTCTGTCCATGTATTCCATATCTCATAACTTTGCGAATCGTTGTAGTCCTCGAAATCTTCAATCGAAACATATTCCCGTGTAGAAAAGTTCCAGATGTCACCTGGCCATACGTCAGGTGTTTCATTATTATTAACTTCATCTACACGCCAGTAATAAGTCTGACCAAGCATAAGAGCCGCCAAATAGCTGCTCTCGACAACTGTCTGGCTCGGCGCGTTGCCATCTATCACCATCTGCTCATTTGTACTGATATAGACATTATGCTCAGCGGCGTCTCTTCCGGCACGCCAACTCAGTGCTGCATCCACGGCAACATCAGCAGTCCCTGCCTCGGGCTCCGGCTCTCTTGCACGAACAGGGATGTACATGAAACGAACCTCGCTTAGACCTGAAAGAAACTGATCTGAACCGCTCCAGTTGCTCAAAACAGTCAAACGAACGGATTGTGCAGACACTTCATTGAAGTCAACTACTGTATTGTATTCATAACCTTCAACTCCGGGCGCCTGCGCAAATTCCGGGACATCGGGCAGCGTTTCCCATGTTTGACCATCATCAGAATACTCTATTTTAACCTCTTTGAAACCGGCATCACTGAATATTGCGCCATTATAGTTCCAGACGAGCATTTCGTGTAGTTTGTATAACTTATTGAAATCATAACGAATCCATACATTATTTCCATCAATACCTGTGCCGAGCCACATATCAGATGTAATCTGTGAGTGAAGGTCCATATTTTCAGGGTTCAACCCGGATTCATTTATTGTATTATTTGGATCATTGCCGGGGTAGCTGCTGCCGGCTGAGGCGGTTATATTTTCCCCGGGAATCTTATATGAATAAGGTTCTGAAGTAAAACTCCATAAAATGCCTTTATATATCGAGCCGCTTGTGCCGCCTGTGACTTCATCAACTCTCCAGTAATAAATTGTCTCAAAATCAAGATTGTCAATTTCATAGTTATTGACATCAAGACCTTCAACAACTATTACACCCGAATGCTCTGCTAAAGTTGCGTTGTTCACGTCGTTTAAATCAGAGCCAAAGAACAGATTATGTGTCTGAGCAGCGATTCCGGGTTTCCAGCTTAGAGTTACTGATCTGGGTATATCATTGGCTCTGTGCGCAGGACTTGGCTTTTTTGCTTGTTCCGGTGTCGGCCAGCCCGGGATATCCACGCCGTTCAGGCGTATATTGTCGATGTGGAAAACTCCGGCACCCATCGCGGCGATACTGAAAGTCACATAAGATGAATCAGTCAATCCTGTCCAGTCATAACCAACAGCGCCGATATCCCATGTTATCGTTCTATTTGAATCCCCAGACCATGTTCCCCAGTCCTTAGAGGCGATTTCCTCTCCGGTGCCCTTGTCGATTACCGTTGTTACATCCACTTCTCTCCAGCCGAGGTCACTGTTTATGGCAAGTTTATCAATCTTGGTCCATGTCCCCTCGGCAAAGTTATCAACCAGCATAGCAGCATCAAGTTCAAGAGTTGTAACATTATTTAAGTCCAAAACAAGACCTTCCGGCAATATCCACTGAAGCTCCCAGTATCCCCCAATTACTGTTAAATTGAGACTTGAGTTGCCTGATGTGGTTCCAACCGTCCCGAGTTCAAGTACGGCGCCCGAGTCAGGAAAAGAAATCCATGTGCCTAAATCACCTTCGAAATCACCTATCACAACATCTGCATGGCTTGTGCAAGAATAAATCAGCACAAATGCTGAAATCAAATAAATTGCTTTCGTGTACATCATAAACCTCCTTAAAACTATAACTGTATATGAAAGAACAATGAATCATCTATCACGCCACAGATTGATTGTATGTTCTTCCGCAGCAATGTATTCTGAGTGCCAGTCGAGAAATAAAACATTGCTGCCTTTACTATGCCGCTCGCGAGCTATTCTTCTGCCCCGGAGTATATCATGGCTCTCTGAAGCTGGAAGATGTCCCTGGTCAAATACATCGCATCGCGTGAGTTCCTGACTGTCTTCTGTTTGTATTATTGGGCGCCAATCGCCGTCTTCATTGTCGGCCATATACAGCGTCCTTGAGGGCTTTTTGAACACAGAAAGCTTAGTAGCACGAGTAACGGGTGAACCTTGAGTGTCAGTTGAATTTGAAAATGTCCAGCCGTTAATAACATAGCAGACAGTCTGCTCGGAATTGGGTATCTTATTCAAACCAGTACCCGTTCTTGGGAAACTTTTACATTCGTATATAGACACTGTTCTGTAATCGCCGGTATTATGTTTTTGGCCAAGATAAGGTAAAAATTGTATAAACCAGGTTGTAGTACCGCCGCCGGCACCGCGAGGAATATATGAATCATTATCTGAGGAGTACAAATAAGATGCCAGGCCGATTTGTTTGAGATTGCTTAAACATGTTGTTGCCTGAGCCTGCTTTTTGACCTTTTGAAGGGCAGGCATCAAAATAGATAGCAATAACGCAATAATGGCTATAACAACCAGCAGTTCGATGAGTGTGAAACCTTTTCTATAGCCCATATCATTGTCTCCTGAATAACAGATATGTTATACACTATTGAATTGTCTGGTTATATTATATGGCTCTAATGACATAAAAACAAGAAAAAAACAGTTGGACTGGAATACGTATTTTTAATGAAAGAAAAGCCCCTGTGTGCGAAGGAACAGTTAAAAGTAAAATCTATCACAGAGGCTTGAATTCAGTCGTTATGACCTTTAATAGCATTAAGTACTCAAAAGGCCGAAATATGTTCAATTTAAATTTTATGTTTTTTGGTTATATGACGCTGGAAAAAGAATATAACGTCAAGCTTGTTGACTTAAATGAAACACCGACGGAATATCGTTATATTATGGGAAGGGAAAATTCAATTCTTCCGGTTCGTATCATCTCGGCATTTTTAGATTCTGATACCTATATAATTTCCCCATCCAGATCATTACATACAACGCGCCCGGCAGGACTCGGACCTGCAACCTTTGGGTTCGAAGCCCAACACTCTATCCAATTGAGCTACGGGCGCACAAATCCTGGATTTGGGTATTATAATTACAAATCATATAAATTGTCGAGTGATTTTTTGATTAAAATGCGTTTATTAAGATTAAAAGTTGATTTAGTCCTAATGTTTCTTATTGACATCAAATATAAAGCAATTATAATTTTAGTCGAAGCTGGAAGCATAGGACGATAGGTGGAAAGGGATTTCAAGGAATGTAATCCCAGACAAAAAAATGTAATTCATGGATGCCTATAAAGACTGTTTTTTATAATACACTTGCATTGAAATACTTAAGAGCTTCTAATGAATAAACCAGATTCACAGACATATCCTTTGCCATGGTGGGCAGCCGGAATTTTGCTTGGGCTTGTTCAGATTCTGGCCGTCAGTTTATCACAGTCTCTCGATATTTCACCTCAGTTTATATTCACCAATACGAAGATTTTAAATTCTTATGCTCCCGGATATATCGAGAAACACCCTTTTATGCACAATGAAGAATATGAGAACGCAGACCATGGATGGTGGCTCGGTATTGGTATCGTAACAGGAGCCTGCGTTGCAGCTTTTTATCTTGGGATATGGAAGGTACGTGCTGTATCGGATTTGTGGCAGCAAAATCATAATACTCCTATCGTAGTTCGCTTGATTGCCGGCTTTTTTGGCGGTTTTCTTATTCTTATCGGCGCTGGAATCACCTATGGAGGAGTAAGTGCAAACTTTATTACAGGCTTTTCACGATTATCCCTGGCCGCAGTTCCGTTTACTATTGCCATGTTTGTTTCAGGGATGCTCATTGCGTATCTTGTTTATCCTGTAACTGCTCCTAAAAATAATCAGGAAAAGTGATATGGGTGCTAATCTTGTAAGTCTGATAACAGGTATAATATTCGGGGCCAGCCTTGTTCTTGCCGGGCTGGCGAATCCTGACCGTATTACCCGTGCATTAAGATTAAAAGATTTATACATCATACGAACAGTCATAGTTTTTTTGCTCATCGGGCTTATCGGAACATGGATTATCGAAATGCTTGGTACCGTCGAGATGGAAAATAAACCCGCGGCGATTGTGACCATGATTGTCGGCGGATTACTTGTCGGGGCAGGCATTGGACTTACAGGATATACTCCCGGAACCTGCCTGGCTGGCGCAGCATCCGGCAGAATAGATGCTGTTATTACGATTCTCGGAATGTTTTTCGGCGCTTATGTCTATGTTTTTCTTTATCCCCCTGTAATTCAGCCCCTTGAGACAGTGTACAATTATGGAAAAGTGACATTACCTGAAATTTCAGGCATTTCAGCCGCTGTATGGGTCATTACTGTTTTTGCCGCGGGTGTCTTTGTTTTGATTTTAACCTGGGCGATAGGAGTCCGCAAAACAGCGCCGGCAATAAAAAATAAAAAATCGATTATCAATAAAGAATTTTCAAACGATCAAATCCCTAAACAGATAGCAGAAGAAGATTTCATTTCTACAAAAATAGATTCTATTGATTCTGTTCATTTGTTTGCTTTTTGGAAGAATTTGCTGTTTCTGATTATGATAATATGTCTTGTTCTGCTCCAGGTATCATTCTGGCTCGTAAATCAGAGATATATAGTTCAGGGAACTCTCTACGGAGACAGTATCAGCGAAAATGTCACGGCTTTGCCTTTTGATATAACGTTTGAACATATAACGACAGTGATAAATATTTCCAATACAATACTTATGCTCAGCGCTGCTCTTTATGCTTTAATGGTGTTTTTCTGTTTCTCCGTGTCATTAGGTGCGTTTCTTGGCGGATTGCGATATATATCAAGGGCATTTTTCTCTTCGCTCGTCGCTCTTATTCTGCTGTTTCCATGGCAGATTTTTTTTGATACAACATTATTCGGAGCAATTTATACACCCTCTGAACTGGCTGAAAGCAATTCCATTAATACAGACCAAACGTTTTCAGTTGTTCTACTTTACCTGCGTTTTGTCGCCTTCTGGGCGTTTGTAACACTTCTTTTAATCCGTTCACAAATTTACAGCCAAAGGTGGAAAAAAACGCTGCTCTACAGAATAGAAGATATTATATAATTTTTCATAGTGTGCCAGCCGACTAAGGTAAAGTCTTATAAAATAAAGCTTTATGACAGTTTATGCAGGTGGAATTTAAATATTTTATTATTATTTGACACTTCACTAAATATGTTATATAATATAGATTGATTGTGTACATACTGTTGCTGAGGATTACTTTGATTTAATAAATCTCTATAACATTAAGATTCTAATATTTTTAGGAGGTAGTTATGGGGTTTATAAAATGTCCATTCTGTGGGCAGGAGATAGATTCTGATGCCAGGAAATGCTTTTACTGCGATTCTGATTTAAACCATAATTCATATTATACAGACGCCGGGCATATTTCAGAACATCGCAATTCCAATTATACATTGAAGATGGAACACCCAATCAGCCCGACAAAAATTGTTTTATTTATTATTCTTTTTGCGGCGTTTTTGAGCCTGGCTTTTTTTATTATTCGGCATTTCAATTAATCCCAGCACAGCAGCTTTTTTAATGAGATCGACTATGCTTTCGACATTGAATTTCTGCATTATGCGGTAACGATGCACTTCGATTGTTCTCACTGAACGATGAAGCGATTCTGCTATCTCCCGATTATTTTTACCGTCAATCAAATATTTTAATATTTGAGATTCACTTTTTGTAAGAGGCTTGGATGGATATTTTTTTATGTGGGGATTATTTTGAAGAATCGTATGAACTTTCCTTAAAAAAGTTTCTTTTTCAAGAGGTTTTTCAATAAAATCCGCAGCTCCTGATTTAACTGTTTTAACTGCCAGAGGTATGTCCCCGTAAGCAGTAATAACAAGCACTGGCAGCCAAGGAGCGAGTTCCTTAGCCTTTCTCATCAGTTCCAGGCCGTCCATGCCCGGCATTTTCAAATCAGTGATAAGCATGTCACATCCCTGAGACTCTATTTGTTCGAGACATTCCGGCCCGCCCGCAAAACATGTAACTTTCACATCAAGCTGCTCAAGTGTCTCGCTTATGACTTTACGCACAGTTGGCTCATCATCAACAAAATAAATATATTTTTTATTTTCTTTTTTCATTTTTATATCTTTTTTATTTCATATCCTTATTCAAAGGGAGTGTGACAAAAAACGTGGAGCCTTGCCCCAACTCGCTTTCGACTCGTATTTTGCCTCCTGCTCGTGATACGATATCACGAACAATGCAAAGTCCGAGCCCTGTTCCCTGGCCCGGAGGCTTTGTCGTGAAAAACGGCTCAAATATCCTTTCCATATTTTCCGGTGCTATGCCGCAGCAGTTATCTGCAAATCTTAATTCCACATAATCATTAAACGCTGATCCGCTGATAATTACCTTCTGATCCTTTTTATTTACTGCGGCATGGATTGCGTTATGTATCAGCGCAAAAAACATTTGCTCAATGTCTTTTTCGTTGGAATATATAAGGGGCAATTCATCCATTTTGTTAATTATCAATTCTACTTCCGAGTGATGAGAACTTTCTTTTAGAAGGTTAACAATTCTGCAGGCGATAGTATTTAGATTTACTTCTCTTATTATATTTTCAGATGATTTCCTTGCGAAATTACGAAACCTGTCAACTACTGAAGTTATATTCGATATCTCGATCAGGCTCTCTCTGAGCTTGTCTGTGACATCTTGAGGAGAAGCAGCCTGTTCCAGTTTTGTCATTGCATTTTCAATCAACAGTCGCATAACAGTCAGAGGCTGAGCTAATTCGTGAGCTGCAGTTGCACTTAATGTTCCGAGCGATGCAAGCCTTTCTGCGTGCGCCATCTCCTGGCGATATGTATTAAGCTCTTCCTGTGTCTTATTTCTCTCTGTAACATCTCTTGCATGAATTATCGCTGTCGGGACGCCGCTCTTGCTGTAGTCTAATGGTGTAATAGTGGTTTCATACCATCTCATCTGACCCTGCAGCTCTGACTGAGAAGATTCGGTGATGCTATGGCGCATGTTAATAACTTTTCTGATGTTTGACATTTGACGGTCTGCGATATTTTTGGGAAAAAGATCCCACATTGTCTTGCCTGTAAAGTCTTCAGGCTTTCCTCCAAGGCGCTGCGCCGCGATTATGTTCATATACGCAAACACACCATTGATATCGATGACAGCTATTGTTTCACTGGTACTTTCCACGAGCGCCCTGTATTTATCTTCGCTTTCCCGAAGAGCGCCAATTATTTTTTTTTGGTCAGTAATATCCCTGAAATACCAGATTCTGCCAAGCAAACTGCCTGTTCGCTCAACCATTGGAAAAGAATGCCTCTCGACAGTTCTTCCATCCTTAAACTTTATTTCGTCCGTGCTTTTTTCCGTATTATGGGAATATAGATATTTAATTTTATTTGTAAATTCTTCCGGCTCTTTTAGCATTTTAACAACATATCGAATCATTTTCTCGTCACTTTTTGTGTCCAGTATATGCTGTGGAATATTCCACAATTCTGCAAACCGTTTATTGACAAGAACCGTTTTTCCATTTTCATCAACAACCAATATGCCGTCAATTGTCGTTTCAAGCTGGGTTTCAAGGACTGTTGTCTTAAATGCAAGCTCATCTTTAATTTTCTTTTGGCTTGTAACATCCCTGAAAATTCCTATCATGTACCTTCTGTTATCAAAATAAATATCAATTGAATGGATATCGGCGTAAAATATACTGCCATTTTTTTTCATGAAAGGTAAATCTCTTGAAATAAGAAGCTTTCCGGCCGCCTGCAATCTAAACTGCTCTATTACATAGGACATATCTTCCTGCCGGTGAAGTTTTTGAAATGTAAGGTTTTTAGCTTCCTCCTGGCTATAACCTGTCATTTCACAAAATACCCTGTTGGCCAACAGGACACTTTCTTTTTCCACATCAACCACGAGTATCCCATCAACCGAGTTATTAAATATTTTCTTAAATGTTTTTTCCGACAGCATTGTGCAGAAATTCTCTTCCCGTTTTTGATCTGTCATTGCGATGCTTTAAATAACAGAACAAAAACAAACATGCAGAATATTAAATTAAGATTGACTACTTTCCTTTAAGACTTCAGTTTACTTCCCATACAGCTTTCAATAATCTACCTGTTTTACCTGTCGCCTCACAATTCAATTCGTCCCCTGATAACATTTAAGGCACAGTTTATAAGCATTAAGATATTTATAGTCTAAAATAACAGATAAAAAAGAAGCAGTCAAGTTAGATTTTACAACAATTTTTTAACGATATTTTGTGGAAACTATTATTGCATAACAAAATCAATAAAATAACCAAAAGCCAGAAAAACATCCGTCCCTAAAACCGTGATGACATTAAAGCGTAAAGCGGCTATCATTTTCTCTAAATTATTGTTATTACTAAAAGTTATGATAACTGCTTTTAACGCAAAGATTATTGTCAGCAGGGCTAAAAGAGCATGATAAGGCATTATTTTTGAAATTACACCACCAGTAATGCAGCCGTAAGTTAAAAGCATAATTCCCGCATAAACAACAGCCGCTTTTTTTCTGCCCAGGGCGATGACAAGGTGATATCTGCCTCCTTTTCGATCTGCTTCAAGATCAGGAAATTCATTTAAAAGAAGAAGGTTCGCAGTCAAAAATCCAGGTACAAGAGAAACAATCAGAATTTCAAGACTTAAACTGCCGGTTTGAACAAAGTATGTTCCTATAACAGGCAAAGTTCCCAGCCCCAAACCTGCCCATAATTCCCCTATTAGCCATTTTGTCAGAAATGGAGTATAGAAAAAAATAACCAGACCACCAATGAATATCAACACAAGAAGCTGCCAGCCTGAATATATAGTCAGATAAATACCAATAAAAAAAGCAATTGCCAGAGTAACAAGACCAAATCGACAAACACTTTCAGGTTTGAGAAGTCCCTTGGTAAGTATGCCGCTGCCCCCTGAAAAAGATGTTGGAGTTGTTTGGGCATCTATGCCGCTTTTAAAATCAAAATAGTCATTTAACACATTAACACTGGCATGTGCCAAAAGAAGACCGGCTGCTGTCAAGATGAACTTAATCGGATTAAAATAACCATCGCTGCAGGCGACTGAAGTTCCTAAAAGAACCAGCGCAAGCGATAAAAGGAGAAACTGGGGCCTTGTTTCTTTAATCCAAATCTTTAAATTCATTCAAATACAGTTCCATACATGGTATTCATTTCAATGAAATTAGTATTTATTCGTCTTTATTGCCGCCTAATAAACCGCCAAGTCCCTTCAAAGGATCTTTGAGTGTCTCTTTAATACCGCCGGGAAGTTTATCGCCAAGCTCTTCTTCGATCTTTTTCCCAACTCTCTCGTCAAATTCCTTAAGTGCCCTGTCCTTGCCTGCTTTTGCCAGCGCCTGTTTAAATTCATCTGTTAGACCTTTTACATCGAAAACCAGTCGAGGTTCGGTCACAGACCCGACAATTCGTATCGTAGTGCTGAGATTGTCTAAAACTGAAAGTGACTCATTTGTAACATCGCGTCCAAGTCCAAGCACACCATTACCCTGCCCTGCGGCATCGAGGTCCTTAATATCTAGGTTCAATGTCAAATCAAGAGCCTGCTTAGTCGCAGTTCCGCTGAATTTGCCTGACGCAGTTCCTGATTTGAAAGCAAGACCGCTATCACTGCTCAGAAGTGACTGCATTTTTGATAAGTCAAAAGTATTAAAGGTACCGGAAAGTTCCGGAGTATCCTTACTGTAATCGATTTTCATATTTATCGAAGCCTTCGTTTCCAGAGAATCCATATCTATCGTAACAGGCAGACCGGCCGCTTCCGGAGCATCACTGAGGTTTGAAAGCTGAATCTTACTGCTGCCGAACATTTCTGAAGGTATCTGTACCTTATCAAGAACTGCCAGTTTTGCCATAAAACGAGGTGATATTGACGTAAATGCTTTTGCTGTAAGATACTCAAGATAATTTTGCGGCGATTGCTCAGTTTCGGCAGGAGTTTCATCACCCTTGCCGCTTGGTAAATACTGGCGGATTTTTTGCAGTTTTTCCTTCAGAGATTTTGCATCCTTGAAGTATTTTTCGAGTTTTGCAATATCTCCGGCATCGACTTTATATTTGTTCGGATCAAAATCTTCCGATTTTTCTGCGACCTCACGCTCGACTACTTTTCCCGGACTCGAGCGTTTCTGTCCAAACAGAACTTCGGACACTTCGACCTTTTCCATGTACACTTTACCCAATAATAAATCATAGACGCTCGCATCTGTCGCAATTTTCCCGACAGCAAGCTGGTTATAATTGGGATCTCCCGTATCTGTTACCTGTATCCCTCCGGCTGATAACGAACCGTTAAGAAGGGAAAGACCAATCTCATTTATATCTACTTGTGCGCCGTTAACATTTGTCATTTTCTCAGCAGCAAAATCTTTGATTTTTGTATCTGTGAGAAAATGTGCAGAGACAAAAGCCCCTACAATGACCAGAATCGCCAGAACGACACCGGCTTTGCGAATATACTTTGTCTTAACAAACATCGATTTGACATCTTTTACCCGTTTCCCTATCAGAATCCAGTCTAAAATCCGCACCCACGTTTTGGAATACCATATCCTGAATTTTTCTGATTTTTCATCAATCTTAAGCATCATCTTTCTGAAAGAAATTACAGAACGGGCAAGAAGAAGTCCGGCAATAACACCAACAACCGGACCAATAATAAATCCGCCTGCAACGGCATAAGTATTAAAATCAGTTAATCCTATAACCGGCAGTGACGAAAGAAAGCGGTACATTCCGGAAAGATTGCCATGCAGCCATATGCCGGCATGATATAATACAGGAGCGGCGGCAAAACAAAGCCCTCTGCCCAATAAGGCTGTTAAAATAAACAATCCGATATGAACATTCAGTATCAGCGTTACAATTATCAGAAGAATATGAAAGCCGGAAAAGCCCGGTAACATACCAAACCAGAATCCGAGCAATACCGAGATAAAAATAAAAACCGGTGAAACATTTCCCCTGAAAACAGCGATAATTTTTTTGATTGGTCCTGGAAGAATCATAATAAAACTCCTTTCTATTATAAATTTCTATTCCTTCTTAATTTTGCTTTATTTGCTGCCCGACCAAACCTTACTTAAACCTTTTTCCTGGATTTTATTAACAAGCGCCTTCATTGATGACAGCACTTCGTCGAGCTGCTTTGTATCCTGCACCAGCTTATCGTACAACATTGGGTCGTTGATAAATTTGGAAACCGTGCCGTCGCCGGTATTAATTTTCTCCATTATCAGTCTAAGCTGAGCGCTGGTTTGACCCATCTCTTCGATTGAATCGATAAGCACCCTGGCAACACTTTCTGATCTTTCGTCAGTGTTTTTCATAAGGGTAGTTCCGGTATTTACAAATTGGCGAATATCTTTGGATGTATCAGTCGCGACAGATACTATTTCATCGAGCTTTGCCTCGGTATGTGTCAGTGCAGATGTCCCGGTATCAGCAAGTTTCTCTATGGCGACAAGAGTGGATTTAGCCTGTTCCGAAGCATCAGCCAGATTAGCAAGTGTTGCCTCGAAGTTCTTCTGATTATCCAAATTCCCGATTATTTTATTGGCGTTATCAACAAATGTTGTAATTCCGAAAATTAACTCACTTAATTTTTCCTGACTTTCTTCAGGGAAAAATTCGCTTGTCATACCTGTTGTTCCCTGAAGCCATACACCTTTACATAAATATTTCGTTTCAGGCCTGTTCGGATCAAGCGGGACAGAAGGAACGCCCGGATGCTCTTTTAATTCGATATAACTGCTGCCAAGACCACGTGTCATCATTTTTACATCTACATTCGATGGAATGGTTTCATATTTATTATCAATACTAAGGATAACTATTGTCTGGTAATATTTCTGACCTGTTATAAAGTCTTTTTTGATTTCCGGTGAATTTACATGTGTAACTCTGCCAATCTGGTACCCGCAAAATTGTACGGGTGTATCTTTTTGTACCCCGGGTGCAGTCGGGAATTGTACATATACATCAAAGGAATCCATCTCAGAAACAAAACCGGGCAAATCACCAAACCTGAATATGAGCCAGACTAATGCGATGGCTCCTATAAGGACAAATAAACCCACAATCATATTGTGCCGTCTTTGACTTTTCTCGTAATCACTCACTGTTTGCTTCCTTTCATATCAGTTCGGCCTTCCATGAACAGATCCCTTATGGCACGCAGAGGATAGCCGCTGTCATTAAGTTTTTTTATCAGTTTTATGCGTTCTACGGTTTTCTGGTCAAAAAGTCTCCGGCCCGTCTCTGTTATTTCGGACGGCTCAAGAAGCCCGACCATTAAATAATATTGCAGAGTTTGACGGGAAATTCCAGCTTTTTTTGCCGCTGGTCCTACAGCTAATAAAGTCTTCTCATTCATATTATTACCTAAATATTACAGAATTCTAACAATTTGATTGAATTTTGACCAGAAGAAATAGTTAGCCGAGTAAAATAAGAAAAATGGTTTTGAATATCTTCATTTAACATTCGGATTTCTCAGGTATCTTGTATAGCCGGTACGTCTTGTCAGGCCGATTCTGTCGAAATAATCAAGAAGAGGGATTGCGAATTTCCTTGTAGTGTTAAGCAGGTACTTGAATTTGACGCTTTCAAGGCCTCCCTGCTGGTTTATATACGAAATCAAAGTTTCACGCGCCTGTCCAACAGCGTCGCTATGAAAAAACATATCATTTTCAATTCTGACAAGTTTTTGCTGCTCGACAAGAATTTTGAAGATTTTTCTGATATTTTCCTGAGATGCTTTTGTATGTTCGACGACTTCCTGAATTTCAGGCGGATTGAAAGGCTGTTTCTTAAAAAGTGATTCCACTTCCTGTATCAGTTTCCCTTCGGAATCGCTGAATGTCTCCTTATGCTCTGCAAGAGCCAAACGATTTTTTCTTTCAATTAGCCTGTTTTGTGACCTGAGTATTGTCAGGATTCCATCAAAAACTTCCTTTTTTAGACCTGAAATTTCATACATTTGTTCTAAAGTTATTCCGGGACTTTCAGGATTTTCATTATGAAAATTATTTACAATACTGATCAACTGCTGCTGAATATTTAATGATGTGTCGCGATGAATATAAAATTTTGACTCTAAATTCAATACAATTCCGTCTTTTATTAAGCCGCCAAGAATCCTTTCTACTTTATCCGGCAGTATTTTTGTCCGAATTGATATATCAGTTTTCCCAACTGCGTACTCCTTTGCGTTTTTTATGGCATATTCGACAAAATCTCTGTTGTTTAAGACTGCTTTTTCACGCTCTTTAAGGTCTTGAACAATATCAGGCTGATTCCTTTTATATTTATTAGATACTGCTTCGATAATCATACCGCCGCCTAAAGTATGAACAGGTGATAAGCTGCGCAAAATAAACCTGTCACAGGGACCTGCGACTATTTTTTCATCCCCGTTCAATCTGACCTGTGCGAAACATTCCTGCCCCGCTGAAATATTATTACCTTCGAGTAAATACAAAGCCGCAATGACTTCGGAAGTGCCGGTATGAAATTTCACCTGTATTCCATTTTTTACAGGACGCTCAATATTATTAAGAATTCTCAGTTTGCACAGAAACCATTGCTCCGGCGTGAAATATTCTCCAAGCGTAACACAGCAGCCTCTACTAATATCTTTATAATCCCATTGCGGGACATTTAGAGCCGCACATTGACCAACCATGGCAGTATCGCTTTGACGCTTGTAAACCTGTATCGCTTTAATTCGCCCCTTAGAACCATGAGGGTACAGAGTAACTTCATCGCCGGTCTTTATCAAACCTGATACAGGAATACCGGAAACTACTGTGCCATAACCTTTTACAGAAAATACACGTTCGACAGGCAATCTGAATATTCCATCATTTTTTTTCGGTTCGATAGAATCAACGAGTTTTTGAAGTGTTTCATAAAACGTGTCGAAACCTTTCCCAGTAATACTTGAAACAGGCAGAATAGGTGCATTTTCTAAAAAAGTTCCATTAAGAAATCCTCTTATTTCAGCGGTAACGTTTTCCAGCCGCTCCAAAGTGACGCAATCGGCTTTAGTCAGAGCGACAATGCCATATTTAACACCAAGCAGAGTTATGATATCGAGATGCTCGCGTGTTTGCGGCATTACGCCGTCATCAGCGGCTATTACAAATATTACGCCGTCTATACCGCTTGCACCCGCAACCATTGTTTTGATAAAGTTCTCATGGCCGGGGACATCGACAATGCCAACTTCAAGGCCTGAAACTGTACATGGCGCAAATCCGAGGTCTATGGACATGCCGCGCTCTTTCTCTTCCTTGAGATAATCCGTATCACAGCCGGTCAGGCATTTTACTAATGCCGTTTTACCATGGTCTATATGCCCTGCTGTTCCAAGAGTTATGTTTTTTTGTACAGATTCTGCTGATGTCATAGTTCTTTACTGAAAATTTCGGTCATAGCCTTTAATATTATTTCTTTATCACCATTGAGAAGAGTGCGCGGGTCGAAAAGAACCTGGTCATTTTGTATGCGCGCGAATACAGGTGTAGTGTATTGCCTCAATTGCTGCGCAAGAACTTCCGAAGATATTTTTTTGGGCTTTACTGCAGCCAGTGTTGTCACAAGATTTTGTGTTGGCAGCGAGCCGCTTCCCATCTGTGAAAAACCGCTGATTGCAGAAATTTCAAAATCGGCACTTATTGTTTTCATCTTCTGAACCAGGTCATCGGCTTCTTTTGCAATTTCAGAGGCTTTTCGCATAAGCATCTGCAGTGTTGGTACTTCGCGAAGAGCGACTGCTTCATCGAGAAACAATTTCAGGGTAGCTTCAAGCGCTGCCAGCGTGAGTTTGCCGACGCGAACAATCCTCGCAAACTGATTTTTTCGTACAGCTTCAATCAGTTTGGTTTTGCCAAGGATAATCCCGCCCTGCGATGCTCCTATCAGCTTATCTGCGCTTGAAGTTACAATATCAGCCCCCTTGCGAATTGAATCAGCCAGAGTCGGTTCAGGTTCGAAACCGAATTGCGAAAAATCAATCAGCGCCCCTGCCCCTACATCGTCCATCATAATAAGATTATTAGAATGAGCTATTTCAACAAGCTCGTCGAGCGGCACTTCCGATGAAAAACCCTGGATTTTGTAATTGCTTGGGTGAACTCGTAAAATCGCCGCGGTATTTTCAGTTATCGCGTTTGTATAATCTTTCGCATGAGTCTTATTGGTCGTCCCGACCTCGACAAGTTTTGCACCGCTGAACGCCATCACGTCCGGCAGACGGAATGAACCGCCTATCTCGACAAGCTGGCCGCGAGAGACAATCACCTCTTTATTTTTTGCAATGGTATTCAATACGATACTTGTTGCCGCGGCATTGTTATTAACTACGGTTGCGGCCTCCGCGCCGGTTAATTGACTTAACAATTGTTCGATACATTCATCTCTCTTCGAGCGTTTTCCAGTTTCTGCACTAAGCTGAAGCAATGAGTACCCGGACAATTCTTCGTGAATTTGTTTGATTGCACGGGCGGGTAAAACAGCTCTGCCGAGACCTGTATGTAAAATTATGCCTGTTGCGTTCACAACTTTACGGAAATAGGGTTTCATAGCTGCTGTTATGGTTTTTTTTGCTGTTTCAAAGATATTTTTGTAAATTTCTTTTTCATCTGCTTCTATACTTGCCGCCGATAGTAAACTCTGCCTGACATGGTCAATCGCTACGCGAATCGAATCAACCACCACTTCTCTGCCGATAATAATAATGAAACTATCAAATTCAGGCTCTTTTAGTAGAGTATCAACCGAAGGCAGTTTCTGAAGGACGTTTTCATCGAACTTATTGTCATTTGCCATAAATTACCCCGCAAAGTACATAAATATTAAGAATTTTAAATTATTCTATTAAATTATGAAAAAAAATCAAAAAAAATGTAACGAATTTGCTTCAAATGCGTCTTTATATGTAAGTAATAATGCTTTTTATCTGGAAAATCAACCTGCTAAGAAGTAAAATAATAAAAATTTGTATTTAATGTCATGGATAAGAGACGAGCGAAATGAAGAGAAAAGACTTAATAATCTCTTTTATTATAATAGCGGCCTGTGCAGGTTTACTTTACCTATATTCATTCACCAATTCGTTAGTGCATGGAAAAATCGAGCTTATTTCGGATGATTCAACGGCCGTATTAAGACTCCGCAACGGCCTATTTAAACGGATAAATATATCTTCAAACGATGAACCTCTACTTGTTAATGCCAGAATATTAAGGGCACAGACACTAACTATATCAAAACATGGCTCCTCATTCCAGCTTACAAGCTCTGGCCCATGGGGTGATTTATCGAAGATAAGAATTAAAAATAATCAAACAACAACAATAAAAGTCGGGCCTCCATTTGTAATTAAACCTGACGTTGTAAAATATCCGGACCAGATGGAAATTAAATTTTCAATTATTGGTCAGGCTGGAGAACAATATCAAATACCCAGATTACCCAAAGCTCCCAAGGTGAATATTATGGATGAAAATGGAAATACTATTGCTTCAGGCAATTTTTCATATGGTTGAGGCGGCGTCTGCCGGTACTCGTGGCGAGTGCCTAAAGATTTCAAAGGCAAGTTCAAGGTGCTTATTGAAATGGACGTTGCGCCATTTGAAACAAAATCAGAGGAGACCTGGCACTTGATTTGAAAAATTACATTCAGCCACAGATACCGGCGGGTATTGAGATAATCTCTCATGCCCGCCTTTTTTATTGGTAAAAAAGTTAAGACTGGAAAGGAGCTATAAAATGATTTAAGTATGTTTTTTTAACGTTTATGAAAAAAGACAAAAAGCACATAAATTTAAAGGGAGACATTATGAAAACAAAGTTATCAATATGTGTTATATCAACATTAATTTTTATTTTAACTTCAGGTAGTAATATTGCTAATGCAGAAGATCCTAATGACGAAAAGGAAGAAACATTTTCCTGGGTAGGCGACTACCCGATGAGCTTTTTTACAAAAACACGAAGTTCAAAAACAGTCGGTAAAAATCATTTGTCAGTATCCCTCAACTATCAGTTATTCGACTGGGATTTGGTGAAAGGCTCCGATGGAGATTATCACGGGCGAACTTCAGGCCAGGAAAAGAAGCGATCAATAACCACGCTATGTACAAAGTATGGATGGGCAAAAGACCATCACATTGCCATTGGTATTCCTTACTGGTCTAATAATTTCGATACCAGCACAAAAAATGATAGTGACGGATTTGTAAATGTATATATTTTTGAAAAATGGAATTGTATAAAAGAAACAAATAATATCCCCGGTGTATCAGTCGATTTATGGTATTATTTCCCAAACGGTGACGCAGATAAGAAATTAGGAACCGAAGACGGAGCGTATAAAATAACAACGGAAATATCAAAGGCATGGAAAGATTTTTCTCTGCATTTCAATCCGGGATATACATGGAGCGAGGATGACGATGGCGAGGTCGGAGAAATCAACAGTGCAATTCTTTTTAAGCCAACTCCAACTTTATGGCCCGCGATAGAATACAATTACACCGATAAGGAAGAGCTGGGGCGCTCACATGACCTGGTCCCCGGTTTTGTCTGGGCATTTGCAAAAGGCTGGACGTTTAAGGCAGCTTCTCCGATTAATATCGATTCTACATTCACAGACAGAGACAGGGTTGGTGTTATCTTTAAGCTTTTTCATAAATGGTAATCAATTGAATTCATAGAAAAAAAAATGCACGAAAGGATTTGGAAATGAGAAAAATGAAATATTTGTTTCCTGCTGTAATTTTATTGTCAGCTTTTTTCTTTGGATGCAGGCAGAAAGGAACTGAAACGGAAAAACCTTCCGCCCCAGTTACAATCATAGTCGGCCATGTAGGACACGACCACCATACCGCATTATACGTTGCCCTTGATAATGCAGAGCTGTTTTCCAAAGAAAGCGGAATTAACATTAAAACTGTCGAGGAATTCAAATTATACGAAATGTATGATAAGGAGCGAAAAGTTGCTGACATTCAAATTGTAAAAGTAGGAGGCGGCTCTAAAATGCCGACTGCTTTAGCTCAAAATATAATTGAAATAGGTCTTGGCGGAGTTGCGCCAGTACTTGCTTCAGTTGACAGCGGCGCTCCTGTAAAACTAATTTCTCCGCTGCACTATAAAGGCGACATGTTTGTTGTAAAACCAGATTTTCAAGCAAAAACATGGGATGATTTTGTAAAAATCGTAAAAACTTCCGATAAGCTGATTCGTATTGGTTATAAAAGCCCTGATGCCGTAGCAAAAATAATATTCGAGGATTCACTCAGGGATGAAGGAATTGTCTTCGGTGGTGACTTGTCTGTTCAGGGTTTGCAGATACAAATGGTAAATGTACAGGGAGGCGACAAGTTGAACGTAGCACTTTCCGGCAACCTTATTGATGGTTATGTCGGAAATAATCCCTTCCCGGCAATTGCTATTGAAAAAAATATGGGCAGGATTATCTGTGATCTCGAAGAGCTTCCTCCGGGTACTTTCAGAAATCATCCATGCTGCTGCATAGCGGCAAACTCCAAAATTAAGCCGGAAAAATCCGAAGCTATTATTGACTTACTGGTTTTATTTTTGCAGGCTACTGATACAATAAATCAGGATATTGATAAAGCAGTCGCTTCAGCCGTACATTGGATAGGAACAAGTGAAACTGTAGAGAAAATAAGCATACCTGCCAGCGGTTATTCGATGGAAACTTCGGAGCAGTGGTACAAGACAATGGCACAGTGGGCAAATGTGATGAACGATTTGGAAATATTCGAAGGCGGTTTGAAAGGACTCGAATCTGAAAAAATTGCTTCTGCAGCTTATGATTTTTCACTTTTAGAAAAGGCAAAAAAGAAACTTGAAACAAGAAGAAAAGAAAATAAATAGTACTGACAAAAAGAATAGTGTCACGGTCATCCTGCCCGCGAAGCATTGCCAGGATGGCCATGCCGCAAATTTCGACTGGTCAAAAAGAATCCGCTCGATTGTCGGAATTTTTGTACTTTTAATAATTTGGCAGATAACGGCACAATATTACGACCAGCCATGGATTTTCCCTTCAGTTACAAGAGTATTGTCACAGCTCGCACACCCATTGCGGGAACACTACGCATCTGGGACGCTTTTAAGCAATACACTGATTAGTTTATTGAGAGTGCTGCTCGGATTCCTTTTCGCTTCTATAGTCGGGGTAACACTCGGTATCGTGATGGGTTCAATCTCTTTTATCCGCGATATACTGGAGCCGGTAATTGAGCTGTTGCGGCCTTTATGTCCTATCGCATGGCTTCCTTTTGCAATTGTTATCTTTAAGTTGAAAACATTACCTCAATTATTCGGAATTAATTACAGCCATACTATTTTTGACCAGGTTCAAATAGGAATGATTTTTGTAATTTTTGTCGGCGGCTTTTTCCCGGTATTGACTAATACGCTCGATGGCGTTGCAAGTGTCAGGCGTAATTATCTTCTGCTTGCTAAAACACTTGGTGCATCACCTGTGCAAATTTTTTATCATGTTCATCTTCCTGCGGCAATGCCAATGATATTAACTGGATTAAGACAGGGACTCGGACTGTGCTGGTTTGTTATTATCGCGGCAGAAATGATGACCGGAAGTGACAGCGGCATAGGTTATCTGCTGATGTATGCAGCGGATAACTCCGCAATGGATATTGTAATCGCTGCAATGTTAATTATCGGCGCAGTAGGCGCCATGCTCTCTTTTTTAATGCGTCGTGTAATGTTTCGTTTTGTCGGCTGGAAGGAAAAGGAAATATAATACAGTGACACAGAAAACAGAAAAACAAAAAGAATCGCGGTATGCCAAAGCGATTAAAATACAAAAACTTTCAAAAGTATTTCACTCAGAAAGCGGCTCAACGGTTTCTGCATTGCACGATATTAATTTAACTGTAAATAGCGGCGAATTTATAACTGTGCTCGGCGCCACAGGCTGCGGTAAAACAACTTTACTGAATCTTATCGCAGGGCTCGACATACCGGATGAAGGATATTTGGATTTAAATGATAATTTGAAATTTGGAATGAACATCGCTTACGTTTTCCAGCATTATACATTATTCCCCTGGCGAACTACCCTGAACAATGTTGCTTTTGCTTTGGAGATGAGAGGAATATCGAAGCAGGAAAGAAAACTTGAAGCAGTGAAATTACTTTCAAAAGTAGGACTCGAAGGCTTTGAAAATGCCTATACGCATGAATTATCCGGCGGAATGCGACAGCGTGCCGCTATAGCTCAGGCACTGGCCATGAAACCAAAATTACTTCTTATGGATGAGCCTTTCGGAGCAGTTGATGACTCTACAAGAGCGGATTTGCAAAGAATGATTATTCAATTGTGGCATGAAAATCAAATTACGATAATATTTGTCACACACAACATCGATGAAGCAATAATCCTTGGGGATAGAGTCCTCGTTCTTAGCGAACGTCCCGGCAAAATCGTAAATGAATTTGATGTAAATCTGCCTCGTCCAAGGAACCACCTGACACCTGAATTTACTGAATTTTTTATGAAAATCCGGCAAACATTATCCGGACAATTAGATTAAGTATTTTGAAAAATAAGATTAAGGATTCTGCAAAATTGAAGTTAGGCATACTTTAAGAAAGAAAAAATTGCTTGTTGTTTAATTTTTTCTTTCTTAAACAATGAAGTTAAACTATTCACGAATAAGCAGTTACAGCAATGCAGCAGATTGTATGAAGAAAATCTTTTAAACCGATTTTCTTCATACAATATATGCCTAACTTCAATTTTGCAGA
>JAFGEF010000039.1 GCA_016931715.1 Sedimentisphaerales bacterium
GCTTGACTTGCGTTCATAAATTTCATCACTAATTTGCTCTAATGCAAATTCATCCTGGTGCATTGATATTTTCCAGCGAATTTTCTGACGAGGGACATCAGGATAATCAGGAATCCGAATATCAGTGCCGGTCAACGTTAGTGATGAAGTATAAATTTCATCCATACTTTTAAGATTTTCAAGCAATTCCTTGCTGTTAATGGTTTCTAATGCTGGATTTTCATTAATGTTTTTAATTTTCTCTTCAATCTCGTCTATACTGAATCCATCATCAGTAACAATGTGTTTGGTATTGGTCAAAATCAGCCAGGGCAGGGATTGAATCGCCCAGTTGAAACGTATCTGTTCAGAGTCGTCTTCGACTATGCCGACAGGCATTGTTATGTTGTTTTCTTTAAGCCAGGTATCGAGGGTGTTCTTTTCAATTTTAGATGCATGTACAGCGATAATTGAAATTCCCTGCCGAGCCAAATCGTCAGCTCGTTTTGAAAGCTCTAATAAGCAATTCCTTGCCGGACGCTGTTCCGAATCGAAGAAACAAACGAGCACCTTTTTATCTTTCATATCAAAAAGTGAAAGGTCTATTCCAAAATTCTTTAATTCCGGCAGTAATTTCCCAACAAGAACATTTTCAGGCTCTATAACAACTTCAGGGCGATTTACTTTGACTATTTTTGCTTTATCATGTTCAGGTGTCAGTAAATCAAATGGAAACATACCAATATGATATCGTTTTAATAGAACCCATAATTGCTTTTTACTTGTTTGGAATTCCTGAATTTCTCTCTCAGATAATAAAACCTCAAAGTAGCCATCATTGTCGAGTGAAGCCAAAGTTGCCCATGAAGCTTCTCCCATAGGTTCAGTAATATCTGTTTTCAAATCAGGTAAAATAGCAGGCGAGCCATCTTCAAATAAAACTCTCCCGTAAAAAGCTTTTTTAGAGTTTAATCTGATTGTATTATCACTTACTTTATTATTTTCTAATGTGACATCTAAAAAAACTGTTTCCTCATAAGTTTTTGATTTTGGAAAAACACTAATATGATAATCACCCGGTGATAAACCGGTTATTCTAAAAATACCACTTTCAAAAGTCTTTTCCAGAGTATAATCAAATTTGCAAATATAGTCCTTATTGGGGTCATCCCTGTAATCAGAATCGATTATCCAAATTTTATAATCAGAAACAGGATTATCGCTATTATCAACTACTTTTCCACCAAGAATTGTATCTTCATCAGGAAAAGAATTAAACTGGAAATTAATCGTTTGAGGTCCGTCAAAAATTCTTTTCAATTTTATCATTTGGCGTCTTTGCCCATCGTTTGAATCTAAAATCTCAGTCCATTGAGATAAAATAGTATATGACCATTCTGGTTTTGGAATACTGTAATATCCATGCTCGTCAGTTTGTGTAATCTCAGGTGGATAATATTCCGGGCTGTCTCTATCAATTCGTACTTCGACATTTTCAATTGGCTTACCGTTTGGATCCCTCACATAGCCTTCAATTACATCCCATTCAGAACATTCCTGTATCTTATCATTCAACTCATCTATACTAAATCCTTCGAATCTTACTATATGCTTCCAATCAGTCAAAATCAGCCACGGCAGAGATTGAATCGCCCAGTTGAAACGTAACTGCTGTTCATCACCTTCGACAATTCCGACGGGTATTGTTATGTTGTTTTCTTTAAGCCATGCATCGAGAATGTCCTTCCCAATCTCTGATGCATGTACAGCAATAACTGAAATTCCCTGCTGAGCCAAATCGTCAGCTTGTTTTGAAAGCTCTAATAAACAATTCCTTGCTGGCCGCTGTTCCAAATCAAAGAAACAAATAAGCACCTTTTTATCCTTAGCCTGATTTATATCGTAATCCAGTTTAATCTCATCGAAGCTCGGCAGAGATTTGCCTGTAAGTGGTGCGGCTGAATCAATATCAGGCCTGAGCAATATTTCAACTTCCTTATTGCTAACACCTTCCTCGAAAACAACAGTCTGTGTATGTGAGCCGCAATGAATTTGCCACGGCCTCGGACGATACTCTTGCGGATTATCCGTACGTGGTGATAAATGAGTGCTTAAATATTTAATTTCAAATCTGCCATCCGAATCTGTTACCGCTTTCAAGCGATTCGTCCTTAATGTTACAAATCGCTCAGATTCAACTTCTACTTCAATATTTGGTAGAGGTATTTTCCGTCCTTTTTTAAGGCTAACAACTCGCCCTTTTATTGTGCCACCTTTTTCAAGAACGATTTTAAGATTATGCTCGCCAAGAGGAACACGAACACTCGCCTCAGAAAGGTCTTTGGGATAGATATCAAATTCATATATTCCTTCTTCGTTCAACTCTACGGCAAATCTGCCTTGTGAATCTGTTACAGCACAGCTAACTTCTTCAGGTTGTAAAATTCTATAATTTGACCTTCCATCACTTTGTTCTACTCGAATAGTTTGAGGTCTTACTACTACATCCGGGACAGCAGCGTCATTTGCATCAACTATTGTCCCTGCAATATAACTGCCGGTTCCTCCCACAATTTCCTCATAAGTTTTTAATTGCTTGCCTTTGATTGAAATAAAACCTGTAAAAACATTATGTACTCGCGCACCATCTGGAAAATCTATCTCAAAAAGCGATTCTGGAATATCATCCCTTTTAGTTGTAACGCTATTTACATCAACTGATATATGTTCATAAGAAATATAACTGGTTAAGTTATTGCTTCTTGTTCCTTTTATCGGAAGCCATGCGCCATTTGGCAACTGGTAAAGCTCAATATTATTAATTTCAGACATTGTTTTTTGGCTTGTCCGAGTCGGATGTTCTTTGTAATACCAGATACGAAGAGGCATTCCTCTCTGTTTATCAATCCATATTCTGGCAAAGTATAGAGAATGAGGTGGCCACCCGGCATCTACAACATAAGTTTCTCTGCCGCTAATTATCTCGGTTTTATTATTTAATGTTGCATAATCCGGAACTAATATTTCGTTAAGCCTGAACTCACCCTCAAATGGTCGAAGGCCTAATTTCACAACCAATACAAAATACCAGTCAAAGCGGTCATGGTCACGAATTTCCCCCCTCATTAAATCCGGCAGTGCACCAAATGCAGTGACTTTATCATCGAATATATATATTTCACCTCTTGACGGTTCGTTTGGCCCATAGAAATTTTGCCCCTTTGAATAGTTCTTTTTTCCATCCTGAGCCCAGGTATGTTCAGAGTATGTGCTGAGACGTCCGCTTCCACGCATTCCACCCCCAGTATTCAAAGAGGGTAATTCGCCTTTGCGTTCATATTTAACTGTGTATTCCATTTTGATTGGATTTATAAGAGCTTCATTGCGCGCGACCATTTCGCGAACTGTTTCGAGTGTAGCTTTTTCACTCGAAGCGATCGTTCTGTTCGTTAATACAAAACCTGGGACGCAGATTGTGCCGGTCAAAATAAGTAAAACAAGAGCGGTTTTTGAAAGGCGCGTTTTGGGTTTTATGTTTGAGCCTATTGCTATTATGCGTTTTTTCAAATCGCCGAAAGATTCCGCTACCACTCCTGTCGGGCCGAGCTTTGCACTGAAATTTCTGCATATACCAGCGGCGTCGATTAGAGCATTGGCATAAATTTTCTTATGAGAATTGCCTGAAGCGATTACCCAGTCATCGCAGGCACGCTCACGCTCGAATAAAATTCGTCTTTTTGCGAAATGTAAAACAGGATGGAAAAAATAAAACGCTTCGCAAATCGCCAGAATCCATCCGACAAGCGTATCTTTTCTTCGCAAATGTGCAAATTCATGCGAAAAAACCGCCAGAAGTCCTTCGTTACTTACATTATTTACAAAATCCGAAGGAACTATAAGTACCGGCCGCAATATTCCAAAAAGGAACGGCGAAATATTCCCACGTGTTACTAAGATTTCCGGAACATTCTTTAATCCTGCTATTGCAGCCGCTTTAGAGGCTTGCCTGATTATACGCTGATGTTCTGTCTTTTTTGCGTTACCTACAATAAGCCTTATCTTTCGCCATGACCAGAATAAACGTATAGTCCAAAATCCAACGCCGGCAAACCATGTTATCAACAGGAAAAACCAAAGATTAAGTTTAATGCGAATTATATCCGGCTCAGTTTCCTGTTCTCTTATTTCAACAGGTCGAGTCTGAAAATTAAGAGCCTCTTGAGGAAATTCAAAGTTTGCCATCCTAACAGGTGAGTATTCAACCGGGGCTTTTTCGACTACAGCCGGTGCGGTTTTCATGTGTTCTATGTGCGGCGGAGCAATTGCAGGCAATAAAGGAAGGCTGATGGTAATTAAAGGCATAACAAGAAGCCTGAGCGGCACAAGCATCCAGAGCCAGAATTTTACCGCCGCAGAAAGACGCCTGAATAATAAAGTTACAATAACAACAAGTCCGGCCAGTACAGTACTTTGCCAGATAATTGTCCACATTTGACCTGCCCAGAGGCTTGCTATGTCATTTAATATTCCCACTATAGCATTCATTTTATCTCTCCTGAACGTATCGCGGGCATCCCATTCGTCTTAACTCAGGGCAGACTTGCCCGCGAATACAGAACTCATTTTTTCTCCAGTTTTTCCACAATCGCTCGCAGAGTGTCCGCCTGTTCTTTTGTTAAATCTTTTGTATCGCTCAGGTATGCCACGAAAGGCAAAGCCGAGCCATCCAGCACTTTATCAAGAAACTGTCCTATCATTCTCGATATTACCTTGGTACGACCTTCGGTTGTCGAGTATTGAAATACGCCATTGTTTTTGTGACGCTTGAGAATATTTTTTGCGTGAAGTCTCTGCATTACGGTAAGGACTGTTGTTCTTGCACATCCCCGCTTTTGACCAAGAATTTTCGCGACCTGCTGTACCGTGCAGGGCTGATTTTCCCATATGGCTTTTAGAACAGCCAATTCCAGCTCTCCAAGTACTTTATGCTGCTTTATCATAATTAAACTCCTAAACAATTAACTACGCTCGTAGTCATAATATACTACGCACGTAGTCATACGTCAACAAAATATTTAAAAAATAAAAAATAATTTTTTAGGCGTGTTTATTATGGTAGAAAACCGGAAATATGCAAATTATGAACAGTATGTAAATAATAAGGCACAAAGTCGCGAAGAATATTTATCATGGCGGCTTTGTGCCTGTGTTGATTTTATTTCAATTTTTTCAGTCTAAGACTTCCACAGTAGAATATGTCGGAACGAGCATGTTATAGACTAAAATTGCGTTTCCATTTTCCAGGCGGATGCATCCCTGTGAACTGGCAGTGCCAAGCTCCTGCGGCTTATGCGTGCCGTGTATCGCAAAGCCCTGTTTGCCTACTGCGTCTCCGCTAACTCCTTCGAGTGCAATCCATCTTGAGCCGAGAGGATAATCTGGATCGCTTGGATAATGAGTTTTTCCGCTCGGGTCAGTCCATTCAGGCTCAATCAGCTTTCCACCAGCTTTAACTTTCCAAAGCCCGGTAGGAGTTTCCTCGCCTTTTATGCCCAGCCCGACTGTAAATGTGCGAACATAAGTATTTTGAAGATAAACATCCATAGTAAAAGTCGAGCGATATACTTTGGCATGGAATGGACCTTTAACTATCTTTATATTCTGTTCCGCCCGAAGCGTTCTTGCATCGGAAATTTTATTCAGATCCATTATAAGCTCGTATGTAATCTTGTTTTTATCGCCTATTATCCTGAGCTGGTCGCCGGGCTGGACTTTATAATGCTCGCAAAGAGTATCTCCCGGCAGAGCAACCCTGTTGAACAGCCAGTCATCCGCAAGGCTGGAAAGCTTTTCTTTCACGAACTTTGCCTGCTGTACGCTTATTGTCCTGCTTCGCAATGCTTCATTGTATTTATCACGCGCCGGAATAATCTGGCTTACACCCTGATTGAGCATAGCGGCTGCTTCTGCAATCAGCTTGTCAGCTTCGGAGCTTACCGACTGAACAGGCGGCTGCATAGCTGGAGTAATGCCTCCTGAACCTGTCGGTGCACCAAGCGGAGCACCACCGGCTGCATTTCCCCTTTCAGGTTGTCCCTGAGACGAAATTTCCGTCCCGCCGCTCGAAGAGCTTGTCCAGTCTGGCGAGGTATTTGGCAGAGATGCATCGCCTGCATCTGAATTATCCTGCGATCTTGAGCCTTCTTCAGAATCGGAAGAAACAACAGTATCTCGTGAGTTGGTTATCAATCCGCTATTATTTGGCTCGGATTGATTACCCCCCGGAATGTAAAGATAGGCAATTACAACAATAATAATAACCACGGAAACAATAGTATATATCCTACTCCTATTCCTCCGAGGGGCGCGTGGAACATAAATACGAGCCATTTCATACTCCTTTCTTATGATTAAAAAACATCACTCCATTGTCTGTTACTAAAGAATCAACCGGCTTATCATTTTCATTTACCGGTATAGAATCAATAATCTGCTCAGCAAAAGCAAAGCCGCACTTGTAAGCTCTCAGTTTTTCATTTGCAAAAAACCTGTCGTAATATGAGCCTCCCCTGCCGAGGCGGTTGCCCTTCTTGTCGTATCCCAAAGCAGGGGTAACGACTAAATCAATATCTTCAAAAGGCACCGGCACTCCTGAAATAGGATTGCGAAGCCCCAAAGCGCCGGTAGAAAAGCCTGTTTCCAGTGAATTAATCTGCACCGGAATCATATGCCTTTGTTCCCATGAAATCTTTGGTACCGCAACGGTTTTACCGGATTTCCAGCATTGAAGAATTGCTTCTGATGTATCAATCTCGTAAGGCAGCGACAAATACATCATTATAGTTTCAGCTTCCTGAAACTGCGGCAATTCAGCCAAATTCTTACATGCTTGTCTGCTTTTTTCTGCTCTCTGTTTTTCATCCATATTCAGCAGACAATTTTTTAATTTCAGGCGTAATTGTGCCTTATCCATTTAACTATCCTTATTTAACTTCACTATTACCGTGAAGATTTACTATTTTCTAACAATATTTGAAGTTTTTGTAAATAGTTCTTAATATTTTTTTCGTAACCAATATCCTTCGGACTATAATATTTTTTCTTAAAACCAGCCGGTAGGTACTCTTGTTTTACGAAGCCATCCTCAAAACTGTGAGGATATTTATAATCTCCGCCGATACCGGCTTTTTTAGCGGCAGCATAATGACTATCCTTCAAATGTTTCGGCACAGGCAATATCGGCTCGTTTTTCACGTCAGATACGGCCTGCCATACGGCGGAAGAACAAGCATTCGACTTTGGCGAACAGGCAACATACAAAGCCGCCTGAGCCAGAGCCAATTGCGCTTCAGGCAATCCGACAAATTCTGTAATCTGAACGGCAGCGGCAGCCAAAACAGACGCCATCGGGTCGGCATTGCCAACATCTTCGGTCGCACAAATCGCGATTCGACGTGCAATAAAACGGATGTCTTCGCCCCCGGCTAACATTCGAGCAAGCCAGTAGATTGTCGCATCGGGATCGGAACCCCTCATGCTCTTTTGCAAAGCGCTCGCCAAATCATAGTGCGTATCGCCCGTACCATCGTAATCTATTGTCTTTTGTTGTATCGACTCTTTAGCGATTTCAAGATTAAACTTTATCACAATATTTTTATTTCTTTTCGCCTGAGATAAAACGCCTACTTCAAGGGCAGTCAATGCCTTTCTCGCATCACCGCTCGACATCAGTGCAATGTAGTTCAGAGCCTTATCATCAGAATCTATATTATACTTGCCAAGCCCTCTTTCAGAGTCCTTAATAGCAACTTGAAGCAGTTTTAAAATATCGCCCTGATTCAAATGCTCGAACTGAAATACAGTACTCCGGGAAATTAATGGCGAATTGACTGAAAAAAATGGATTCTCTGTCGTGGCTCCTATCAATATCAAAACACCGGTTTCGACATCTTCCAAAAGCACATCCTGCTGCGCCCTGTTGAATCGATGAATCTCATCAATAAAAAGAACAGTCCGAGTTCCTTTTGCAGCAAGCCTGTTTTTAGCATGGTCAATTACATCACGAATGTCTTTCACACTTGCTGACGGTGCGCTCAGGTGGTGAAAATTAGCTTTAGTATAATTGGCAATTACGGAAGCCAGTGAAGTTTTACCAACTCCCGGCGGTCCATAAAAAATCAGGCTGCTCAGACGGTCGGCTTCAAGCATCCGCGTCAGAAGCTTATCGGGACCGAGAAAATGACTTTGCCCGATAAACTCATCGAGAGTTCTGGGCCTCATCCGGGCGGCAAGCGGCGCTGCAGCATTTATCCCAGCCTGCCTACTCTGTTCATATTCCCCAAATAAGCTTTCATTGACATTTTTTTGAACCATAGAAATACATTATACGATAGATAACCTTTACTGTCGAATTGATAATCAGAACATAAAAAATAACAACAAACGTAAAAGTCATAATAATATGAGATATGTGCTCTTGAGCGTATTAAGCAAAAGTTTTTACCAACTATTTTGGATTTGAAACAAAACGTACAATCGCAACTTAAAATATATTCGCAGGCTGGATCCTTCGTTTTACTCAGGATGACAAATTTCAATTTGTGATTGTTTAGATCAATTAATAGCGGATTTCCGTAAAAAATCCGGTTTCTTATATTAATTTTCTGGCGTCCGTAGATGATTTTGATATGATTTTTGATATTGAAGTGTGAGAATTGTTCTGTTCAGGAGCTTATGTGGAAAAAATCAAACAAAATACGCATAAAGAGGGAAGATCAATTTCTATGAAACTCAAACAATTTTTATTAACTAAAAAACTGAAGACACAACTCGTAATATCCGGACTGTTTATCATCTCTATATATATCGCAGCCTTCATCTACAGTAAGCCTATAATCGATACTGACTACCTCGCTCAATTAAACAAAATAAACATACCTGAGAACTACAAACCTGAAGACAACGCATGGCTTTATTACCAGAAAGCACTTGAACTTTACAAAGAGCCTGATTTCGGAAATGAATACAGCATTATTATGGATAATTATTATAAAGACTTTTTCGATTTCAATGATACAGAACAGGAAATTATAACCAAATGGATTGAACAAAACCAGCCTGCATGGGAGGAATTTTCCAAAGCGAGCCTTAAACCATACTTTTATTTTAAATACGAAATACAGGAATTAGACGAAACTTTCCCTTATAGCGGCTTGATTACAGCACTTGATTTACCTGATTTAATGAAAATTGGGATTCCACAGATCGGTACTTTAAGACCAATTTCTTTCTTGTGCAGATGGAGAGTCAATATGTACTCAGCAAAAGCCAATACACAAAAAGCTGTTGAAGACAGTTTCACTCTTCTAAAGGCTGCTTTTCATTTTCAAGAAAATATATTACTTAACGTACAATTGGTGGGTTTGGCAAGTCATTCTATCGGCATCGAAAGTCTGCTAAAAATTGTTTCTGAAAACGAATTATCATTAAGCATGTTGGAAGATATACAAAATCGCCTGAATGATATGTATAAGTCGCATCCGATTATAATAAATTTGGAAGGCGAGAAAATTACTTTTTATGACATAGTCCAGTATATGTTCACTAAAGGCGGCCTGGGAGGCGGCCATTTGATACCAAAATCTATCCCGATTCTAATCCCAATGACAAGTGTAGTCATATCTATGGGTGAACCTGATCCCAGTCCGACAAGAAAAGAGAAACTCATGTTTGTGGCTTTGAGCATGCTCCATACCAGACGTAACAAAACTATTGCAAAATATAATGAAATATTCGAGCAAATGCAGAAAATGCAGGAAATGACACCGTATGAAGTTAAGCAGTCCGGCTATTCAACGGGGCTTAATCCGCCGTCTGTATTCAACTACAGAATACATTTCAGCTCATTTACCAAACAAAGCAGGAATTTCCTCATCAGTATATTTACACCTGCAATGGAAAGACTATCGCAAATGATACAGGAGAGAAGAACGGAATACGAAGCGACAATAACGATTTTGGCACTTAAGCGATACAGAATAGAAAAAGGAAGTCATCCTGAGAATCTTCAGGAATTGCTCGAGGCCGGATATATAACAAAGATACCAATAGATCCATACAGTAACAAGCCATTAGTCTATAGAAAAGAAGGAGATGATTTTATACTTTACAGTGTCGGCGAAGATTTCAAGGATGATGGAGGAAAGAGCGATAGCAGTACTGTAAAATGGAGAACATCAAGCAACAAACCAGGTGACGCGGTTTTCTGGCCTGTCCAATAAATCGGGGCGTGAATAATATTTGTTTGCGTCATTCGAAATTGCATTAAAACGCATTTATTATTTATGATTGATATTAACTGGTTCTGTCGGCCATGAATTTTGCTGTTTCAATGAGGGCGTCTTTTGTTCGACTTTCCGGCAATTCGTCCAGGGCATGTATAGCCCTGGAAACATATTTCTGAGCCTGATTTGACGCATATTCCAGGCAGCCGGAATCTTTTAACATCTCTATGAACATTTTCCTTTTGCTCTTTGATATATCGCTTTCAAGATATGTATTTATCAGTTCGTCCCTTTTTAATTTATCAACAGTGTTCAGCAAATGAATCACTGCCAGAGTCGGCTTGCGTTTATCAACATCTCTGCCGGGTGTTTTACCCGTTTGTTTTTCATCTCCTGTTATATCGAGAAGGTCATCAGTGATTTGAAAAGCAATACCTGCGTTAAGTCCAAAATCGGCAAAAAGTTTCGCCTGTTTATCATCCGACTGTGTTAAAACAGCGCCGAGATAGCAGCTATTACTGAAAAGAGCAGCACTTTTTTCTGTAATGACATTGATATATTCAGTCTCGCTCATTTGCCAGTTATCTTTTTGTACAATCTGCCGAAGTTCTCCTTCGCAAAGTCTTACTGCGGCATCTGCAATAATCTTAATTACCCGTGGCTCCAGTTCCGAAGATAACTTAAAGACATGACCCAATAAAAAATCGCCTAACAATACAGCGGATTCGTTTCCCCAAAGACTGTTTATAGTAGGTTTTCCCCGCCGCTGCCTCCCATCGTCAATAACATCATCATGCAGCAAAGTCGCATGATGAACCATCTCGATACATGCCGCAACACGTATTACCTCTTCCCCCTGAAAAGCATCATGAACAGCCAGATATGATAAAAGCACCAGGCCGGGTCGAATCATTTTCCCGCTTCGATTGCGCAAAGATTCGAGCAGTTGATTTATATCCGGATCTTTTTGCCCCCTGGAAGAAAATTTTAATTGCTCATTTATTAATTTCTTGACTTGAGTCAGCTCATCTTTAACGAGCGCAAAAGAGGGTATCTGTTTATGTGAATCCTTAATATTGGTTCGTGCAGGTGAGTTCATTATTAGTTTTTTGCTTTGAGTGTTGAGTTCTTGTAGGGCGGGCTTAAGCCCACCAAATATTATTCAGCACAGGCTAAAACCCATCCTACTTTTCTCAAAACTTAAAACTTTCCTATTCTTTTCCATGAGCATATTTAAAGAATTTTTCTCTTAGCCTTGTTGTGATTGGTCCGGGCTTGCCTTCGCCGATTGTTCGTCCGTCAATTTCGACAATCCCGATGACTTCAGCGGCAGTGCCGGTAAGGAAAAACTCATCACAGACATATAAGTCAAATCTTGTCAGATTTTTCTCAATGACGCAGATTTTCTCCTCTTTGGCAAGCTTAATGACAACTTTCCGGGTTATGCCTTCGAGTGAACCTGCTTCGACTGGAGGAGCATAAATAACACCATCTTTAACGATAAAAACATTATCGCCCGTAGCTTCAGCAACATAACCTTCGTGATTATACATAACCGCTTCGGGTACGTTGCTGTCAAGCGCTTCGATTTTTGCAAGAATATTATTCAGATAATTCATGCTCTTGACCTGTGGCGGAATCGCAAGTGGATGATTGCGAACGGTAGTTGCACTGATTATCTTCATTCCTTTTTCATAAAGTTCCTCTGGATAAAGCTGAATTTTATCAGCGATGATAATTATGCAGCTTTTTTCACAAGTGAATGGATTTAAACCAAGCGATCCTACGCCGCGAGTTATCAGCAGCCTGATATAGCCATTTACAATGTTATTCGCTTTTACAGTTTCTTCCATTGCTTTGGTGAGTTCATCGTGAGTAAGGCGAATTGTCAGGCGAATTGCTTTTGCTGATTCGAAAAGTCTTTTAATATGAGCATCGTTTTCAAAAATCCGGCCGTCATAAACTCGGATGCCTTCAAAAACACCATCACCATAAAGCAATCCATGGTCAAAGACCGATACCTTCGCATCGTCCCTGTCAACAAGTTTTCCATCAAGCCAGATTTTCAATCCCATAACTATAATCCTATATTTTTATCTTTATGTGCGTATCAAGTTACACATTTCATATTATACCTTACGCACCCTTAATTTCACCATCAATAATTTTTACAATTCTGCCGGCTCTTTTGGCGATTCTTTCATCATGCGTAACCATAACGATAGTCTGTCCGGCTTTATTGAGGCTCTCAAGAACCTCTAAAATACTATTTCCTGTGGCAGAGTCAAGATTTCCTGTCGGCTCATCCGCCAAAAGAAGTACCGGCTCGTTCATTAATGCCCTGCCTATCGCAACTCTCTGGCGTTCTCCGCCTGATAACTGGTAAGGCTTATGCTTTGCTCTTTCGGACAGACCAAGCTGTTCGAGAAGCTCTTTTGCACGGTTTTTTGCCCATTTTCTGCATAAAAACCAGCCTGGAATGCTTGTACCTGCCATTACAGGCAGATAAACATTTTCCAACACATTTAATTCGTCCAACAAATGATAAAACTGAAATACAAAACCGACCTTTTTATTTCTGAATTTGTTCAAATCCCTTGCTGGGATTCGATTCAAATCCTGGCCGTTGAATTTAACAATACCTTTGTCCGGCCTGTCTAAAGCGCCTAAAATATGCAATAATGTACTTTTACCGCTGCCGGAAGCGCCGATTATTGCCGCAAATTCACCTTTTTTAACGGTTAAGTTCGCACCTTTGAGCACTTTGACTTTTGTCGGTCCCATTTTGTAGGACTTATATAAATCTTCAGCTTTTAATAAAACTTCCATATTTTTTTCGAGTTTAGCGATGAGCGTTCATTTCATGCTATACCCTGTACGCTATACGCTATAATTGGTTTACCTGCAAAATTTCAGCAGGATGTTTTCTTGCAGCCTGCCAGCTTGGGAAAAATGCACCGACTAAACAGGCTAAAATCGCCGCGGCTGCTATAATTAACAATATCGTAAAGTTTACACGATTCGGAATATCACCGATAGCATAAATTGCCCTGTCCCACAATTGAAACTCATATTTTTTATACAGCCAGTCTTCTATCCGATTGATATTCAACAGAAACAGCCAGCCGGCAAATAAACCTATCACAGAACTCAAAAGACCTACAAAAAAAGCAAAAATTGAAAATAATTCTATCATATCCTTTTTCGAGGCTCCGACACTTTTCAAGATTCCGATATCTTTACTCTTGTGACTGATAATCATATAGAAGACAACAAGGACGATAAAAACCGTTGTCAGTCCGACAAAACCGAACATTACAATCAGCTCGGCCTCCTCGTTTTCCATAGGCGCGATTGAATCTCGTCTGAATTCCTTCCAGTTTTGCACAGTTACAGTACCTAAAAGAAATGCCTGCGTTTCTGTCTGCTTTTGAAGGCTGTATTCTTCCCACAAAGAGCGTACAATTTCGCAGCCTTTCCTGAGTTTTACTTCAGGCTGAAATTTAATATGAATTCGCGAAATTCTTTTCGTGGGACCATCCATGCCGCAAAGTTTTTGAACCTGGTCAAAAGGCAAATATATTATCGAGCCATCGATACGCGGCAGTCCGCTCCTGGAAATATCGTTCACATAAAAAGTCTTCGTACGAACCATACTCGTACCAGCATCGGCAGGGGCGCCTTTCGCAGTCAATGGAAAGCAGCTTATCGAATACGCATATCTTGAAATACGAGTTCTGTCTGAATACCCGGTTTGACTAATTTTCAGCACTGAATGACCCGGTACACATCCAACCAAATTCGGGTCACTGCGAACTTTAAAAATATCTGATACGCTGCTCCTGTTGTAAAACAAAGTGTTTCCAAACTCCGTAGCTTCACTGTAACTATTCGGGTCAATACCCAAAATTTCAAGAGCTTCATCGGTATTCGTGCCTTTCGGTCTTATGAGAGCAAAACTTTTAATAACAGGCGCAACAAAGGCTATTTCCTTTTGCTGCTCCAGTATTTTAATAAAATCCTCATAGTAAGCAAAACCGACAAGCGAGCTGGTACCAACAACACAGTCTCCTGTGACTTTATAATTGTTCTGCTTGAAATCACCGACAATTCCGTTCATTACCGTCATTACAATAACAACAATAAAGACACACAGCGTGACTGCCAGTACCGCAAAATATGATATTTTGCGCTTTAAGAAATATTTCAATGCAAGAGTAATTTTATACATAAATCAATAAAATTCTAATATCTAATTTCTAAATCCTAAACAAATTTGAAATCCTTTCGAATTTAGGATTTTTCTTTCATTCATATCTTAAAATTTCAACAGGTTTTGTTCTGGCGGCGATGATAGCAGGTATCACAGCTCCGACAGCAGCGGCCGCTATCGCGAACACTATCACTTGAATAGCCAGCGACCAGTCAACTTCATTTGGGATTTTCGTGAATAAATACACGCTGCTTTTCCAGAGTTTCAAGCCGAAGATTATCCTTATCCATTCCTCAATCGTATTTATGTTCTTTGTAATAATAAAACCCAGAACAGCCCCGATACCTGAGCCGACTGTGCCGACACAAGCTCCGAAACCGATAAAAATCCATGCTACCGAGCCGCTGGTTGTGCCGCAGCTTTTTATTACGGCTATATCCTTCTGTTTCAAACGAACAATCAGGCTGAATATACAGAATATTAATATGACCGCACCAAAACTGACTACGCCGAAAATGACCAGCAGCACATTCATCTGCTGATAATACGCCGCGATGATAAGGCTCTGCCTCTGGAGTGACGTAGCAATGCTTGTCTGGTACATAAGAGATTGACTTGAGTTATAATAATCTTTAACGAAATTCTGCCATACGCCGCGAATTATCGCCAAAGACGCATCTGTATCAGCACCTTGTGTCAGTCTAATTTGTATCTGTTCAGCAACAGGCAGCTTTTCGTCGGGATACAGAACCTTGCTGAATTGCTCTACGGGGAAATATACTGTCCCGTTATCGAAATCATAAAAACCAGTCTCAACAATATCTGAAATTGTAAAGCTGACAAGCTGCCTCTTAAAATCCTGTACAGAGTCTCCCCCTGATAATGCCGATGCGGCGCCTGTTGTAAGCTTGACCTCCTTACCAAGCATTTTACGGGCTTCTTCGATGTTATATTCATCAGTTTTTTCATCCGGCTCTGTCAATAAGCCTATCGCGACATACCCATAAGATTCATTTGGTGAGTTTGCATCATTTTTAGATATTTCCGGAGACGGATATTTATTACTTATTAAAAACTGATTGAAATCTGTCACCTTCTCCCTTCGTTCCGGCTCCATCCCCATAATCTGGACAGCCCTGACATCACCTATGTCCACAAGCAAAAGGCCATAACCCCAAATCACTGCGGTTGCCCCTTGTACCTGTGACGTTTGCTCCAAACCTTCTATGAGCTTGTCATAATTGGAAATCACGAAAGGAGGCTCAATTACGATGTCACCAAGCGCCTCAACTACAGACTGCTCAAATGCATCAATAAAGCCTGAAAACAGGCTTGCAACCACAATGAGCATCGAAACGGAGACTGCCACAGCCGCTATGCTTAAAAATACTATCCTCTTCTTTCGCAAATATCGCAGCCATAAAAATAGTTTCAACATTGATTACACACTGCCATAAAAAGGTTTTAGGTTTATCCGTTGCGCTGCTCGTTGACGGCCAGACAGGTCTGGCTTATCCGACTCGTCAGACTTTTCCTTCGTTTCCAACCGTTCTTAGAAGCGGGAACAATATAACGTCACGAATAGTATTCGCCCCGGTAAGAACCATAACAAGTCTGTCTATGCCGATACCCAGTCCTCCAGCCGGCGGCATACCATACTTCAGCGCAGTAATAAAATCGGTATCCATCGTAGCCATAGTTTCCTGCTGGCCCCGAAGCTGGATGCGGAAATTTTCTTCCTGCACCGCAGGGTCATTCAACTCGGTATAAGCGTTCGCAAGCTCCATTCCGGAAACGTACATCTCGAAACGCTCGGCAATTTTTGGATTATCTTTTTTGCGTTTTGTGAGCGGACACAGCTCAGCAGGATAATCGATAACAAAAGTCGGATTAATAAGCTGCTTTTCGACTGTAGCCTCGAAAACATCATTAATAACAACAGCATCATCCATATCTGCTTCGTGAATTTCAAGCTCTCGTGCTTTCTTTCTTACTGACGCTATATCATCAATGTCGCAGCCTGCATACTCTTTAAGAAGGTCGGCGTATTTCGCGCGTCTCCACGGACATGTGAAATCTATCGTGCGTTCATCGAACTGAAGGCTTGTACCATTACAGTACTTTTGAATGCAAGTGGAGATAATCTCTTCGGTTAAATCCATCATCACATTATAGTCGGCATAGGCCTGATAAACTTCCATCATAGTGAATTCAGGATTGTGCTGCCTGCTCAAACCTTCATTGCGGAAATTACGATTTATCTCGAACACTCTTTCCATGCCGCCGACAAGAAGTCTCTTTAAAAACAGTTCAGGTGAAATTCTTAAAAATAAATCCATATCGAGAGTATTATGATGCGTAATGAAAGGCCTTGCCGCTGCGCCTCCGGCTATTGTCTGCATCATCGGAGTCTCAACTTCAAGGAAACCTTTCGATGTTAAAACCTCGCGTATTGCAGTTATAATCGCGCTGCGCTTTTTGAATCGCTCCATCACTTCAGGATTTGCCCAGAGGTCAACATATCTCTGCCTGTACCTCTGGTCAACGTCAGCAAGTCCGTGAAATTTCTCTGGCGGCGGAAGAAGGCACTTGCTCAGCAGAACAAATTTATCCGCCCATATGGTAATTTCTCCTGTTTTTGTTTTGCCCAACTGCCCCGAAGCCCCGATTGTATCGCCAAGTTCAAGCAGTTTGGCTAACTGCCACTGCTCAGACAACAACTGCCTGCTCAGACCAACCTGTATTGTGCCGCTGGAGTCACGCAGTGTAATAAAAATCAGCTTGCCGATGTCTCTCAGAAGAACAATTCTTCCGGCGGCTTTGGTTTTCTGGTTTTCGTCATTTTCACGGAATCCGGATTTTATTCTTTCGGCAGTTTCGAGTGACTCGTATTTAGAACCATAAGGATCTATTCCCATCTGTTGTATCTGAGATAATTTTTCCTGTCTTTGCTTCTCGAATTTATTTAAATCTTCTGTATTTGTCAAATCTTTAAACCCCTAAATACTTATGTGAAAATCTCCAGGTGTGATAAATCAGAAAATTTCACATAAAAACCAATGCGGCATATAATTAAAAAAACAACCTTAAATCATGAACCTGACTTCGCTTTCGCCACGATATCAGTTTGAACCAGCTTGCTCTTAATCACCAAAACACCAACGGCTAACTGCCTGTCAGAAGTGAGAGTTTCTTCAAGCGTATGTTTTTTCAAGCCTTCATCGGTCTTTTCATGGTCTGCCTGGAAAAGCACATCATTATCTCTCTGCACTTCAAGCATTTTCCGAAGCTCGTCACTAATCAGGTCAACCTGAACATCAGGCCCGACTCCCCAGTCATTCCTGCCCAGTTTTGTCACGGCATCGCGGCTTTCAACTTTCTGACCTGAAGGTAAATGATAGTGCGCCATAGTAAATTTTAACTGTGCACGATTGCCGATTACATCCGTGATGCTCTGCACGCTTCCTTTACCATGGGTCCTGCTTCCGACAAGCGTAGCTCTTTCATGAACCTTGTCCGACAAAGCCCCTGCAACAATCTCAGATGCGCTTGCAGAACTGGAATTAATTAGAATAACAAGCGGATAATTCGGATGAGTCCCTTTCTTTTTCGCTTCCTCAAAGATAGTCATTTTCCCCGGGCGCGGCACTCTGCTGACAATTAATCCATCTTCAATGAATTTATTGCTCACTTCAAGAGCGCTGGTTAAAAGGCCGCCGGTATTAAATCTCAAGTCCAGAATGAGGCCCTTCATTCCCTTCGTTTCAAGCTCATTCATTGTTTTTTCCAAATCCTCAGAGCTTTCATTGGAAAAACTGGTAAGACGGATATAACCAACCATATCTTCTTTATCGACAAAATAATCCCACTGACCGGCTTCGCTTCTCTGCCAGCCGCGTATTGTCGGAACAACGATGATTCCTCTTGTAATAACAATATCCCTCGCTTGTTCTTCGCCCGGGCTTCGTATTTTCAACGTAACCTTCGTACCTTTTGGACCGGTAATTTTACGAACAGCACAAGTTAATACCATATCTTTGGTTTCAACTCCATCCACCGCTTCGATTATGTCACCGGCATCAAGCCCGGCTTTATACGCCGGCGTATCAGGCAAAAGACTCGCAATGGTCAATAAACCAGCAGGTTTTGATATTTCCACACCTATACCGGAAAACTCATTTGTCATCATTTTCTCGAAATCACTAACCTCCCTGGGCCATACAATCACTGTATGAGGGTCAAGAGCAGATAATGAGGCATCGGAAAACTGGGATATCAACAGCTGCTCCGGCAAATTCACGGTTGCCTGATTCAGTACGAGCACTTTCATAAAAAGATCCAGGAATATTTCAAGACTTACGCCGTCAGGTCTCTTTTTTGCTTCGTTGTGCAATGCTTCCAAAGATTCCGACCACGCTGTAAGTAATTTTTTATATTCTTCCGGCGGCACTTTCTTTTCAATAGTTTTATTATAGTCTTCAGGCGGAAATTCCATTACCTCGCCAAGCAATTTGCACTGCCTGACCGCTTTCTCCGTCATCAGGTTATAATCAAGCTCGCTGACATAATTCTGGCTTAAATAAGCAATCGCACGTATGAAAATCTCTTTCTGCACACCCTCATATCGTTCCTGTCGTGTTTCGCAGGGACTGTCTTCAAGAGACGCAGCAATAAGAGCTTTTTCATAGATTTGCTCGGCATATTCCTTATAACCCAGATTGTTCGGATCAATTGATGCGAGCCAGTAATAGCAATTGGAGTACGCATCAATCCATTTGCCTTCGACTTCGAAGCCGGCAGCTTTGTCTATCGCTTTCTGTATTACCTCTTTAACATAAGCACGGGAAAGCAGTTCCTCTTTCTGTTTCTGGTTTGTAAGCTCGGTTATATCTGCAATTGCTGAAAGCACAACCGTAATATCATTCGGCTCGTTGGGATCGTTAGTTTCCGAAAGTTTCCGGAACTCATCCAGTTTGGCTAATTTATCAGTATATGCCTTATCCCTGACCTCTTTTCTCTGCTGAGTTATGATCTGGTAATTGTTTGCAATCTGCAGCAGCTCTCGCGGCTCAATGTCAACCTTATTCGGGTCACTGCCGATTTTGTTTTCTATCAGTTTCCGGGCGGAATCAAAATCACCCTGACAGATTAATTCGGAAGCATCTTTTACAACTTTCGCTTCTCCTGACAAAGGCACTGAATTTTTAAACAAGACTTCATTATTTTCCGCCGGAGCCGGACGTGATGTTAGTGCGCAAGCTGCGAATGAAACTATAATTGCCGCTGCCCATGCAAGATACATGAAACTGCTTATTTTTCGTCTTTCTTTTTGCATTTTCCAAACCGAGTTAAAATTATAAAAATCTTTTCGGAACAATAGAGCCGCATAAGGCGGCTCATTGTTCCTTTAATTATTGTTTTTTTCTTATGAACATTCTTTTGCTTTGCCTGCACAACCCAGTACATGCAGTTTATGTTTTACCATTTCTCTGATAGCGTCTCTGGCAGGGCCAAGGTATTTACGCGGATCAAATTCATTTGGTTTTTCGGCAAAAATCTGCCTAATCTTCGCAGTCAGCGCCATACGAAGGTCTGTATCGATATTTACCTTGCAAACTCCCATCTTCGATGCCCTGGTAATTGCTTCTTCCGGAACGCCCATCGCATCAGGCATCTTTCCGCCGTACTTATTAATCAAATCCTTGAATTCCTTCAAAACGCTGCTCGAACCATGCATTACAAGCGGAAAACCGGGAAGTCTCTTGCCAATCTCTTCGAGAATATCAAATGCGAGTTTCGGCTCTTTTTTGAATTTATATGCACCATGGCTTGTTCCGATAGCAACCGCCAATGAATCGACATTGGTTCTCTTCACGAAGTCCTGCACCTGTTCCGGGTCGCAGAGATGCTTGCTGATATCATCATGACCAACACCGACAATGTCTTCTTCAATGCCGCCGAGCTGCCCGAGTTCGGCTTCGACTACTACATTATGCTTGTGAGCGTAATCCACTACTTCTTTGGTTAGAGCAATGTTGTCCTCGTAAGGCTTGCTCGAAGCATCAATCATAACCGATGTAAATCCGTCAGTTATAAACTCTTTGCAGGTCTTAAAAGTATCGCCGTGATCCAGGTGTATTGCAATTGGAATATCCGGATTCTCACGGACAGCAACATCAATCATAGCTTTAAGCCAGCTATTGCTTGCGTACTCTCGTGCGCCTCTGGAAACCTGTAAAATCAGCGGGGCTTTTTCCTGCGCTACAGCCTCGATAATTCCCTGCGTGATTTCCATATTATTGACATTGAAAGCTCCGATTGCATAACCATTCTTGTATGCCATCTCGAACATTTTTTTGGTATTAACCAACGCCATACTATTCTCCTTGAAATCAAAAAAACAAATTTTCGTTATTAACTATATTAAAAACCTGCAGAGCCGCCTAAATCCATATATCTGCTTGATCCAAAAGCCAGGTCAGGCACACCCTGCGGCCACAAACTAATTCCAACCGATTGTCTATCCAGTGATTCATCACGGCTGTACGTAACAGCCCAGAACAACCTGTGATACCTCCGGATAAGAGCTATATCATTTCGTACTGCTGCGCCATAATCAAAATCAACCTGTCCAGCATAAACCAGACTGTAACGCGGGTCAAGTATATAAGTTAAAGCATATATAAAAGCATTCGAGCCATGCTCTCCGTAGCCGTTGTCGATATTCTTCAAATACCTGCTCCCGACGTAATAACTCAGGTTCGGCTGACGCATATGCGAAAATCCATAATCAACCTGCTGTACTACTCCATCCTGCAAGTCATAATACATATCAGACAAAAAAGCAGTAGAATCACTCAAATTCCACGTAAAATCAGTGCTAAAATAATTATGCCGAGGCCCATATACTGCACTGCCGCGTCTGTCCTTCTGCGGAATCAGTATGCTTTCTTCATTAATCAGCGGAATATACGGATTATTCCAGAAATATCTATCCGCTCCGGTTGAATCATCGGAAGAATTATTAACCCACGTAATATCCGTATCCAGACTCATCCAGTCAACCGTTCGTTTTTGCGAACCTGAGCCGCGTTTTGTCTGCAATTTTTGTGTTATTCCTACGTTAAATATATCACGTTGTTCTGCAACGGACTCGCTTTGGGTATAGCCGACTGCTGAAAAATGGGGCTGTATTACGTGCCTGAGCTGATTCAAATCCCAAAGCTGCGAGTTCACATTTGGAAAAACTTTCCAGAAAGGCTGCACTGAACCTCTAACACCCGCCTCACCGATAAAAATATTATCTTCTCCGGCGGCAATACTATCATCAATATCTTTATAAAAACCCAGGCCGTCCTCAAAAGCAGCTGTTCCAGCCACAAAAGGCACAATTTTGAACTTATTTACAGATAACGGCATATCAATTTCATTCCGGGTTGTTAAAAAAGAAAAGAAATCGCTTGAGCCTGCCGCCGCGCTTCCCGATGAATAACGCTGACGCAAACGGCTTACCTGTGTATCGCTGTAAAATGTCAGCTTATCATCCAAAAAAGAATGACCGGTCCAGTGAAACTCAACCGCAGGCAATTCCTCAAGCTCATTTTCAAAATCATTTATACGAGCTTTACCCAACAAAGACAAACCCCAGTTATCCTCAATCCTCTTCATGTGAATAAGTGTTTCCTGCGGCTTATCCAGATTATATTCCTGACGATAAAAACTCTCGAGAAAATTCTCGTCGGAAAGATAGCTCAGTTCAGTCGAAAGCTGCCACCTGTATGGAAGAAAATACCTGTTTTGCCAGAAAAACCTGCCTCTAAGCTCGTCATCCGGTTCGAGATTCTTCCTATCACTGGTTCTGCCGAGACGATCCTCGCCATGGTCGTCAATCATATACCCCAAAAACCTGCCGAAATAATCCTCGCGATAATATTTTGTCTCAATTCCGCCTCCGAGGCCGCGATCATTATAATAATCCAGAAACATCGTACTATCAGTTCCATTCGGCTCCTGAAGTCCCAACAAACGAGATGTGTACCAGCTTGTTTCAATATATGTTCCAAATGTATTATCGTTACCAACATGGACGCTTTTGATGGGTAAGTCAGGTCTTACCATATTGGTTCGCAATATCGGGAAATACAGGGGAAGTTTGGTATTGTAATATTTCAGGCTTACATCGCGCATCCGGACATCGAAGTCGTTTTTCGATTCTTCCCCCTCCTGCCGCTCTATTGCAGTATTATCGGTTACGATTATACTTGCAGCATTCAGAGAAAGCTGCGGTATATAAAATTCACTTGTCGTTATAATTGCATTTTCAGCGGAGAATTTGTTAGCCGCCAATTGCTGAAGTTTAGACGCTCTTATATAAATCGGGATACCGTTGTTTGTATCGAAATTCCTGATTGTCGCGTTAATCACAATCGCCTTTTGATTTTCATAATCGTAAAATATTTCATCCGCCCTGATTGTGCGCTGGCCTTCCGTCATAACAACATTACCGGTAAGATAAATGGCTTTGATATAACCGGCGGCCATAATTTCGTCAAATTCGCCCCCGGCTTCGTTCGGCTCATTATTATCTTCAGGCAGATATATCACTGCATCATCAGCCTGTAACTCAAGCAGACGGATTTTTCCTTTTATTTCCTGCTTCTGCGAGAGATAAAAGCCGCCTTTTATAGTAGCTATATTACCTTCAACTTTAGTTACAATTCCTTCTTCGCTTGTTGGCGCCAAAGTTATCGGGTATCTGAAATCCGGCTTTTTTTCTTTATCCGGCTCTGATAATTCACTTGCCTGCACTACGGAAATTTTACTCAGTCTTTTTCCGGATAACAACGGCTCGGCGGCGGCACTTATAGGACCTATATCCGCTCCACGCATTGTATGATAAGCAGAAGCATACAGTTCCAGACCTCGCGGGTCAGATTGTTCCTTCTTATCAGAAGTTACCAAAACCTCGCCGTTGACCTTAAACCAGACAACCATCTCAGATTCATGCGATGTAACCTTCGAATTTCTTTTAAGGCGAACTTGCCCCTGGAGATAACCAGTCATCGTATAATTCACTTTTTCAACCGAATTTCCCACAGGCTTTACCAGCCAGAGAACCGCTTTTTCGCTGGAAAATTCAGTCGGCCCTACGGTCATTGAAAAGCCCTTCTGAAATACAAGAATTTGTCCGTTCGGGTCAAACTGAAAAGATATGACTTCCTTTCCCTTCATTTGCAAATCCTGAATTTCAGAAGTACTGTCTTTTGCAGAACCGGAAATACCGGAACTGCTGCCCGCAAAAGAACTTGCGGCAAAAATAAAAAATATGAAACAGCAAAGTAATAATGCATCAAGGCTGCCCAGTGCCTTTGCGTGTCTGCTTCTTTGCGGCTCTATTACAATACTTGCCTTTTTTATCATCCTAATTCTCGTATTTTGTCCCGCTACGGCATCGGCCTTCGCCGAGACGAGTAATTCAACTCGAAAAACAGAAATCCATTTCAATTTTACGAGATTATAGCCTTAAATAGCATGAAAGCCAGCAAAATTATACAAATACCCCAGTCTTACTTAAAAAAAGTGCTGTCTTTTAATTTACTGCATATACTTCATATGTTTTGCCGTTTAAGAACATTCTTGGTATAAATATAGTTTGATACTTTTATTGAGGAATCTGATATAATCAAAGTAGATTAAAATCCGGGAGATACAGAATGAGAAAATTCTTATCTATTGCCGCCTTGTTGTTGTTGGGACAGTTCTTATTAACAGCTCTGGTTGATGAGTGCTATTATGGCCAAACAAATCCTGATATTAAAAACGATCCCGATTTTAATAACGATGGCATTGTAGATTTCCTTGACTTTAAAATGATGTCTGATAACTGGTTATGTCAGGAGCAGCCTGGAACTTACCAGACAGACATTGACCTTAACGGCTCGGTAGATTTTAATGACTTTGCAATATTTGCCGGCAAGTGGTTATACAAAAAAGACTCAGTTGCAGTTTTTATTGATTTAACTAATTACTCGAGTCTTCAGAGCGAAATTGAAAGACTCAGGAATGATATAGAAAACGACCTTGGAGTGAGAGTGTTTATTTTTGCTGATGACTGGGAAGACATAACAGCCATAAAAAACATACTGAAAGAAAATTATTCACAGAACGGGCTCTTGGGTGCAATTTTTATCGGTGAGATTCCAACGGCATACTTTGAATATCAGAATTCAGGAAGCATGCCTTCCGACTGGTATTTTCAGGACTTAAGTGATACTTTTATCGACACGGATGGGGACGGCAAATTCGAGCGGGAATATTACATTGCCGAAACCGATATCACAATGAGAGAAATATGGACCGGCAGGCTCAAGCCGCCTTTAGGCGGGCGTGAAGGTGTAGAAATGCTGCGGAATTATTTGGAAAGAAACCACAAGTACAGAACGGATGGTTTTGAGTACCCGGAGAAAATGCTGTATTTTGGCTCAGTCGCTATCAATCAAAATGGAACAGCCAAACAGGAGTATTTTAATCTTATTAATCAAATTGATGATTTCACAGGTCTCTATGAGACAGAAGCCGATGTGAATGCTGTTTATGATACTTCCATGGAAATACAAAAACAGATTTACCTTGCCGAATTAGCCAAAAGTTATGAATTTGTTTTTGTGAATATACATGGCTCTGCTTTGACACAGTGGCTTGGAGGTTCAATAAATATTTATTATGACGAGATTAAAAAAGCAAAACCGGACGCATTATTCAGTGTTCTTGCCTCATGCTCCAATGGTGATTTTACACAGGAAAACTATTTCGCCGGATGGTACTTGTTTAGCGGGAACAGTCTTGTTGTTATGGGTAATACTGTCGTTACAATGCTTGTAGGTGCTGATTCGCCCGAATTCCTGAAAGACTATATTCCGCTTGGACTCGGTGTTACTTTTGGCGAAATGTATAAAAATGACAGTTCCTTTCTGGTTAGTGATATGTTCGGTGACCCGACACTGACAATGAGACCAAAACCTGCCGGTGAAGTGTCTCACATGATTATAACTCAAAATAAACTCCAATTTTCAGATACTCAAAGAGGAATGAAGGAAACAAAGTACGTGTCGTTTGAAAATAAAGGATCTGCAAAACTGAAGGTAAAATTTAAAAAGGGTTGTTTTTCAATAAACGGCAAATGGGAAAATCTTGGCTACTGGGATGTATTCTATTATGAACATCCTGAAACAGGCTCTTCTTTTCGAGATTTTGAAGTGCAGGCCGGAAAATCGAAATTTGTCCCATTCGTCTTTTACCCGAGAGAAGATGCACCGGATGGAAAGTATTCGATGACAATGCTTTTCCAGACAAACGACGCGGAAAATCCTTATCTGGAAATAAGAATGACCGGAAATGCTTATTGAGGAAAACGATGAACAGCGGGACTGCGGCATTTTGAGTCTCTCTTTTTTATTAAAACATCATTGAAAAAATGATAACCTTTATATATTGTTGGTTCAACCCCAAATTAGCTGGTAATTCTGCCGCATGTATTTTATATAAGTTATAAGAGTTTTGCAAAAATGAGAAAAGACATATATTAAAAGCAGGATTCTTAATTTTGAGTGGCTGCCTGTTTTTAATTTTCGTATAATAGCCCATAATATCAGTGATTAAACAGAAGAAAATAAGTTTTTATGTCAAACATTCTTAAGTATATGAAGAGGATAAGAATATGAAATATCTCGCTCTAACTGCAATGTTAATAGCCGGATCAGTCGCGGCTGCATACGGACTGGCCGGGCAGACCGGCACTCGCGGCCAGAGGGGTACGGGCATGCGAGCCGCTGCGGATCCCAATGCAATTACACCTTTGGCGGATATCAGGATTCGTGATATCTGCATACTCCCCGACCATGATACGAAAACATACTACATGGTTGGACCCGGTGGGCGCGGTATCGTGCAATATACCAGCAAAGACCTTAAAACATGGCAGGGACCCCGTTCTATTTACAGTCCCCCTCCTGATGTATGGGGTGACATTCGCACAAACGGAATCTGGGCGCCGGAAATACATAAGTACAAAGGCAAGTACTATCTCTTCTTCACTTTCGATACACGCACACCTCTTGCGGATACGAATCCTTCGACAAAGCCGCCTTTGTCCCAGCGTCCCCTGGTTCATCGCGGCTCGACAATAGCGGTTTCCGATTCCCCGACAGGTCCTTATATAGCTGTGCAGAACCGTTCGATTCCACCAACCGAAATGATGACACTCGATGGAACGCTATGGGCCGAAGACAATCAGCCGTACATGGTCTTTGCCCACGAATGGGTACAAATAACTACAGGTACAATCGAAGCAATCAAACTTAAAGATGACCTGACGGGAGCGGCAGGCGAACCGTTCCTTTTATTCAAATCCAGCGATGCACCCTGGGCTAAAGTACAACCGGAAGGCTGTATTGTTACTGATGGCCCTTTCCTGCGTCTCAGCAAAACTGGCAAGCTATTTATGGTTTGGTCAAGTTTCGATGGCCAGCAGCGATACAACGTTGGTCTTGCTATTTCTCCATCGGGTAAACTTGCAGGGACATGGAACCATCAGGCTGAACCGCTCTTCGCAGATAATGGCGGCCATCCCATGCTGTTCGAGACCTTCGAAGGCAAGCTAATGCTGATTTTCCACTCACCCAACGACAGAAACGCCCGACCAAGAATATTCGAACTGGAAGATGCAGGCGATACTCTCAAGGTTATCAGAGAATTTACAGGCGAATAAGTACAGGCTCACGTCAGCCGATATAGCCGACCAAATGAAAGGATAACACAATGGTTAATTATCGAAAAGATTCAACTTTAAGAATGTTGTTTATCGGATGCCTGATTATTTTTGCAGCTTCATGCACATCACAGGCCGGCAAAACACCAATAGGAGTCACTCCGAAGCGCATTGTAATTCTCGATGACATCGTCTATCGTCCGGGTGAAAGTCAGGCATGGAAGCTCGACCTTGCAATGCTGGAACCAACCGGAGATGAATTGCGCCCCGCCCTTGTCATAATTCATGGCGGCGGCTGGAATGCCGGTGACAAACGTGACCGACCATACCGCTCAATGCTGCTGGACTACGCACTTAAAGGCTATGTCACCATATCTGTTAATTACAGGCTCACCCGTGAAGCTCCCATACCGGCATGTATCGAGGACTGCAAATGCGCCGTTCGCTGGCTCAAGGCACACGCAAAAGAATACCGTGTGGATACCAGCCGCATTGTCGCCTACGGTCATTCAGCCGGAGCACATCTCGTGCTGATGCTTGGTCTTGCCGGTCCCGAAGCAGGTCTCGAAGGTGATGGCGGCTGGAATGAATACTCCAGCAGTGTAACTGCCGTCGCAGGAGGCTCTCCGCCAACCGCCCTGCCGGGACGATATGCCAACTCGGAAAAGTATTCACCTGTATCATATATCTCCGCCAATGCTTTGCCAATCCTGCTGATTCAGGGAACCGCCGATCGCATCGTCAGCCCGCAATCCACAGATGATTTCGTCGCGAAGATGAAGGAAGCAGGCGCAAAAGACATCAGGTACGAGCGCATCAAAGGCGCCGAACACGATGTAGCATACAACAATTACCTCGACCGAACCACAAATGCAATGAACCGATTTTTCGATGACGTCCTTGCGAAAAAATCTAATTAATCGCGATAAATATTGAATTTGTATAATTCTGTCGGTGATGTAACACACCTATACAGTTTGCGAAATAGTCTCGCCGAGCGTCTGCATCATGGAGAGACTTCAGAACTTTGGAGAAGGTTTAAAGTACCTTCAGACAAAAAAACAGATGCAACTGCCAAAAGCAGTTACATCTGTTTCGATAATTAATTTATTCACTTCTGCCAGCGGCAGTTTTCTATATAGAATTCCCATTAGGGAATATTTTTCTTGTCAACGGTCCATTTCTTGTCCTGTACAAGTCCGCATGGATTGCCGGTGAACATCTTTCCGGCTTCTTTATCTCCCTTTAGCTGCCATTTAAGCCAGGCAGAGGAAACAGTAGCCCAGTCGCCGCCATGAGGCTGAGTGAATGTCCCGCCGTGCCCGACACCCTGATTGGCCACGAATACCGGTATTTTCTCAATGTGTTTGAAATCATCCATGCCATTGGCATAAGCGATATCAGATTCACCGCCGAGTAGATAGAGCACTGGCCCGTGCAGCTTAGCAAGATGGTCTTTTGTGAGAGCAGGCATACCCATCATGCCGCCGGCACCACCTCTGGCACCGCCCGTTGCACCACCAGGCATGCCGCCTCTGGCGCCACGCCTTGCGCCGCCGGCTGCATCACCTTGCATAGCACCCATTGGACCGCCCGGCATACCGCCTGGTGCAGCACCTGGCATTCCGCCTCTTCCTCCTGGTGCACCGCCGCCAGTATTCAGAATACCGCTATCAACCACAAGCGTAGTGGTAATACGAGTATCTGTAGATACTTCCAGTGCCTGCAATCCACCGCAGGAATGACCGGCTACGCCTATCTTGGAAATATCAATCTTGTTGTAATAAATGCTTGCTTTATCACTGTTTTGAGCAATTGCCCAGTTAACCGCATCGAGTAATTGCGAAGATTGTGTACTGCTGCCCATGCCGCCGCCAGCACCTCTTGCTCCACCCGCTGCGCCGCCACGCATACCACCGGGCATTCCGCCTGCTGCGCCGCCTCTTGTCCCTTCAGGCGTCCCGCCTGCGATGGCGCCCATCGGACCGCCGGGTATGCCGCCTGGCGCCCCCATACCACCCATCATACCGCCGCCTCGTCCGCCGCGCTGACCGCCTGCCTGATATGGACCAATTGCAGCTACAAGGAAACCATGTGACGCAATTTCGGAAAGGTAATTCTCATGCATTGTATTTGAATTACTGCAGCCGCCGTTGCCCCAGGCAAGAATCGGAAGCTTATCTTTCTCACCAAAAACACTCAGGTCTTTTGGACGGTAAATAGTATGAGTAGCAAGACTGCTATCGTTAACTTTTATAGCCTTGTATGCCCCTGATCCACCATCTTCTACTGTTGATGATTCTGTTTCTTTTGCAGCAGCTATAGAGGGCTTGGATGTCGTTGCTGTTGTGCCGCTTGCTTCAGCAGCCATCAATACCTGACCTGCGCTTAGCATTACAATAAGCAGGCTAATCCTTGTGTACAGAAAATATTTTCTTACATTAACCATTAGAGCTCCTTTCAAAAATTATTATTTATGAGTTTTAACATATTACGTTATTTTGAGTTAATTTAATCACAAAATCCCCGGACTTTCATCCAGCTATAAAGCTGCTCATACCATAAATCGCTTGTCAAACCCTGCTTTCTCATACTAAAACCCGCTCTTCCATCTGAATAGACATGCAATTCAGCGGATTTACCGGCTGCCTTCCATACGTTATAAAGCGCCACACACCCGGCTGATACCGGCATATGATCCGCGGCTACCGCTATAAACAAATGTGGTGCATCGGCTGGCACATTGACATCCACCAGCGCCGGGCCGTAAAGCGTAGCAACAAAATCGGGCCTGTTCTCAGGCCGGCTTTCCAGTACACTGCCCACAGCCACTCCGCCGCCTGCCGAAAAACCAATTATACCTATCCGTTTTGGATTGATCTTCCATTTTTCAGCATTCTGTCGAACTATATTGATAGCCTGCCTGCCATCGGCTGTTGCCAGCCGGACGACTTTTGCCAGTTCCTTGTTGTTGGGTTCAGGATTGGCGTTGGCGTTTTTAATTTCGAGGTTTCTCGGAATCTGTCCCATACCGCCCCTGCCGCCCGACCTTGGATCCAGGAGATGGTATCGGAGGACAAAAGCAGCGATTCCCTGCTGATTCAACCATAAAGCAACGCTTTCCTCATTTGATAACGCACGAAATGCGCCGCCGGGACAGACAATCACAGCAGTACCGTTGGATTTGGATTCATCAGGCAGATAGGCTGTCATGGTCGGCTGAACGCTCGCATCGTCATCTTGAGGTCTGCCTCCAGAACCCGGGGCGATATCTGACCAGATTGAAATAGTAAGCCTGGAATCAGCAGCCGGACTTTGAGACGGCATCTGACCGGCAACCATTTGAGAAAAAGCGGACAATAAAGTTAAGGCTGTAATGAGTACCATTGTATGCAAATAAATTCCTCTTCAAAACAATGATATTAATATAATACTATGGATTAAAGATTGAATCCATACTCAATATATAGTGATTAAAAGTATAATAAAAATTGGTATTGATGTCAATACCATTTTATGCAATATTATAAACATATTGCGCAATATATTTAAGATGACAATAATGAAAAGAGTATTATTACTTATTGATTGGATTACTATTAATAATCAGCGTTTTAAGGGCATGGTTAACATTCCCTGATTTTGCGGCATTGGCCGCATAATGGCATTTTATTCAAAATTCCTGTACTCAATTTTCCAGATAGAATATGGACAGTGACAGTCCAGACTATCGAATATCGATTTATCGCCTTTAAGCAGCCAATCCAGCCATGCTATTACAGCGGCAGCAAAAGAACCTCCGTGAGGCTGTTCATAAGTTTCATAATATTCTGTGTTCTGATTCAGCATCATTACAACCGGCACATTATCAATGAAATGCAGCTCTTCTGAAGCATTGGCATATGCCGCATCAGATGCATCTCCTGAAATATAAAGTATCGGCGCGTGCAGCTTTTTATACATTTCCATTGTCAATGAAATGCCTGAATTTCCACCTAGCACCCCCGCATTCATCATCCCGCTATTACAAATTAACGAGGTTGTCACGCGGGGATCCACGGATGCTTCGATGACTTGCATTCCAGCACATGACTGACCTCCGGCAGCAACTTTTGTAATATCTATTTTGCCATAATACCTGCTCCATTCGCGGCTGTTTTCTGCCATCACCCAATCGAGAGCATCAAGCATTCGTATCGCTCCCCCACTGTCATCAGTCAATCCGCCTTCAAAAGGCTGCAATAGCGATGAATACGGACAAGCATTAATCACAATATATCCATAAGAAGCTATTTCGTTGAGGAATTTTTCATATCCCCCTGAAGTTTTTTGACAATCTCCGTTTCCCCATAAAACTATCGGTAACTTCTGTTTGCTGCCGAAAACGCCCATATTTTCAGGACGATAAATTGTAAAGCCGGGCAGCGTTTTGTCTTCAAGAATAACAGCTTTATAAAATCCCGTTCCTCCATCTTCAAGTACCATTTTATTTTTTTCTATTGACTGGCATCCGCACAATATCAATATAAATAAAACTCCTGCCATTTTTAAATAAGTTATCGTCTTATTCATTTTATTGATCTTTTTATTTTCACTGATAACTTTCATACTTTTAGACATCAGAATTAATTGATGCAGATTACCAAATAAATTTGCCGTTCGATTCAGCTCTTTAAAAGATTCCCGCGCCTTTGCAGGCGCGGGAATCCATTGTTTCAAGTTTCGACCGTCAATCTAAAACGGCTTATATCTGCCTTTACAATCGCAGAACTATCGCTAAATTAGAAGCGATTATCATTTTTAACGAAACAACATTTGCGCAAAAATATACAGGCTTCTTCTCCATGTTTGCCATTCATGCGATGTGCCGGGTGAAATATATATGTAGCTGTTTTTAATTCCGGCTTCTTCGAGTTGTTTCTGGTGTGCTTTCAAACCTTCCGGATTTTCCAGAGGGGGTTCTGTACCGAAAGACATGAAGAGAACTTTGACTTTCTTATTGAATTCCTCGGGATTAGCCATTGCGCCGCTATATATGCTTTGCAGATTCAAACCTTGTCCTGCTCCGCCGCCGCGACCAGTACCAAAAGCACCACCGGCAAAACCACCACCTGCTGCTGCTCCGCCGCTAAATAAGCCGATGTGTGAGAACTTATCGAGGTTAACCATTGTGACTGTCGCGGTCTGTCCGCCGCCCATCGAAAGGCCTGCCATTGCCCGGTTTGGCTGGTCGGTCAAAGTACGGAAAGTAGTATCAACATAAGGGATCAAGTCATTTACCATGAGCTGACCGTACGGTCCGCCAGGTTGTCCGCCGCCCATCATACCCCCCATCATGCCGCCGCCCATACCGCGACCTGCACCGGCACCACGTCCTGCACCCATGCCCATGCCGCGACCTGCGTCAGCTCCGGCGGCAGGTGCAATTGCACCCATAATCCCACCACGACCTGCGGTTGAGCCTCGACTGTCGCCGCGCCTTCCGCCTGCACCGCCGGTATTAGGCATATAGCTGGTTTCCATGACAACTATAAATGGTTTTATCTTGCCTTCCGCGAGCAGATTATCGAGAATTAAATTGGTTCTGCCCATTTCAGTCCAGACTCTTTCATCCTCGCCCCCGCCATGCTGCAGATAAAGCACTGGATAGCGTTTGGTGAGATCCTTATCGTATCCCGGGGGAGTATAAACAAAGATGCGCCGCCATGCACTGATTGACTTTGCATAGTAATTTTTAATAAGCACGTCACCGTGCGGAACATCTTTTAAGTCATAATAAGTGACACCCGGTTCCGGAATTTCAAATCCGTTGCACATGTGACTGTAACCGATGAATGCATTGGTAGCTGGATCAAGGACCGTTGCTCCATCTACGAACATCCAGTAGTTGTGATAACCTGGACTCTGCGGTTCAGGGGTCGTGTATGTCCACACGCCGTTTTCACCCTTGACCATATCATACGGAAGGGGATTGAGTGAATTCGACCCGGAAGTAACAAGACCGACCTGCACCTTCTGGGCATCGGGAGCACTGAACTGAAATGTTACACGTGAGTCGGCTTCAATCCGCGGATACTGAGCACCGTAGATATTGTACGGCGAAGGATGAGCCTCAAATGCAGGTGCATCCTTTGAAGCAAGCGGAGCCTGTACCATTTCAAGTCTTTGAGCTAAACAAGTTCCACTAACTAACACAGCCGTTAGTAAAATAAAAAATATTGTTTTTCTCATTTCAATACCTCCCAAAAAATCTATCAGGCTTCTGCAAAACTGAAGTTAGACATATTTAAAGTATGCCTAAGCTTCAATTTTGCAGAATTCATAATTCAAATAGAAAATTTTATAAAACTATTCTTATTATATTTGACCTATTTATCAATCTTTAAACAGCAGCATTGAGTATTCCCGCAGGCTGCGCCGCCAGCTCTGGAACTCGTGAGCGGTAAGCGGAGATACATAGAAGACAGCATTGATACCGGCTGCTTTCAGCGCATCTACACTTGCCTGTGGATTGCCGCCCATACCGCCCATCATGCCGACTCCGCGTCTTGCACCTGCGCCACGACCAGCACCCGCACCGGCACCAGCACCAGCGGTTGGTGCTACTGCTCCCATAACGCCTCTGCCTGCTCCGGCTCCTGCGCCTGGACCTGCACCCATGCCGCGACCACGATTGCCGCCGATTTCCCGGCTGCCGTAGCTGACGAATACCAGCTTAAACTTGTTCTTGAAGTCAGGAATACTATTGACATCAGCCATAGAAATTGTGCTGCCGCTGAAGAGGCCAATATGTGAGAACTTATCCGGGAAAGCCAGTGTAACTGTCCGTGTCTGCATACTACCCATTGACAGGCCTGCCATTGCGCGATGCGGCTGATCGGAGAGTGTGCGGAAGTTGCTGTCAACCCAGGGAATAAGGTCATTTACCATAAGCTGACCATAGGCGCCACCAGGAGGACCACCCGCTCCGCCCATCATACCACCCATCATACCGCCGCCGCCCATTCCGCGACCTGCACCCATACCGCGACCTGCGTCAGCTCCTGCAGCAGGTGCCATTGCACCCATAACTCCACCACGGCCTGCTGCTGGTGCGCCTCTGCCGCCGCCCATCATGCCAGCGCCACGTCCACCCATCATTCCGCCAGCACCACCTACTGCACTGGTTTCCATGACGACTATAAATGGTTTGCATTTGTTTTCGGCAAGAAGGTTATCGAGAATCAGGTTCGTTCTGCCCATTTCGATCCATACTCTCTGGTCTTCACCGCCGCCATGCTGGAGATAAAGAACAGGATATCTTGTTGTTAAGTCTTTATCGTATTGAGGAGGAGTATAAACGTAAATCTGTCTCCATTGATTAACACTCTTTGCATAGTAATTCTTGATAAGAACGTTGCCATGCGGTACATCCTGTTTCATTTCATAGAATCCGCCTTCCGGATCGGCAACTTCAAAACCATTGCACATATGGCTGTAGCCGATGAATGTTTCGACATAAGGATCAACTACAACAGCGCCATCTACTACCATCCAGTAGTTGTGATACCCGAGGTCCTGCGGTTCAGGAGTTGTGTATGTCCAAACGCCGTTTTCACCTTTGGTCATATCTTGTGCGGTACCTGCGATAGCAACCTGTACCTTTGTTGCGTCAGGGGCAGTGAACTGGAAGGTGACTTTATTGTCAGCTTCGATCCTTGGGAACTGCCTGCCCGGGAAATTGTAAGGGTTAGTATGCACAGTACCGGCTACAGAAGGTGACAGTGCTGCGGTGTTGCCCATTTGCGCCCAACAAGTGACGCTAAATAACATTACCATTGAAATAATAAATAGTGCTCGTTTCATAATTTTTCTCCTTAAACAATTTTTTCTATCTACACTAATTTTGGACTGTCTCAAAAAATATGCCTGCTGTTATGAGCAAAACGAAGCAATCCTCAATTCTTAAAGTATTGTGAAGATTGCTTCGTTGTTTTGCCGCTCGTAATTAAATTTTTCGAGATCTCATTTATCTCTCAAATAACTTAATCTTTAAACATTAATGGTGCCATCTGATTCAAACAGCGCCGCCAGGTCAGGAACTCATGAGCTGTGCCTTCAGAAACATAGGAAGCTGCATTAATGCCAGCCTGATTAAGCGTATTAGCGGCATTTTTAACACTATCGGGACTCTCTTTGCTGCCCGTACCCATGAAAACAAGTTTAACCTTCGACTTGTCTGGTATCTGTGACTCGGAGATAGTGCCGCCGCTGAATAATCCAATATGGGA
>JAFGEF010000040.1 GCA_016931715.1 Sedimentisphaerales bacterium
CGCGATACGGATGAGAAAGAAAGTCGCGGGCAAGATGCCCGCGATACGGATGAGAAAGAAAGTCGCGGGCAAGATGCCCGCGATACGATTAAATACATTACAGTTGCAACAACAAGACCTGAAACTATGCTTGGCGATACAGCGGTCGCGATGAATCCGAGCGATCCGAGAGCTGAATTTCTGGTTGGCAAACAAGTTCGCCTCCCGATTGTTGGACGTATTATTCCTATCATCGCCGATGAACACGTGGTCCTGCCTGACCCTAACAGCGAAGACGAAAAAGCTAAATTCTCAACGGGCTTTTTGAAAGTTACTCCAGCGCATGATCCGGACGATTATGCTATCGGCCAGAGGCACAATCTCGATATAATCAATATCATGGCGCCGGACGGCTCAATCAGCGACAAGTTCGGCTGGACAGACTGGGAAAATATCAAGAATCCCGATGTCGAAAATCTTATCGGCATGGACCGGTTCGAGGCTCGCGAAGCAGTCGTCGAATGGTTCCGCCAGGAAAATCTGCTCGAAGAGGTTCGTGAATATGCCCATGAAGTTGGACACAGCTACCGAAGCCATGTTCCAATAGAGCCGTACTTGTCAGACCAGTGGTATATTGCAGTTAAAAAACCAATTGAACGTGTCGATGGTGGTGTCGCGGGCGTCCCGCCCGCGGGCAAAAATGAAAACGCGGGCAAGATGCCCGCGACACTTATTGAGGGTACTGATGTGCCGGTAAATTCTCTGGCAGGTTTTGCACTGAAACCATTGCTTGACGGCAGACTGCGATTTATCCCCGAACGTTATGCTCAAACCTATAAAACCTGGATTGAAAACCTTCGTGACTGGCCCATCAGCCGCCAATTATGGTGGGGACACCAGATTCCAGTATGGAGTAGCCCAATACTAGCTGGATTTGTTGAACCAGATGGTGACTTTAACGCTTTCCTTCAAAAATTGAATGACTGGGAAAAGCAGGAAAGAGTCGCTGTCATTAATCGTCCACGTTTCGGATATGGACATGATGATCAACTTAAAGAATATCCTTCATGGTTTATATGTGTAGCTCATTCTGATGATATTGAAATCGTTGAGGCTATTGAAAAACAAGGCTTCACCAGGGATACCGACGTTCTTGATACTTGGTTTTCGTCGGCGTTATGGCCGTTTAGCACGTTAGGCTGGCCGGAAGATACTATCGAGCTTAAAAACTTTTATCCTGGAAATGTCCTCTGTACTGCTCGCGAAATTATTACGCTCTGGGTATCGCGCATGGTAATGATGGGACAATACTGTGCAGGTGACATACCGTTCAGTGATGTATATATCCACGCGATGATACAGGATGGACAGGGACGCAAGATGTCAAAAAGTCTCGGCAATGGAATCGATCCGCTCGTTGCAATAGATAGTCACGGCGCGGATGCGATGCGATTTACCCTGGCGGATATGACAACAGATACACAGGATATAAGAATGCCTGTTGCGCAGATGATACTTCCTGACGGCCGGCAGGCAAATACTTCGCCGAAATTCGATATTGGCAGGAACTTCTGCAACAAGCTCTGGAACGCTTCGCGATTTGCGATGATGAATCTCGAAGGCACAGACCCTGTGAAATTCGAAGCTTCAAAGATGGATATTACCGACAAATGGATTCTTTCGAGACTTTCAAAAACAGTTTCCGAAGTAACACAGTCTCTTGACAATTTCAAATTCAGTGAGCCTTTATCGAGTTTGTACAGGTTTTTCTGGAACGATTTTTGCGACTGGTACCTCGAATGGACTAAGTCCCGAATGCAGGATGAGCAGAAAAAGCCAATTGCGCAAAATGTGCTCGCGTTTGTTCTGGACCAGATTTTGAGACTGCTTCATCCTTTTATCCCATTTATTACAGAAGGAATATTCCAGAAATTAAATGAAATCGCGCCGGCAAGAAAACTTAAAGGTCTGGCAGATGCAGAAAACGCAGAAGCTCTGGTAGCCGCAAGATGGCCTCAATTATCAAATTCGTTTGTTAATGAAAAAGTCGAAGGCGAAATTATAATTATTCAGAATCTTGCTCATGCTGTCAGGGACATCGAGAATAAATATAATGTAACGAAGGCAGACGAAGTTTCTGCAAACGCACAGGATGTTATTGCAAATATGCTGAACGAGAATGCCGAGCTGATTTGTTCTTCTGCATATGTCAAAAATTTCATCGCAGGATCCGGTGTTTCCAAGCCTGATAAATCAGCCGCAGCTATTGTCGGAGATATACAGGTTTATGTGCATAATATGATAGATGTCGAGGCGGAAAAGAGCAGGCTCGAAAAACAGAAACAGCAGATAGAAAAAGCCAAACAGGCCGCCGAAGCAAAGCTGGCAAACGAAAATTTCGTTTCCAAAGCCAGGCCGGAAGTTGTCGCGCAGGCAAGAGAAAAACTCAGCCAGCTTACAGAGCAGCTTGAAACAGTGATGAAGCATCTTTCGGAATTAGAACACAGTTAATAAATGGGTCGTATATAATCTAACAGAATTTTTATAAAGACGGTGCAATAATGGAAGTGGAAGCGGAATTATCACGCATAATTATAAACGAAATGTCTGACCAGCAGATAATCGTTCTCAAGGAGCGGGACGGGGAGCGGAGCTTTCCAATCGTAATTGGTATAGTCGAGATTTTCGCAATAGACCGGCGGCTGAAAGGCATTAAGCCGGCAAGACCTATGACACATGATTTGCTGGCAAATATTATCGAGGACCTCGGCGCAAAAATCGAAAAGATAGTCATAAACGACCTTCGACACCACGTGTTTTTCGCAAGAATCCATTTAAGACTCAATAATCATTCTGTTGTAGTGGATTCTCGCCCTTCCGATGCCATCGCTATCGGTGCTGCTACAAATGCACCTATTTTTGTGGCTGATCATGTTTTTGAGCAGGCTTGCCAGTAAAAAACGTTGAAATAATCAGCAAACCAACTCCGATAGAGAGCAGGCTGTCTGCAACGTTAAAGGTCGGCCAGTGAATATCGTGATAATAGACATCAATAAAATCGCGCACTAAGCCGTCATTGAAAAACCTGTCGTATAAATTACCCGAAACTCCCGCAGCAAAAAAACCCATCGCAGCATGAATAATTTTCGGTTGTCTGCCGCTAAAAAGAAAAACCACTATAATTGCAATCAATGCTATACTTGCAACAGAAACCAATAATATGGATTTACCAGAAAATATACCCCATGCGGCGCCGTTATTCTGCGCTTTTATCAATTGTAAAAAACCATCAATAATACTGTAAGCTTCATGGTCTTCCAGCCAGTTAAAAACCGCCCTCTTACTCCATAAATCGAATGCAAGACCCAAAAAAGCCAAAGGCCAGAAAATAAGATGAGCCTTTAAATCCGGCATTATAGATTTCCATTTATGCAAAAAAGTTACCTCCGGATTTGTTTTGCCTGCTATAGATTGTTCCATAAATACTCTCTAATGCTAAAGATACGCTATAAATCATTTAAGCTCAGCTTCGGGATTATATCACAGTAAGAGCATCTGTCAAAAACTTTTATCACAAAACTATCTTTATTACCAATCGAACTGAACACTCTTGAAATAATTGACAGATTCAATGCAATTCTATATCATATTGCGAATAACTTAGACCCTCTAACAAAAAGAATCGTGTCGCGGGCATCTTGCCCGCGAAATATTACCGGGATGACAATGCTGCATCTTAAAAATTCATTTTGTTAGAGGCTCTTGGATTGTTTACTTTAGACGAGGCAATGCCTCGTCTTTTATTGTCTTTTGCACAAAAGAAAGGTTTTTATGGCAAAAAAGAATGTAGAACTGAAAAACAAACCATATGTTCTAATTATAAGAGACGGGTGGGGCTACAATCCAAATCCGGCAGAGGACAATTATAACGCTATCAAGTGCGCGAATACTCCTGTTGATGACATGCTTATGTCAGATTACCCAAATTGCCTAATCCATACAAGCGGCGAAGATGTCGGACTGCCGGATGGTACTATGGGCAACAGCGAAGTAGGCCATCAGAATATAGGTGCAGGAAGAATTGTTCCGCAGGAATCTGTGAGACTAAGCCATACTATCAAAGACGGCTCATTCTTTAAAAATGAAGAATTTCTTAAAATGATTGAATTCGTGAAAAAAAATAACGGAAAAATGCACGTCATGGGATTATGCAGCGATATCGGCGTACATTCACTGCTGTATCACCTCTACGGCCTGCTCGAACTTGCAAAACGAAATGACCTGAAACAGGTTTTCATCCACGCCTTCACAGATGGCAGAGACTCTCCTCCCGACAGCGGAGCAGGATATATCGCAGACATCGAGAAAAAAGCCAAAGAAATTGGCGTCGGAACAATCGCATCGGTTATGGGAAGATTTTACGCTATGGATCGCGACAGCAGATGGGACAGGGTGCAGAAAGCCTACGAGTGCATGAGATTCGGTAAAGGCAACAAAGCCAAAAGTGCAGCCGAAGCAATCGCCGAGAGCTACAAAAACGCAGTTACCGATGAATTTATAGAGCCGACCAGTATCGTCAACGAAAATAATGAGCCGGTTGCCATAATAAGTGACGGCGACGGCGTAATCTTTTTCAATTTCCGTGGGGACAGGCCCCGCGAAATTACTCGGGCTTTTGTTTCGCCCGACTTCAAAGACTTTCCACGAACAACGAAAGCGGAAATCTATTTTGTTTGCATGACTGAATATGATTCCTCGATTTCCGTGCCTGTGGCTTTCCCGAAACCGCCCAAAATGAAAAACATACTCGGTGGATACTGGGGCTCACTCGGCCTCAAACAATTCCGCTGTGCGGAGACTGAAAAATATGCGCATGTAACATTCTTTTTCAACGATTATAACGAGAAACCATTCCCCGGCGAAGACAGGCAAATTGTTCCATCGCCGCGTGTTCGCACATACGACCTCAAGCCGGAGATGAGCGCTTATGAAGTCTGTGATGTAGTTCTCGAAAGACTCGAATCGAACAAATACGATGTAATGGTAATCAATTTTGCCAATCCTGATATGGTGGGTCATACAGGCGTATTATCAGCAGCGGTAAAAGCCGCTGAAGCAGTAGATCAATGCGTAGGAAAGATTCTCGATAAAGTCAAGTCGCTTGGCGGAGCGGCTTTAATTACCGCCGACCACGGCAACTTCGAGAAAATGTGGGACTTTGATACTAATCAGCCTTTCACCAGCCATACGACCGGTGATGTGCCGCTGATTATTTTCGACGAGCGAAATAAAACAGGGAAACTCCGCAGCGACGGCAGATTAGCAGACATCGGACCTACTATGCTCGAAATGATGGGCATTCCCAAACCAAAAGAAATGACCGGACAGTCATTATTCGAAAAATAAAATTCGATGGGAAAAAAAATAAAACCAACTTGCTTTATAATTGCAGGTCCAAACGGTGCTGGAAAAACTACATTTGCATTACGATATCTGCCTCAGACAGCAGGCTGTAAAAACTTTATTAACGCAGATTTTCTTGCATACGGCTTATCACCTTTCGATTCATTAGCGGCTCAATACAAAGCAAGCGAAATTTTTCTTCGTGAGATATATGCAAATATAGAAAAGCGAGTCGATTTCGCTTTTGAAACAACTTTGGCCGGACGCAGTCAAATCAATCTTCTCAAAAAACTCAGAGAAGATGACTGGCAAATATTCTTGTTTTTCCTATGGTTACCAGATGCAGCCTTTTCCATGAATCGTATTCGCGAAAGGGTAAAGCAAGGGGGGCATGATATTCCAGATGATACAATATTTCGCCGTTTTCCCCGTGTTATGCATAATTTTATAAAGATTTACATACCTCTTTGTGATAAAATATTTTGTTATGATAATTCAGGATCAGAGCCGGTTATAGTTTTTGTGAAAGATGAAAATGGACAAAAAATTTCTAACAACAATATGTATGATAGAATTATAGAGTGTGCTAATGGTTACAAAAGAAACCCTTAAAATGGCGCTTCTTGGAAAAAATTGTCTTAGAAAAGCAGTATGCGAAGAATTTAAGAAAAAGGCATTGCTGGGTCAGTATGTCATTATAAGCCGCAACGGAAAAGCCTGCCGCATTCCGGCTAAAGAAGCTCTGAAAATGGCAAAGGCCAAATAATCTTTTAAATAATGATGATTGATTTAGAGGAACAATATTTAGACGAAATCAAACAGATTCTCGCAGACAAAGTACCAGACTGCGAAGTTCGAGTTTTTGGTTCACGCATAGAAGGCAAAGCAAAAAAGTTTTCCGACCTCGACCTTGCTCTTGTAGGAAAAGACAAATTGGACTGGCGAAAAATAGAATTGCTCAAAGACGCTTTTTCAGCATCCGATATTCCAATCATCGTAGATGTAATTGACTTTAACGCAATATCAGACGAGTTCAGAAAAATTATCGAAAAAAACTACGAAATCATTCAAATGAGAAAATGAATTTCGAAAAGGAACTTATGGAAAACAGTATCGATGCCTACTACTACCGCCAGACACAAAGCAGCGTTATTTTTCCGGTAACGCTTTAGATATATCTTTGATAAAGATATCATGAACGTCTCTGATCTTTTCCAGCAACGGAGCAATTCTTTCTTCGTCGACATCAAATGAATACGCATGGCTGAAAAAATGCCTAAAACTTAAATATTCCTTAAGCATATCAGATGTTTTGCGGGAAATAATTTTATTAGCAACACAAATTTCAACCAAGTCTATATGCCATGACGGCCCCTGTGGAATTTTCAACGATCTGGAGATAATTAATTGTTTGAAAACATTCTCAATACCATTGTAGAAATTATGAAGAAGTGCGGCTACTTCCGCCAGTTCCAGTGCAGACAAGTCTTTTTAGCGATCCAGTTGAGGCAAATCTCCAAGAACACGCTCAATGTTTTCAAGCTCTGCTTCGATTTTTTCTCTCGTGTTAGCCATAGATTGGAACACCGTCCCTTTTGACTATCGCATTAAATCTTGTATCCTTTGAAAGGTCGATAAGATCAACTGGTTTTGACAAGCGAAACATCAGATCTCCATAGAACTCGAAGAATCGCCTTGGTTCTATACCAATTACACCCAAATCGATATCTCTTGATTCCTGAGATTCGGTGCTCGAACCAAATAAAAGAATCTTATGCACGCCATAGCTGCGAGCAAGCGAAGATATAATTTCTTTGTCTTTTTCTGTAATCATAAAATTATCCTTATTTTCGATTTTAACCAAACTGAATACTTTTGCAATAGAAATTTGGCCATTAACCTTGTACAATGAAAGGCCTATGGGACAGATAGAGTTACTTGACCAGAATATGATAAACATGATAGCCGCAGGCGAAGTCATTGAGCGACCCGCCAGTGTGGTCAAGGAACTTATGGAAAACAGCATCGACGCCGGAGCGACTAAAATAATTGTAACAATCGAAGATGGCGGTCGAAAACTAATATCCATCACTGATAACGGCTGCGGCATGGACGCCGACGACCTCGCCAAAGCGTTCGAGCCGCACGCTACCAGTAAAATCAAAACCAGCAAGGACCTGCTGGCAATATCAACCCTGGGTTTTCGCGGTGAAGCACTGGCAAGTATTGCTTCGATAGCACAGGTTAAAGCGGCAAGCAGGTTAAAAGGTTCGAACTCAGCCAACGTTATCGAAATCGATTGCGGAAGCAAAACTACCGTAAGCCCATGCAGCGCAGATTACGGAACCACGATTCAGGTAAGAGATATTTTTTACAAACTGCCCGCCCGCAGAAAATTTCTGCGAACAGCCAATACCGAAATGGGACATATAACCGAGCAGTTCATCCGAATCGCTCTTGCTAATGGAAACCTGGATCTGACCTTAATACATAATAACAGGGAAATCTATCGCCTGCTTGAAACGGACAGTCTCCGCCAGCGAATCGCGACTCTTTTTCCATCACCTTCGGGAAGTATCTCCGATGAATTGATAGAAGCCCAAAGCAGCGAAAAAGCTTTGCAGATTTACGCTCTTATGGGCAGACCTGAGATTTCCAGGACGAGCAATAAGTTTCAATATATATTTCTTAACGGCCGCTTCATTCACGATAAATTCATTTCGCACGCAATTAAAGAAGCATATCGCGGCCTGTTGGAGCCGAACAGGTTCCCGGTTGTTTTTTTATTTATTAAGATGCCTCACGAAGACTATGATGTCAATGTGCATCCTACGAAAAATGAAGTGCGCTTTTACAACGCCAACCTTGTACATTCGCAAATACTCGGGGCATTGAGAGAGAAACTTTTGGGAACGAATCTGCATACTCCCGCTCAATTGCCTTCTGCCGGTGAGCATAACACTTTTTCCCGCGCAAGGCCAGTACGGGATCAGAAAATAGCTGATGCTATGGCGGAGTTTTTTAAGAAGCATCGCCCAGCCCAAAGCCAGCCTCAGTTTAAATTCAAACATAGTCCTGCTGTTTCCGGCCATAACAGGCCTTCGGCGGAATTTGAAGTACACGTCCCCCCTGCCGCACAATCAGACAGGAAGTTCATACAGATACACGACAGTTTCATCGTAGCACAAACTGACGATGGTTTTGTCCTTATCGACCAGCACGCATTGCACGAGCGGATTATGTATGAAGCATTATGCAAGCGCGTGCGCGAGAGCAGGCTGCAATCGCAAAAACTTTTAATGCCTGAAAGCTTCGAAGTCACTGAGGCACAGGCAGAGATGCTTGAAAACAATTCGGAACTTATAGAAAAGCTTGGAATCGAGCTTGTTCCATTTGCGCCGAGGACAATGGCAATACAGGCATTTCCGACCCTGCTTGCAAAAGCCGAGCCGCTCGATTTTATCCAGGACCTCATAGAGATACTGGAAAACAAGCAGGCGGATATTGATTCCGACAGGCTTCTCGAAGAAATTCTGGACATGGCGGCGTGCAAAGCAGCTATTAAAGCGGGACAGAAATTAACACCGAGCGAGATAGAACAATTGCTCGCTGATAAAGAAAGCGTGGATTGTTCGAGCCGCTGCCCGCACGGAAGACCGACTACAATTGAATTTTCGATAAGTGAACTGGAAAAGCAGTTCAAGAGAACATGATGAAAAAAGACTGGAAGACTATTTTTCGTTTCCATTTTATTGGGCTTGGTTTATTCATATTAATAGGTGTTTTAATCCCCTTTTTTGTAAATCATAGGCAATCAACCAGAGGATTACATCATACGTTAGATAATCCACAACGCATAGTATCACTTGCCCCGGATATAACTGAAATTCTTTTTGCTCTCGGGCTCGGAGATAAAATTATCGCGGTTTCAGACGACAGCGATTATCCTCCTGAAGCAGCAAATAAACACAAGGTCGGGACATTCTGGAAACCAGGTACGGAAGCGATTATCACGATGAAACCTGATTTGGTTATTACTCAATGGTTTGCCGAGCAGAAATCCGTTGCAGATACATTACAAAAGCTTGGTTATAATGTGCTTGTTCTATCAATGCAAAAATTCCGTGAATTGCCTGAAGTAATAAATAAAATTGGAATTGCTGCGGGTGTTCAGGAGAGGGCGGAACAGCTTTCCAGTGACATAGAGAACAAAATAAATGGACTGAAGTTGAAATATAATAGAAATGAAAAGATAAAAGTTTTATGGGTGATTGAAGAAGAACCTCTGCGAGTTGCAGGAAGAAATACTTTTTTGAATGAAATGCTCGAAGCCGCAGGCGGAGAAAATGCTATCGGAAATACTTTTCAGCAATATCCGTCAATATCATCCGAAGAGATTCTTTCGTGCGGCGCCGAAGTAATAATACAATCTGCAATGAGCAAAGAAAATATCGAATCTCAGCAAAAACGTGCCGAGCTTTTCTGGAGCAGGTATCCAATTTTACCTGCTGTAAAAAATAAAAGAATTTATGTATTATATTCGGATACTCTTTTAAGGCTCGGACCAAGATTGCCGGAAGGAATTGAAATTATAGCTGATTGTCTTTACAAGAATGATTCTGAAAAATAATATAAATAAATGCCTAAAACTCTGACAAAAAAACGAATGATAATTAATATAATAATCAGCCTTGTTGTATTGCTGATTGTAATAAATATTTGTACAGTGACAGGGACACGAAGCATTTCTTTGTCAAATGTATTAAAAGGTCCTGGACTCGAACCCGGTGACAATATTGATTATGAAATTTTCTCTGTGCGAATTTCGAGAGTCTTACTCGGCGTATTTGTCGGAGCGGCGCTGGCTTGTTCCGGCGCTGTTTTGCAGGCAATATTGAAAAATCCTTTGGCAGATCCGTATATACTCGGCATATCAAGCGGCGCGGGTCTCGGCGCGGTAATAGCAATGTTACTTCCGGGAATCAGCCTGAGTTTTCTCGGAGGTCTTCCCATCGCGGCGTTTGCATTCACCGGTGCGATTATCACTGTTAGCCTGGTATGGTCCATAGGCTATTTCACAGGCAGGTCACAAGTCACTTCCCTGCTTCTTGCAGGAGTAGTAATCAACGCCTTTTTTTCGGCAGTGATTATGTTAATGACACTAATCGTAAAAACCGAACAGCTTCGCTCGACCATGTACTGGCTTATGGGCAATATCCCTGAAAAACAGGAATCATTTCTGCTTCTATCATGCGGAACTTTTGTTATTCTCGGAATTATCATACTATGGAGAATTTCAAATAATCTAAATATTATCACTTTAGGTGAATACGAATCAAAAGGACTGGGCATAGATACAGAAAAAACCAAAATTGTCGCTTTTTCCTTTGCGGCTTTCATAACCGCAATTGCTGTCAGTCTAAGCGGGCTTATCGGATTTGTCGGTCTGATAGTTCCTCACGCAATAAGACTTATATTTGGTCCTGATCACAGGCAATTAATACCGTTAAGTGCGATATATGGCGGAATATTCCTCGTAATTTCTGATACAATTGCAAGAACAGCTTTCGGACAGGAACAATTGCCGGTCGGAGTAATAACAGCAGTAATTGGCGGGCCATTTTTCTTAATACTTCTTGCAAGATATACACGGAAAGTCAGTTTGATGAAATGAACATTATTGAAGTTGAAAATCTCGGTTTCGATTACGGGCAGAAAACAATCCTTCAAAAAGTATGTATTAACATTAATAAAGGCACTTTTTTGGGAATAATCGGACCCAACGGAGCAGGGAAAACCACCCTTCTCAATCTGCTATGCGGCCTGCTGAAACCAAAAACAGGCTCGATACAAATTGATTCCAAATCAATAGAATCTTATCACGTAAAGGAGCTTGCAAGAAAAATCGCCGTTGTCAGACAGGAATTTGTTCCCGTATTCGATTTTTCTGTAACCGAGATAGTCTCGATGGCAAGAACGCCATATTTAGGCTCGTTCGCCTTCCCAACTGAAAGTGACAGGCAGATTATAGTCGAATCTCTTGAGCTTACAGATACTGCGCAATTCGCAGACAGATTGCTTGGCAGCCTCAGCGGCGGTGAACGACAGAGAGTATTTATTGCTCGCGCTCTTGCTCAAAATACACCTATCCTGCTTCTGGACGAACCGACCAGCTTTTTGGATATGAAACATCAGGTAGGCATATATGACCTGCTTAAAAATGCACAATTTAGGCAATATAAAACGATTATAGCAGTTACACATGATATTAACCTCGCCGCTCAATATTGCGATGAAATACTCCTGCTTTTTCCGGACCAAAACTACAAATTCGGCTCTCCAAAAGAAGTGTTGGTACAGGAGCAAATCTCAAAAGTTTTCGGTGTTGAGGTTATGAAAGGTGAAATTTCGGAAAAAATCTTTTTTATACCAAAAGGGAATTATATTAAAAATAATAAATAAACCTCAAAAAAACGGTCTATAACAATCAATATATCTACTTACAGCACAAACACTTACATAAAATAATTACATATTTTCCGGTTTCTTTCTTCCATATATTTTATAAGTCTTTTATAAACTTTAAGATGCAGCTATACAGAATAGAAAAAATATGTTACAATATTCTTTCTGTATAGAATTGAGCTTTTTATACAAGAAAGGTGAAGAAAAGGTGGCATTAAAACGAAAAAGACCTACGAGAGAGAAAGTAAGTTCCACCCGGACTAAAGTGAAAAGTCTTTCTGCATCTGACTTAAAGCATTTCCAGCAGGTATTATTGGAAAAACGAAAAGAGCTATTGAGAAACGTATCACATATAGAAAATGGAGTATTAAAAACAGCTCAGGAAACCGGGGATTTATCCAATATGCCTATCCATATGGCAGACCTCGGAAGCGATAACTTCGAACAGGATCTTGCTATCGGATTAATGGATGGTGAAAGAAAGATCCTCCATGAAATAGATGAAGCGCTCGACCGTATCGAGAAAAAAAACTATGGTATCTGCCTTGGCACAGGCAAACCCATTTCAAGAGCACGACTTGAAGCGCAGCCATGGGCTAAATATTCCGTAGATTATGCCAGAAAACTGGAAAATGGACTGGCTATCGAACTGGAAAAATAAAAAATCATATGGAAAGTACCTGTCCTATTTGTCATAAAACCATTAAATCGACAAGTCAGGAAAAAAATGGAGCGGAAAAATATTTCCCCTTCTGCTCTGAAAGATGCAAACTCATCGATTTAGGCACCTGGCTGGATGCTGATTATAAAATTATTTCCCCTCAAAAATCCAGGGAAAACGACCAGGATTTTGATATATCCCGGGATGACTCCGACAATCCTGACTGAACTTTTGCAAAACTCTTATTCTTATACAAATCACCAAAAAATACCGAAAAAATAGTTGAAATCTTCTGATAATTCATTATACCTATTAAATAATATTTACCAGGTAGCTAAAAAGAAGAGTTTGTAACCTTTTTGAAAGGATGCAATATGGCCGGAGGTAACCAGGTATCGATAGTATTTGAAGATATTCTTTTTCTTAAAATATTCAGAGCTTTTCGTATGGCAATCCAGCCTACCAAGCTCATAATCACATCCGCGGCACTGTCGCTGATTTGCCTGTCAGGCTGGATTATGGATTTCAGCAAAACAGTTGCGGTAGTTCGTGACAGCAATAATAAAATTATCCTTACAGAACTACAGGTATATACGACACACAAAGACACTCGTGCAGGGATAGAACGACTCCGTGAAAGCGGGCAGCGCAGCGGCGTATTCAGAATACTTTGGGGTTCAGCCGCATCTAACTTTAAAAATGCCGTAAACTTCGTTTACATGCACAATGTCTTGGGTGTTGTAAGCTGTATAAGCAGCTTTTTCAAATCACTGGAATGGGCACTAAAGTACCATTATATATACTGCGCTGTATTTTTCATAATAGTGCTTGCAGTTATGTCTGCTGCAGGGGGCGCAATTTGCCGTATAGCGGCCTTGCAGAACGCACAGGGCGAAAAACCCGGCATGACCGAAGCTATACGATTCAGCACAAAAAGATTCAAGAGCCTGTTCGCGGCGCCGCTCGTACCGGTTTTTATCATTCTCGTCATCGGTATGCTCATATTTATCACTGGACTGCTGGGCAATATACCATTAGTCGGCGAAATAATAATTGGTCTCGGCATGCCGGTCGTTTTGTTTGCAGGAACTATAATTGCGGTCGTTCTTATAGGAGCATTTGCAGGTTTTAACCTGATGTTCCCTGCAGTCGCCTATGACGGCTCGGACAGTTTCGATTCGATAAGCCGCTCCTTCAGTTATGTCTATGCAAGACCATGGAGAATGCTTTTATATACATCCGTTGCAGCAATTTACGGTTCTATCTGCTACACATTTGTCCGTGTTGTTGCATTTTTGGCTTTGTCTGTCGCACGCGCATTTTTACAGATTGTGATTTGGACAGACAACAGCAGCGGCCAGGTCAATAAGCTTGATGCTATCTGGCCCAGACCGACACCTATAAACTTTTACGATTCCGCCGCTGTTTCTGCTTCAACAACGCCCGAAAAAATTTCAGCCGCACTCATTTACTTCTTCGTACTTGTCATTATTGGCTTAGTGGTCTCTTTCATTATCAGCTTTTATTTTTCCGCAAATACGATTATCTACTCGCTCCTGCGAAACAAAGTTGATAACACCGCCATTGACGATGTTTATACATACCATAACGAAAAAGACACCGAGGCGGATATTCCAGAACCCATCAAAGACAATAAACAATCCAAATCCGACTCCGAACCAGAAGATTGACCCTGACTCTACAATCGTTCTTGACACAAAATGGGAAAAAAATCATTGTGTCAAAATGTCCCTGAAGCCATTTTCCTCATAGACAGGTCTATTTTGCCCAAGCATCTCCTTCCGGTGTTCTTCGCCACTCGAAATAGGCATCCAAACTTTTGAGCGATTCAGCACTTGGTACGGGTCCGGTATGCGGTGTCTTGCTGAAATACATCACCAGAGGTTTAGCGTCACTGAAAGCAGGCCATTCAGGAACACCTTCACCATTGGGATTGCCGTACCTTGCAAAATTCGTCCAATATACAGCCATTGCTTCCGATATATCCTGATCCGCCTTTGTAACCTGCTGATTCGAAGTATTGAGATGCTGGAAGACATACGCTACATCTTGACCGTGTGGGGAGCCGCGATCAGCTTGAGGTGAACCTTCCGGATACTCGGGATGCTGATCAAAATAGTAATAATACACTTTTGATTTTCCCATCTTTGACTGAAGTCTTGCCCATATCCACGTATGCCAACCGAATGCCGAATCACGAGCCAGGTCACGCGCAGTCTTTGGTGGTGTGCCTGAACCGGAAGGATAGGCTTTTATAAGTTCGTCTGCAAATTTACCATATCGTGACTTTACACCTTCGATATAAGCTTCTGAAGTTCGTGGCGGTGAAAAACTTGCGCCTTCGTCGGAGTTGTAACCCACAAGAATCGGAGTATCATTAAATTTGCCTGCTTCATAAAGTTTGTATTGATCATCCGGAATCACATATCCATCGATAATCGGCCATGACATACCCAAACCACGGCCACCTGGAAGTTTATCGGCGGAAATTTTGCGTAATTCAGCAATAGATGAAATCCCAGCACTCTTAACATATGCTTCTCCGTCACGCTCTGCATCTGCCAGGCGTTTCTGGTTTTCGCCGGGATAAGTTGTTGGTCGCGGCGGTCCGAATGAGCCGCCGCTTTGTGAAATTGCACCATGAAAAAGTCCTTTGGCTAAAGGTGAAGCGCATAGCATACTGACTGCGATTCCACCGGCTGATTCACCGAAAATTGTCACTTTCTTCGGATCACCACCAAATTCCGCAATATTATCCTGAATCCATTGGAGACCTGCAATCATATCTAACAAGCCGTAATTGCCTGAAACTTTATTCGGATTTTCTGCACTCAATTCAGGATGCGCAAGAAATCCGAGTTGGCCAACTCGATAGGCTATACTAACAAGCACAACACCCTTTTTAGCCAGATTCTCTCCACTGTAATTGCGTTCGGAAGTCGAACCTGCACCGAATCCGCCGCCGTATATCCAGACAAGAACTGGAATACGGTCGTTTGTGAATTTTGCCGGTGTCCAGATATTCAGGTACAGGCAATCTTCACTCTTTCCTGAAGGAGGATTTCCACCCTGAATTGGTCCGGGAGCAAATTTGGCTGCTTCCAACACTCCTTCCCATTTTTCAGCAGGTTGAGGGGCTTTCCATCTAAGGTCACCAACCGGTGGTTTGGCAAAAGGAATACCCTTAAAAACAAGTAATCCGTCTTCAGCAGTACCCTGTACCAACCCTTCCTTAACCTTTACGAGTGAGGTTTGAGGTTTCTGCACACTGACGCATCCGGCAGTGATAAGAATACACATAATTATCAAAACAATTGCTTTTTTCATAAGAATGGTTCCCTTCCATGTAAAACACAATCTTAATTATTCATCAGGGGTTATATCTATCACCAAGCACAAGCTTGTCACCTGAGTCATCTATTTCATAAAACTGAGGTTTGCGACCTGTTCCTGCATCATGATGAACAATAAACAATTTTTTACCTTCGAATGTTGTAAAGATCATACCATGGCCGGAATTATCACCTTTGAATGCCTTTTCTTCCTGAATCCATGGTCCCTTGATTGAGCCTGATTCGGAATAAGCAACTCCCTGAGCATAACGGTTCTCGCCCCAGCTCGACCATAACATTCCTAATTTCCCGGTTTTTGTTCTGAACATCTGCGGTCCATCTGTTACCCAGCCCGGCATTTTCAAGCCAAATGTAGCTTCACCAATACTGTTCATCTCTTTGGACCATGCAGCTTCACTTGCACGGAAAATGGTAGTCGGTTCCGCAGTGCGTTTTGTCAAATCCTTTGTAAGCGGCATATATGCCATAGTTCCATCGATTAACTGTGTCCATTCGTGAACGATTACCATATACCATGTGCCATCTTCTTCATAGAGCGTACCGTCAATAATGTCCCAGTTTTTCGGTCCGAGACAAAAATCCTGTTCTTTAACTAATGGCGTATAAGGTCCTTCGACTTTATCTGAAACCAAAAGTTGTGTCTGATTTGTCGGTACATTGTAACGGCGTGGAACATTTTCAATCAGGTTGCTATGGTCACTGTATGTGCCGGCATAATAATATTTATCACCAATTTTGAAAATCTCAGGAGCTGCTACAAAGAGTCCCTGCATCCATGTTCCAGAAAGGTCCGTAATTTGACCGGGAATTGATTCCCATGTCTTTAAATCTTTGCTTTTATATAAACGACCGCCGCTGCCTGTGAGATAATAAGTTTTTGTCTCCTTATCAGGGTAAATAAATGGATCGCTCATAGAAAGTGCATCAAAAGAAACAGTCTGGCTTTGCTGCGCTGCACCTCTTCGCATCATAGGCATTTGAGGCATTTGTCCCTGGCCTCGGCCTCTTCTTGTACCTCCCGCTGGTGGTTGAAAACCGCCGAAGTTCCTCTGTCCCGGAGCAGCAGGAGGTGCCTGCTCACCCGGCTGAACCTGTGCATCGATTGTCTGTATCAAAAAGAAAGCTGCCAACAACACTGCCCAAAAATTTCTATTCTTCATAATAATAATTTCTCCCTTCAAAAAAATATTAGTTCTTTCTCCAAAGGTTAGGCAGAAAACGGTAATAAAGCAGGTGACGCCATGTCGCCCAGTCATGGCCGCCATTTCCACCTGCATAATACTCGTGCTCGATCTTATGATTTGTAAGAGCATCATGTAAAGCCGTGCAGCGAGCGCCCATAGGACCTTTAGCTTCCGACGTGCCCTGCCCGACAAATAAATAATCGACTTTATCATTTACATTCGGGTCGTTGAGGAAACTCTTAATTGTTGTCTCACAGTTCGTATCGCCGGCACTGAGGATTCCAAAATTCGCGAAAAGGTCAAGACTCCTGAATCCGACAAACATGGAATGACGACCGCCCATCGATAATCCCGATATAGCCCGGCCTTTTGGATTCTTGATTACACTATATTCACTTTCAACAAGCGGAATCACATGCTTGCGCATTTCCTGTTCGAATAAATCGAAAGTTAACTCAACATGCTGAGGATGATTTCGGTGAATAACCTGATTATTAGGAATAGCGATTATCATCGGTACAGCTTTGCCTTCCGCCAGGAGATTATCCATCATGAAATTCGCACGACCATCATATATCCAGTTCGAAGGAAGGTCGCCACTCCCACCGACAAGATAGAGAACCGGATAGGTTTTATTGCGGTCGTATCCCGGAGGAGTATAAACATAAAGCTCACGCTCTCCCTTAGTGACACCCGAATGATAAACATGACGTGTCACATTACCGTGCGGAACATTTTTTGCATCGTAATATGCAGGACCATCGCCATGTACGACTAATTGACTATATGGCGGCATAGCGGTAAAACCTGCAATTGTATTACTTGGATCGGCCATTTGTACACCATCGACATTGAAATAATAAATGTACATGTCCGGCTTAAGAGGACCAACCGTAAGTGTCCATATACCATCTTCACCTTTTGTAAACGGTACTGAACGGCCTGATTGACCAAGACCTGTCATAATTGCTACTCCGGTGAGTTGTACACTTTTCGCTTCAGGTGCTCTGAGCCGGAACGTAACTGTCATATCGTCACGTACTTCAGGCGAAATAAGCGGAGCACTGAATGGAGTAAGATTATCAGTGTTCTTCTGAGGATTGTAATCCAGGTTTACATTAGCCTGTTGTGCCAAAGCAAAAGACGGCATTATCAGGCACAAAAAAGCAAGACAAGTACGATTCATAATTCGAGCCTCCATAATAAATTTTCGACTTGGGATATTTGGTATATACTCTAAAATAGGATATTCTTATCTAATATCAACAAACTTACGAAAATAATCCATCTTTTTGTTTATATAATATGAACAATCTTATCGAAATCACCCGAAATATTCAAGAATTCTTTTCGCCGGATTGTTTATGAAATCCTTTGAATAATCCATCTTAAGATAGTTTCTAACCTGTTGATATAATTAAGGTTGTGGTTAATCGTATGCTTTATAATGACGATAAAATCCGTATGGTTGAAATACAGGCACAAACTGCGCCGAAAGGCAGGGATAGAATTGAGACAGTTTTTCCGGCACTCCCCCCGGCGATCCTGCTTCGCTTTCGCAAGCCGCTAATCATCCTGGCTCATACATTTGTCTTCGCGGCTGCGCTGATGCTCTCATTCCTGGTTATACACAATATGCAGTTCAAAAAAGCATGGTTAATTGACCTGTATCCCACGTTAATCCTGTTTTTTCTGGCTGTAAAACTCACTGTTTTCGGACTTTTCAAGCAATACCAGGGCTGGTGGCGATACGTCGGCATATCCGATTTACTCGGGATCGCACGCGCATCCCTGACCAGCACACTGATGATAGTCGCTGTATGGTTCGCACTTGGTTATACGAACTTCGCACGCAACTATCTGCCAATCGGAATGGAAGAACCCGCAGAAGGTGTTTGCATGGCGGATTTGTTCATTACTATAATGCTCCTGGCGGGCATGAGAATGATATGCAGGTTGTACTACGAAGCATCGCAAACTGTTGAAACAGGCAGGCTCAAACGATTCCTCATTGTCGGAGCGGGCAACGCAGGCGAATCGCTCATTCGCGAAATACATCGGATGCGCGAAGTGCAATACGAGATTATCGGTCTTATCGATGACGACCCGGCCAAACAGGGTACACATATTCATGGGATTCCGGTAATTGGCACAGTAGAGCAATTGCCGCTAATTTGCAGCGAGCAAAAAATCGATGAAATCGCAATAGCTATGCCGTCAGCTACCCGAAAACAGCTCAGGCGAGTAATACAAGTCTGCGAAGGCACGAAAATCAGGTTCCGCACTGTCCCTTCTATAACAGATATAGCATCTGGAAAATTACGCGTTTCACAGATACGCGATGTCGATATTAACGACCTTCTTGGCAGAGAGGAAGTACAGCTCGAACTGGATTCCATCGAAGCATTCGCCAAAGGCAAGGTGATTCTTGTTACCGGTGCAGGAGGCTCAATCGGCTCTGAAATGTGCAGGCAGTTGTGTCACTTCAAGCCCAAACTGCTTCTCCTCGTTGAGCAGGCTGAAAATCCGCTGTTTTATATCGAGCGCGAGCTGCAAAAAGATTTTCCATGCGTTCGCGTAGAGCCGCTTATCTGCGATATTACAGATAAAACACACATAGAAATGATTTTTAATAAGTACAGGCCGGAAGTAGTAATTCATGCGGCTGCTCATAAGCATGTGCCTTTAATGGAGATTAATCCATCGCAGGCTATAAAAAATAATGTCTTCGGAACCATGATGGTCGCAGATGCTTCGGAAAAGTTCGGCACAGTAAATTTCGTTATGATAAGCACAGACAAGGCGGTTAATCCGACAAGCATTATGGGTTCATCAAAACGTATTGCGGAGATGTATATTCAGGACCTCAGCAGAACGAGTAAAACAAATTTCGTTACCGTGCGTTTCGGCAATGTGCTTGGCTCCGAAGGCTCGGTTGTCCCGATTTTCAAAAAGCAGATAGCCGAAGGAGGACCGGTTACTGTCACGCACCCTGAGATGAAACGCTACTTCATGACGATACCGGAAGCCAGCAAGCTCGTACTTCAGGCCGCAACGATGGGTAAAGGAGGCGAGATATTTGTACTGGAGATGGGCGAGCCTGTAAAAATAGTTGACCTCGCACGAGAACTTATTACCCTTAGCGGCTTCAGTCCGGAAGAAGATATCGAAATCAGATTCACAAATCCCCGCCAGGGTGAAAAACTATTCGAGGAACTTTCCATCGAAGGTGAGGATATGCAAAGAACCAGGCACCCGAAAATCAGTATCTGGAAAAACATGCCGATAGACAGGGATAAGCTTCGTGCAGGAATAAATGAACTTCTAACAATCGCCGATTCCGAAAATTCCAAACATATAATCCAAAAAATCAAATCCCTCGTCCCGGAATATTCAAACAACTGCCGCTAAGTGTCGAGGGCGTCCCGCACTCGGTTAATTCAATGCGCAGGCGAGACGTCTGCGGCACAGAATACAACTTGACAAAGCCTAATCTATTTTTTCGATATTTATCAATAACTTTTTATACCCGCAGAAACATTAAAAAAGCCAATAATCAAAAATACATTATTACAATAATTGACAATTTCGGGAAATGAATCTAATATCTAAATCAGGTAAAGTGCCGCAGACAAGGTTTCCCTGTAAAAGAGGCGGCTTTGTAAGCAGCCAGGATGTGCAAGATAACATAAAAATCATGGAGAATATAAGGAAATGGCATTAATTACGTTCTTAAAATTACTTATTAAACCATCAATTATATTCTTTATTATAGCAGTTTTAACCGGACACAGTTTTGCCGTGTCAGCAGCAATGGACCCCAATGCAATCCGCCAGACAAATAATCACACCGTGCTTTCTGAGAGTTTGGAAGAATTGATTCAACAACTGAGACAGGAACGTTCAGACTATTACACACAGAAAACGCAATATGACATGCAAATTCAAAAAGCACGTGAAAACCATAATATACTAAAAGACGAACTTGATGAGCTTCGAGAGCAGGAAACTGAATTAAACGAGCAGATTCTGAAGTATCAAGATGAAGTTGAAAAGATCAAAAAACAGCTTGTATTAAAAACGACGCTGGAAAACGTTCTTCAAGAACAGATTAAGCCGTTTCTTGCAAATGAGCGAACTGCGATTATGGAGGGAATTCCATACAAGCAGCAGGAACGACTTGAGAGGCTCGAAGCAGCACAAGGTGACGTTAATGAGCCAAACAGTACCACAGCGGCTGACCGGATGGAACATACCTGGAGCTATGCACTTGAAGAACTTCGCATCGGACGTTCTTCTGAAACCTATACAGCGCGGGCAAAAACTGGTGATAATATTCTGCCTTATGCCAGGTATTTCCGCGTGGGCAGCAGAATCCTGGGCTATGTAACCGAAGACGGCAAACATACGGCAATGTGGCTGTCACTTCCAAACCAGAATGAGTTCTCTGTTATTAATGATAAAAATCAGTCTCAACAGGTACGCAAAGCGGTAGAAATTCTCGATCATCAACAAGCGCTTGAGTTAATTATGCTGCCTGTTTCTTTAATGCCTGCAAAAGCAGAGGAGGATAACTCCAATGCGGCAAATTAAACAAAGATGCAGAAAAAACAGCGGGTTAAACTTCTCCCTGCTGTCAGTATTGTTCCTCCTGGTTGTATTATTCATAGAACCTGTTTTCTCATCGGACTCAAATGACTTCGAAAATAAGCTTCAAATTGCCATCGAACAGGCTCAAAACGAGCTGAACGCAGAGAGAGCCAGAATTCAAAAAGAACTGGAAGCACAGAAAAACGAATTGAGGCAGATTGCAGAAGAACGCAAGAGCCTTTCCGATGAGATCGTTGAGCGAAAAATCTCTATTGCCAAAAAACAAAACGAGATACAGCAAATTCGCAAACAAAGAGAAACTCTCTGGACCGAACAAATACAATTTCAGAAAGATATTATTCATATTCAATCAATTTGCGCAGATGCAAAGACAGAACTTGCTGAACTACTGGACATGCTGCCTGCATCCGAAAATAGTTCGAGCCAAAAAAAGCTTCTGGCAAAACTCAACGACTTGCCGGCCCAGGACTCATTCTATACTGCAATTCCTTCTCTGTTTCAGCTTATCGAATCACTTCTGATTGAAAGCCGAACGGCAGCGATTTATTCAGCCGATATTATGGACTCGCAGGGACATTTCCAGAATGTGCGCATGATTCGTATAGGCCAGAACATGTATGCTTATTATATTCCGGATTCACAGAGAGCCGCGATAGCGATTTCCGACCCTTATCAGCAAGGCGGCTTTCGCTGGTATGAAAATCTTGATAAGAACATGAAACAATCGATTACCCGTGCGATTAAAAAACCAATAAATTCTAAAGAAATCTTTATTCTTCCAATTGATGTTACGGGAACCATAACTGCAGCGACAAATCTTTCCGATAAGTCACTCAAGGAACGTTTCCATTCAGGCGGTATTGTAATGTATCCGTTAGTTGTTGTCGCTTTATGGCTGCTGGTTCTCATTTCCGAGCGATTTTTCACCCTGATGCGTGAAAGCAGACATTCTCTGCAATTCTGTGAGCAGATACTTGAATTGTGCAGTGAAGACAATTTCGATAAAGCCGAGCAAATAGCTGATAAAAGAAAAAGTATTGTCTGGCGAATTCTGAAAGTCTGCCTGGCGAATCGACACAAACCTCCTTCTGTAATGGATGATGCAATTCAAGAGGCATTTCTGCACGAGCTGCCAAAATTAGAGAGATTTCTGCCATCCATACGCATGCTCTCTGCAATTGCTCCCATGCTCGGCCTGCTTGGTACAGTTACAGGTATTATTTCAACTTTCGATATGATTACGATTGTCGGCGGGGGTAAGCCCCAATTGTTGGCAGGAGGCATATCAGAAGCTCTTATTACTACAGCGGCGGGACTGATTATCGCAATCCCCGGCTTGCTGGCATATAGTTTTTTGTCTGGCAGAATTGAACGTCTTATCGCAGACGCAGAACGATTCGCGGCGAGTCTTTCCAACATTCTAAAACATGAACAGTCTGCATCCGAAGCAAAGGCTAAAAAAAACAATGGCAATAACTGAATCACTTACTGATTTGTTTTCAAGAGGCGGACCTGTGATGTTTGTCATCGCGGGAGTGTCACTTGCAGCATGGTTTGTGTCTTTAAGAGCATGGCTATTGTCAGGTTATTTACTCAGAAAAATTCAAAAATTAAGTCAAGCAGAACGGATTTCAAACCATTCAGACAAAACTTACGACTTTCATGTATTCTCTTTAACGACCCAAACTGCAAAAATCGGCAGCAGCATGTGTTTGGCAGGCACACTCGCAAATGTACTGCCTCTTCTCGGACTTTTGGGAACAGTGCTGGGAATGCTCATGAGCTTTGAAGTAATACAAACCTACGGCAGAAGCCAGCCGCAGCTATTGGCAGGCGGCATAAGCCAGGCGCTTATTACTACTCAGGCCGGGCTTTGGACTGCCCTGCCGGTTTTCTTTTTTCATCATATAATAAAACGCAGAATGCGGCTGATTAATAACGGAACTGAAATATTGCTTCATGTAATACAGCAAACAGATGGAAATAAAAAGTTCAGCGTCACGCCTCGAAATAAAAGATATTCCGGAGGGCATTAATGTTTAAATCTGTCCGAACAAAAAAACTTTTTATCGAACAGGCAGAGATACAAATGACACCTCTGATTGATATGGTTTTCATTCTGCTGATTTTCTTTGTCGTGACAACAAGCTTTGTTTCTGAGACAGGTTTGAATATTCAAAGACCACAATCCAGCTCATCAGAAACACTGCCGCATGACAATCTTACGATTGAAATTGATGCCGCTGGAAGAATCACTATCGACAGTCAGCGAGTAGGTCTGTTATCAATCAGGTCATTCCTGCAAAAAAGACTGAGGCTGGAACCGAAATTAGCAGTTGTCCTCGCAGCAGATAAAACTATTTCAGTCGATAGAGTAGTGAGCGTTATGGACGAGGTACGGGCAGCGGGAATTAATGAAGTCGCATTAGCGACTATAGAGAAAAATTAACGATATATGCAGGTTAAAAATACTAAAAAATTGTTTGCTGCCGGTCACAAATGCATATTAAGCTGCCTTGCTGTTATTGTAGCTATATGTGGAAACTTGATGATATTCTGCCTCCTTGCAGCCGCCAAAACGACACCACCTTTAAATTATACTGTGAAATCTGAACCAATGCGCATTATCAGTCTGGAAAAACCATCTCCGGCAAGTCCGGAACAGGCAGACCAGAAAATAATAACTGATATTGTCCTGCTTAATGCGAAATCATCAGATATGGAATTGCCAGAGCCTGCTCCGGAAAGCTTTGCTTCAGAGTTTTCCCGCTTAGCCGAAAGGGTTGAGGATGTGACATTTGAATTGCCAGGACTTCCTGTTTTCTCTTCCTCCATGTCACTTCAAATACCGGCAGAAGACATACCTGCCGGCATTACTGTAAGGGTACTATCTGCTTCGCAGGCAGATATATCGCCTATCAAAACGGCTGGCGCTGTGCCGCAATATCCGCAGTGGGCGAGACGAAATAAATTAGAAGGCACAGTAATATTAAGATTTATCGTAACTGAAAAAGGAAATATCGAGAATATCAATATCAGTGAAATAGATGGTGACGAACGTTTTGGCACAGAAGCTTTGCAGGCTGTCAGCCAATGGCGTTTCAGCCCGGCAATAAAAGCCGGAAAACCAGTGTCATGCTGGTGCTTTCAAAAAATAAATTTCAGGTTCTCTCGTTAAGGATTGATTATGTCTGTTATGAAAATAATTTCCATACTTCTGATATTTTTTATTTGCCTTACATGCTCAGCAAACGCAAAAGAGAACGCCGAATCTGGCTATGAAGCATTTAAAAAAGGTGATTTCAAAAAAGCGCTCGAGTATTACAAGCTCACAATAAACAACGAATCCGCAGTTAAAGTTAATGAAATATGGATTGCACGCTGTATGATTGAGCTTGAGCAATGGATTCAGGCAGAATCAATCCTGCTCGAACAATTGCGGCGAGAACCTGAAAATACTATTAAGCTTGAGCTTCTTGCCTATGTCTTTAATAAGCAGGGAAACTGGACGGGAATAATAAATATTTATCGCGAACTTATAAATATCGAGCCTCAAAACATCTCATATCGTATTACACTTGCCAAGATGCTGATGAATCAGGGACAAAATGAGCAGGCAATTGATACGCTCGAATTTGCACGGCGAATAAATATAAGCCCGGATGCTCAAATATATCGCCTGCTTGCTGATTTATATTTGGCAGAAGGTATGCATAGAGAAGCCGCACAATGTTATGAAAAAATTATCAATGTTTTAGATAATGCAGCCGTGGAAGATTACTATCGGCTGGGAATTGCTTTTTTTCAAACTGGTGATTTGATTTCCTCAGAGGAAGCCTTCAAACATATGCAAAAAACTAATCCTGACGACTTCAGGGCTGATTTGTACCTCGGCCATGTCATTGCCCAGTCAGGCCGAATTGATGAAGCTCAGGCTTACTATAAAGATGCTGTGAAGAAGAATCCAAAATCGATAGAAAGCCTGGAAGCCCTCGCCGCCCTGCAGATAAAAAACAAACATTACACTGACGCCGCCTCTAATTATGCAAAAGCAGTCGCGATGGGTGACAATAAGCCGCATGTTTATTACAATTATATTTTTTCTTTAATGAAGGAAAAAGACTATGCGAGTGCAAGAGAGGCAATTAAAAAAGCTATTGCCGAATACCCTTCAGACGAAAAAATCAGACGTCTTCTTGACCAGCATATCAAAGAGAATTCCTCAGAATGATATGACAGTTGCGGCGTAAAAAATATTGAAATTTCACAAAAAAATATTCTCGTCTTTTTACAATTCCTGTATAATGCCATTCCAATGGAAATCGAGCATTCGTTCTAAAGCCGAAACATTAAGTTTTAAGAATTTTGGGAGTAAAGAGCTGTGAATAAAATTTTAAGGAAATCGGCAATTACATTCATAATATTACTAATATTCTGCATCTTATCGGACATAATATACGCAAACACTGACGATAACAAAAGCGATCCAAATTACACGGCTTATTTGGATGATATTGTCGTCACACCTACCGGCAGCGAAGAAAGTGTGTTCGAATCCATCAGGTCGATGACAGTCGCCGATATCGATGTAATTGAAAGCAAAAACCAATTATCGTTACTGGACACGCTCGATGACAGAATCGGAATCTGGATTGAAAAGAGGACAACAACCACCTCAGACCCCGTGATTAGAGGACTTTCAGGCGGAAACCTTCTTGCAATGATAGACAGAAATACGCTGACAACATTATGGGGAGAAGGAGGATTTGCAGGAGATGACATGTATGGCAAAATTGACGCAGAGTCTATCGCGAGAATCGAGGTTGTGCGCGGACCATCGTCTGTATTATACGGAAGCAATGCTTTGGGCGGCGTAATCAATTTTATCACGAGAGATTCACCTTTTGATTATACAGAATCAGGATATAAATTCGGCGGTCGTATCAAAGGTTCATACGGAAGCGCAGCGGATTACCAGATGGGACGCATTGAAACATGGGGCGCAACCCCCTACTCACGCTTTATCATGGGCTTCAGTGCTCGCGACATCGACAACACACGAGCAGGTGGAGATTCAGGAGTGCTCGACCCGTCGGGAGGAAGAGACCACAGTTTCGATATAAAAACAGAATTCAAACTGGATGAAGGACGCTATTTTGATTTCGGTTCTCAGTTTATGCGAAGGCCTGAAGTCTATCGTTATTATCGTGCCACCCAGGTAAATGAGAATTATCGAGACGGGATTTCACTCGGGTATAGAGACTACACGCTGAAATCTTTGGATAAATTCGAATGGCGGGGCTATTACCAGAATAAAAAGGATATACGAAGATGGCTTGGTACAGATATGGAAGGAGTTGCTCTTTGGGATACATATTCATCTGACATACAAATTAATAAGATAGTCGAAAATGACCACGAATTAACAGCAGGTCTGCATTATCAAAAGGATATAGCCGAAAGCCCTGATGATGAGCAATTCACAATTACAACCGCGGCAACAGGCGAGCAAAAGGCATCTCCCGATACCGACTGGGACAATATAGGTTTCTTTATCCAGGACCAGTGGAGCATGACTTCCCGCACTAAACTGACAGGAAGCTTCCGTTACGACCATTTCAGGTTCAAAGCAGATGATAATGTGTTCTATACAATTCCAGGTTCTACCGCCGCTGAAAATGCTGCAACAACAGACCCCGGAACTTTTACGGAACATGCTTATACCGGCGGACTGGGTATGCTCTATGAACTAAACGAACGATGGAATGTTTCAGGTTCATGGTTTAGAGGCTATCGCCTGTTCCCGCCCAGTTTTGGTTTGCGGCAGACAGGTTACGGCCTGCTTGCGCCAAATGAGCTTCTGGACCCTGTTACTGGTGATACGTTCGAGCTAACAACAAAGATAAAAGGCGACATCGTCAGTACAACGCTGACAGGATATTATACAGATTTCGATAATTTTCAGCAGCCCGTACCGGGATCATACAATAGTATGACTTCCTATGATTTCGATGGAAGCGGAACTATTGATTCTGACGAGAATATATATGTAAACGCCGCAAACGGCGATGCTTATGTAGAGGGAATTGAGCTTGAGTGCGAAGTTAAGCTTGGTTCGATATTCGAGAATATAGAAGGCTGGCGTGTTTTCGGCGGATTCATGTGGAACTACGGCAAGATGCAATTCCCGGGCACAGAAGAGGAACCTTTGCGCCATACACATCCGGCCAGAGGCTTATTCAGGATTCGTTATGATGACCCAAAACCTGAAAATAAATGGTGGGCGGAATTTGCTACAGATATGGTTAGAAAATATGACCAGATAAGCAATTCAAGATTAACCAGTGATGTAGGGTTTAAAGTTGACCCCCAGGACTCATCTTCGTCTTTGGTTCGAGATTACGGCCTGCCGGGATATACTGTTTATGATCTGCGATTCGGTTACAATTTCAAACCAAATATGAAAATGACTCTCGGAATAGAAAATATATTCAATAAATTCTATCGAACCGCCCACAGCAGAATGGACGCACAGGGAAGAAACCTGCTGATTTCTATGGAATACATGTTTTAGTATTAAAAAACTTATTGATACATATATTAATCATTTGTAAAACAAAGCCAATTTCACTGTTTTGCCCCGCTTTCCATATTCTGTATGATTCAAATGAAATTCTAAATTTATTCAGAACTCAATTGATATTACAGCAAAAACCATGTAGAATACGACCTTAAAATGTAAAAACATATTATTTTTTGGAGCATGGATATGATAAAGATACTAATAACAGACAAACTTGCAAAAGAAGGAATAGATATAATTAAAGCTGCCGAAGACGTCGAACCAGTCGTAAAAACCGGTATCAGCGAGGACGAACTTGCCAATATTATCGGTGAATATGACGGCCTGATAATCCGAAGCGATACGAAAGTTACTCCAAAGGTACTATCCAAGCCTGGTAAATTCAAAGCAGTCGCCAGAGCCGGTGTCGGTGTGGATAATATTGACGTCAAAGAAGCCACACGGAAGGGAATTCTTGTAATGAATACCCCCGGCGGCAATACGCTCAGCGCAGCAGAGCATACAATGGCGCTGATACTTGCCATGAGCCGTAATGTCGTACAGGCCTGCAACAGCCTGAAAAGCGGCGCCTGGGACAGGAAAAAATACACTGGTAACCAGTTGAACAATAAAGTGCTCGGTCTGATTGGGCTGGGAAGAATCGGTATGGCAGTAGCAAAAATGGCACAGGGTTTCAACATGAAAATCATAGGATACGACCCATTTGCCGCGCCGACAGATGCCGAAAAACTCGGAATTGAGATAACTGATAATCTCGAACGGATTTTCAGGGAATCGGATTTCATCAGTCTGCATGTACCGAAAAATGAGCAGACTTTAAATATGATAGATGCCAAACAGATTGAGATGATGAAGCCTACTGTACGCCTGGTAAACTGTGCAAGAGGCGGAATCATCAACGAGGATGCCCTTTACGATGCACTCTCGAAGAAGCGTATTGCCGGTGCTGCCCTGGATGTATTCCCGAAGGAACCGCCGGAAAATAAACGATTTACCGAATGCGAGAATTGCATTGTTACGCCGCACCTCGGAGCAAGCACAGAGGAAGCACAAATCGAAGTAGCTGTAGAAGCCGCTCAAATCATGATAGACGCGCTCAAAGGCGGACCGATTCGAAACGCTATCAATGCACCATCAACTTCCGGAGTCCTGCCTCCGATGGTTGGTAAGTTCGCAGAGCTTGCAAGGAGAATCGGCATTCTTTTAAGTACTATTGCCACCGGGCACATTAAAAAAGTCAGCGTACAGTATCGCGGCTCTATCGCTGAAATGGCAGTCGAGCCTGTAACGCTGAACTTCGCTATCGGCCTGCTGCAGAAACATTTCGAAATGCCGCTCAATATGGTCAATACTCCTGTTCTGGCAAAGGAACGCGGAATAAGCATAGACGAGATGAAAAACACAGACATCAAGGATGTCGCGGCAAGCTTCAGCGCCAAAGTAGTCACCGATAAAGTGACAAGGACAGTGACAGGCTCGATATTCGGAGGCTCACTGCTGAGGATTTTTGAAATTGACGGCTTCAATATCGAAGTAACCCCGCAAGGCACAGTGCTTGTTATTTTCAACGACGACAAGCCGGGTGTTATCGGCGCAGTCGGCACAGTTTGCGGGAATCACAATATTAATATCTGCACTATGGGCGTAGGTCAGAAACCGGCGGAGCATAAGGCTATGCTCGCGGTCAGCCTCGACAAAGAGCCGAAGCCCGAAGCATTCGATGAACTAAGCAAACTGGATTTCGTGAATGAGATTTATGTCTGCAAACTTGATTAATTGCATAATAACACAATTATGACAGAGCAACTAATAATCAGCGTAAGCGGAATGCGCGGCATCATAGGTGAAAATCTTACCGCGCCGATAGCCGTAGAATACGGCTGCGCTTTCGGGACATTTCTTAAAAGAAATAATCCTGAATCCAAACTTAATGTTTGCATCGGAATGGATTCCCGCCCGAGCGGCTGCATGCTCAAGACAGCGGTTACTGCCGGATTGACTTCAGTCGGTATAGATGTTATCGATTTGGGACTTGTCACTACCCCAAGTGTTGGCGTTTCACTGAGAGAACTTGGCTGCGCGGGCGGGGTAATTATTACCGCTTCGCACAATCCGATTCGATACAACGGCATCAAATTACTGCTCGATAACGGCATGGCTCCGTCTCCTGAATCCGCAGAACTAATCAGAAAATACTTCCTCGACAAGAATGTCACTTACAGCGATTCTGTCAGTTGCGGGAAGATGATTTGTGACAACCAGGCAGATGAAAGGCATATCAGCAAAGTCCTTGCAATAATAGATAAGAATCTTATAGCCTCAAAAAAATTCAAAATTGCACTGGATAGTGTCAACGGTGCAGGCGGGCCAATAACAAAAAAACTGTTATCAAAACTCGGATGCGAAGTTTTTGCGATAAACTGCGAACCAACAGGCATTTTCGCTCACACTCCTGAACCTACAGCAGAAAACTTAAAAGGTTTCTGTGAAGCAGTAAAAACCGGCAAAACCGATATTGGTTTTGCACAGGATCCGGACGCAGACAGACTGGCAATAGTCGATGAAAATGGAAATTATCTTGGTGAGGAATACACTCTGGCTCTTGCGGCAAAATATATACTGAGTAAGAGAGCTGGTGACGCCGCAGCGAATCTTTCAACATCAAGGATGATTGACGACATCGCCGCAAAATCCGGCAGCCATGTTTTTCGTACTCCTGTCGGTGAAGCGAACGTGGCAGCAGCAATGATTGAGCATAATTGCATTATAGGCGGCGAAGGTAACGGCGGCGTAATAGATTTGCGAGTTGGACCCGTCAGAGACAGCCTGACAGGAATTGCTCTTGTCTTGCAAATGATGGCAGAAACGGGAAAACCAATCAGCCAACTGGCAGGTGACATAAATCACTATTGCATGATTAAGGAAAAATTTGCCGCTGATAAAAATCTGGCGCAGAAAATATTCGATGCGGCTAAAATAACTTTTTCACAGGCAAAAGTCGATTCATCCGACGGATACCGCTTCGATTTCGACGACGCATGGCTGCATATCAGGTCAAGCAATACCGAGCCTGTGGTGCGCGTCATTGCAGAAGCAGCAGATCGAAACTCCGCTGATAAATATATCAATGCTGTTCTAAAAATACGGAACAGCATCCTGGGGTAAAAAATGATTTCGGATAAAAGAGAAATCAGCGAGATAAAAATTAAAACTGTTACATATATAGGAATGTGTGTAAACAGCGGTCTTTCCCTGATAAAGATTATAATCGGCTATCTGGCAGGTTCACTTGCATTAATTGCTGACGGCATTCATTCGCTTTCAGACTTGGCTACGGATTTAGCGGTGCTTCTGGGAGTTCGTATCGGCTCAAAACAGGCCGACAGCAGTCACCCTTATGGTCATGGCCGCGCCGAAACTTTTGCAGGCGGGTTTGTCGCCCTGATTTTAATCTTTGTCGGAGGAATAATGATTTACTATGCGACTATTGCAATCGCAAAAGACGAAGTGACTAAACCTAATTACGCTGTCTTAATTGCAGCGATTCTTTCTGTTGTTGCCAAAGAATGGCTGTATCGAGCTACAAAAAAAATTGCCGTCGAATCTCACAGCCCGTCTGTATATGCGAATGCATGGCATCATCGCAGTGACGCATTCAGTTCCGTAGCAGTCGTAATAGGATTCATAACTCTCGTATTCGGCTTTTCACATGGTGACCAGGTTGCTGCAATCGCAGTAGGTCTGATGATTATATGGATTGGAATAAAAGTAATTAGCGATACATTCAGGGAACTGACAGAAGGCTCAATTGATAATGAGACAATAGAAATGATAAAAAATATTATCAATGCAGACTCGTCAATACAGCACTGGCATCAATTGCGCAGCCGAACGGTAGGCAGGGAAGTTTTTCTTGATGTGCATATTCTTGTCGATCCCGAGTTGAATGTAGCCGCCGCTCACGACATTTCCGAGAACCTCGAAAAATCACTGGAAAAGCAGATTAGCAGACCGATTAATATAACCGTTCATATCGAGCCGGACATACCGGAAATGCGGAAGGAATAGATAAACAGGCATTACCAGACTCCTTAAATAAGAAACAAGTAAGCCTGATTACCCGATATTTTTTCATTAGAATTAAATACGAACTGATATTGAAATGCTTATTAATATTCAGAACTTTCTACGCAGCAGTTATGATGAAGGTTCAGGATTCTTTTTAGAATATCTGATCTGCTGATTAGTCCCACAACTCTTCCATTCGATGTTACGGGAACTCGTCTAATTGAATTTTGCATCATACAGGAGCATATATCCTCGACACATTCGTCCTGTTCGAAATGAATTGCCGGCTGAGTCATAAATTCACTTACCGGCTTATCTTTTTCATCCTCGTAGGTATAAAGTAATCTTAATACGTCCTGTTCCGAGAGAATCCCGACAAGTGAAGAGTCATTTTCGATCACAGGAATACCTGTGATGCTGTTTGTCACCATAAGATCGATAGCATCGAAAACAGGTGTATTTTTGTTAATGCAGATTACCTGCACAGTCATTATATCTTTCGCTAAAAGCATTATTTAATCCTTTCCGTTATTTATCCGGAAATAGCTTTCCAGCTTTGATTCAGTTCTTCCATTAAGCCTATGACATCACGAATCATTTGAGGGTCACGTTTTATATTAGCCTCATTCAAACGTAGATTCATAAAAGAATACAGCTTATGAAGATTGGATGCAATTTCGCCGCCAGCTTCCATATCAAGAACGGCATTAAGCTCATTAATTATATCCTGTGCTTTAATAATATATTGCCCCTTTGCCTGATAATTTCCCGCCTGCAGTTCATTGATTGCCAGCTTGAGGAACTTAATCGCACCTTCATAAAGCAGAACAATAATTCTTCCTCTGCTTTGTGTAGTAACTGCATTTTCCTGATATGCCCCGATTCCCTTCATGGTTTCTTTCCGATATTAATGTTTATGATAGACTTTGTGTTTATGACTTTGCAGGGAGACATCTGAATTTTCCGATTCAGACATCTCCCCTTCAAGCCATTATATATTGAAAGCTTCTGCTATTAACCCAGAAGGCTTAGCGCCATTTGAGGTACAGAATTAGCTTGTGCCAACATAGAAACACCGGCCTGTGCCAACACCTGTGTCCTGGTCATTGCTGCCATTTCCGTAGCAACATCAACATCGGAAATACGTGATTCAGCAGCCTGCAGATTCTCTGTCTGGTTATTGATAACCGATATTGTGCTTTCGAGACGGTTCATCTTGTATCCGAACCTTGCACGAGCGGTATCCTTTGCAGTAATTGCTGCAGCAACTGTTGCAAGGGCAGACTGAGCAGCTTGCACAGAACTAATACCAGCAGTGTCAAGACTAAGAGCACTGCTTGTTACATTACAGCCTGATATTTCAACCACATCTGTAGTTGCGGCGCCAAACTGAATCGCTATGGAAGCTGAAGCGCTATTGAGCAGTTCGTTGCCGTTGAACGAAGTAGCATTGGCGATACGATTGATTTCAGCAGCCATTTCAGTAAATTCATTATCCATAATTAAACGCTGCTCATTAGAATATGAACCAGTTGCGGCTTGCTCTGCTAACTGTTTCATACGAATCAGAGCTTCATCTATTGTACCCATTGCTCCTTCGAAGGTCTGCAACATACTAATGCCATCCATAGCGTTGCGTGCACCCTGCTGCAACACAGCAATATCTGCACGCATCAACTCACGAACAGCCAGACCTGCCGCATCGTCTTTTGCACTATTAATGCGCAAACCGGATGACAGCCTTTCGACAGACTGGGATAATTTATCATAGCTGCTTCCCAGGTGTCGTGCAGCATTTGCTGCCATAATGTTGTTCTTAATTGCTAACATATCATAGACTCCTTAAAAAATTTATTGTATTTTTTTGGGACTTATCACAAGCCGCAAACATCTACATCGATACATGCGATGAATTAATCAAATAAGTCTGCTAACAAAACAAATTATCGAGCGTAATATGCGATACTTAAGTAATTTCTTTTTTGGAAAATGCCTAAAAATTGCTGGACCGGTAATTTTATAGAAATCATAATAGATAATTCAGGAAATATGAGTAATATATTTAAAATAATATTGAGGTTTTAGTTGATAATATAAACAAAAATATATAATATCGATATAATATTATATTATCGGACGCATTAAATTCAGAAGAGTCAAATAAACATGGAACAATTATTTTACAGGCTGGCCAAATCAAAGTTCCGAAGCAGATTCAGGCTTAATAAAAAAGAGTTACAGTATCTGCATGATAAAGGATTATCCGTTATAGAGCAGCATGCACGTGACTTTATAAAGGAACGCCTTGCTCCTGCATTACCAAAAAATGATGGAAAGCAGACACCAATGAGGAACCATCCTGTTTTCGTAGCTCAACATGCAACTGCTACGTGCTGCAGAAAGTGTCTTGCAAAATGGCACGGAATCAAGATAGGGCTGTCGCTTACTCAACAACAGTCAGATTATATTGTTTCAGTGATAATGTACTGGCTGAAGGAATACAATGAATGATGTGATAACGGAAACTTTGCTGATTTATGCAAATAAGCACTTATATAACTTGTATGAATCAAAATTAAGAACCGGAAGTTTCCTGTATTTTTTCAATCTGCTGATTGAACATTCTAAGCTGCATATCAATGGCAGTAATCGCCCATTCAATATAATGCATTTCGTGAGCCGGTTTGTGATGCCCCTCGTTGAGAAGTCCGTCATGTACGGCCTTGAGAAACGTATTTATCGTATGCGTACTGATTTTATCGGGCTTTAGAGACCATTTCTTCAGAAGATCGAAATCTTCGCGCAGCTTCTTCGACGAATTTAACTGCTCGGCTGTCAAATAATCACCCGGATTGATAGACAACTGAAGCCCTTTAAGGCACATAATCAGAGGCTCATAGTTAGCTCTTTCATCCAGCCTTATAAATTTATACTGCTGAACATACGTTGTCACCTGGGCGGGAATCCTTTCGCCAATATCATCTGAAGGCATATACCACTTTCGTTTATTGGTCCTGGCAAAAACAAGCTCCTCTTTTACCCTTTCATCCCCCTGGAGAGTTCCGCGTACTTTTTGTATTGCCTTGCTATCCGGCGGTTTTGTTATTTCATCGTAAACCATCCTTGTCACCCAGAGTCTCCCGGCACCTTTTAATTCAGGTCCGCCGCCAAGAGCCAGCAGGCATTTTGCAAAACCCAGAGGCAAAACTTTTTGTTTTCCCACCTGCCTTTTACGCATTTGAAATGAAAGATGCAAACTGTGTGTAGGGACATTATAAAAACTGATGATTTCGTGTATTAATTGATTAAGAAGCCATGGAGCCGAAGTCGCAGGACGGGATAATTCTCCTGCTAAATTTAGCCTTCCGGGCGCAAGCTCCAAAAAGCCGCTGCGGCGCTCCCTGCCGGCTGAGCCGGAATGATCATCAATATATCCGCCGAGCTTCCATGATAATACATCCAATCCGAAATCACAGAAGTATTTAAAGCCGTCATATATCGGGTCATGGGCTTTTGAAATGCTTCTTTTTGGCTCCACGGCCGCTGGTCCGAGATTGCTAAGCTCGATTTCCAGACCCAGAGGGATAAGACCAAACTTAAGATTCGAGCGAATCAGATTCAGCCTGGTGCTGACAACACGGCGATCAAACAAATCTCTTGCTGCGCGCACTCCGTATTTTACATAATCTATCAAATCGTTTTTCGTGTACGGCAGCTTCCGAAGACAATCATTAAGAATCATATCAACCGCGGTGCTGTTGAAATTAATAATTTGCATTGCCGCAAGCAAACTGACCGACCGGCTGAAATATCTTTTAGAGTTCCGCATATTTTCCAGCTCAAAACGATACTGAGTTTGAATATGTTCGTCAAGCTGATTGAGCAGAACCTGCTTAACAACAAGAGCAAGGTAATTTTTAATAAAAGGCACTGCCTGCGGGTCATCATATAAATGCTTTATTGACGGGCGAGGCCTGTCAAGCTCGCGTTCGAGATAATAGTCACTGACTGCATCCGAGCGATAATGACTTATCACAAGGTCACGCTCGGTAGTAGCAAGAAGCTCCCTGTCGGCACGGCGCTCAGCTTCGGCATCAGCAGATCTCTCGCCCGGGCGGGTGCGCTTTTTAATGAAGCTTTCAATGCGTTTTCGCAGCCACAGCTCATGAATCAGGTTGACATGGAACCTGTCGCCAAAACGTTTTTTCATCGAATCATGAGAAACCAGGAAAGCCTGTGCTTTCACCGGCCCGTCTGCCGTATTGATGCGTACGCTCTCTCTTTGGTATCGCTGACCTTCATACTTGTCTATCACCGCCATAGCATCGGAAGGTACATCGTAAATCACAAGTCCCTCTATTCTTGATGATTCAGAAGCTACCGCATAAAAATAAACATTGTCAGGACTCACTCTCCTGTAACCCTGTAAAAATGCAGGCTCCGCCAAAAGAACATCACCGCTGTCAATCTTAGCCGCTTTCCTTGAAAAATCCAGTCCGCAGACAGACTGAAATATTTTGTGATCACGCAAAGACCCATAAACAAACAGGTTCACTTTTTTTTTACTCATAAATCTTTCTATCGTGATTCGTGGTTTGTGATTGAGATTTGTAATTCAATTCCCGATATACGTGTCACTATTCACCATACACGAACTTTTCAGTTTCCGCCGCGGATTTTTTTGTGTAACTTAAATAACTCCTTAAACGCACGAAGAATTACCCATGGATTAGCGCCGGTCTGCACTCCGGCTGCACGCGGGTAATGATTCACACCTTTTTGAGTAATTTTATACCCTTTTCCGGACGCCCTCGCCAGAATCTCCGTATCGATAAGAGCGCCGGTGCTTGAAAGTTTAATATTATCGAATATTTCTCTTTTGTATAACTTGAAGGCACAATCGATATCACGAATTCTCAGGCCAAAGAGCGTGCATACGAGCTTTGTCCAGCACCATGCGTTAATTTTTCGAATCAGGCTGTCCCGGCGTTTTATGCGATAACAGCTTACAATATCATAATGTTCCATCAGAGGCAGCAGCGGGGGCAGTTCTTTTAAATCGAATTGACCGTCACCGTCTGTATAAAAAACATATTCTTTGGATGCAGCCTTAAAACCGGACTGCAGCGCTGCTCCATACCCGAGATTCCTGGGATGGTGAATCGCTTTTACTCTTTTGTCCTTTCGGGACAGCTCATCAGCTATTTGACCTGTTTTATCTGCGCTGCCGTCATTGACTATAATAATTTCAAAATCCAAATCGAGCTTATTTAATACTTCAAACGCCTGTTCAGCAGTGCGAGCAACATTCCCCTCCTCATTATAACATGGGAAAAAAACGCTTAGAGATTTTACAGCCTGCTGGTTACAAGAGGAGTCACCTGTCCGGGATTTATGGCCATAATCTTCGACCATATAATGTCACCACCTTTTTTCCATTCCTATTCTTCTAAGCTCGCTTAAACAAAAATTACGCTGAGTATCATAAGTATTTTTTAAATCTTCATTTTTCTGTAAAACTGCTGCCTGTGCCAAGTAATAATTCGCCAATCTCGCTGCTTCTACCTTAAGACGATAGCCATCGATTTTTCTCCATTCTTCGTGTTTTTCGTCAAAATTTTTAGCATACTCTTCGCAGAACTCTCTGACATCGCTGCGTAATTCCGCAAACCTGGCGGCATCAAGAATTAATGCTAAAATCGGAGCAGGAGAAGGATTGGCTTGAAACGCCAGTTTAGCATCCTTCAAACCCTGTTCTTTATCCTTCAACATCGGCTCATACACCAGTAATTTATGAGCGCGGTTAAGATTCGCATGATATTCATCAGGATATATAGTCTCGCCTGTAAGAATACCATCGTAAAGTTTCTTGCCCTGCGGCGTCCTGATATCAACCAGCAGCTTTTGCTTGTCATTAAAGAAAACAAGTCTCCAAAACTCATGAAGCTCAAGCGACTTGAATGTATAGTAAGAGGAAGATTTTTCAGGATCCGGGTCATTAAAAATACTGGCCGGCATCAGCATCGTCCACACATTGCGTTTTCTAAGCTGCTCATCCATAAACTCGCCGATTTCCTTAAAATCGTCTTCTGTAAGTACCAGGTTCCTGATTTTTGCCTCTCTGAGAATTCTCTGTGTTATTTCTCCTCCTGCCAGTATATAAGACCATTCGTCAAAAGTCACTCGATTATATGCAGCCTGCGCCCTGCCATCCATAAATAACTGAAGAGGCGTGAATCCATTAGAATCCGGCTCCTGTCCCCAGGCAATAAAACCGCCCTCGGTCCAGTAGTTAAACATTTTCCCCTCCAATTTATTATCTTTTATAAACTTCATAGTATAGAAGGGTTTTGCATCAGAAGCCGTCATCCTCATAAAAACAGAACTGAATTTCGGATCATTGGGCCACGGGTCAAGATAGACACACTTAAATTTCAAACCCCACCATGTCCCGAAAAATATAACAGCCAAAGCGCCAGCGGCAATAAATGTATGCTGAAGATTTCGCGGCATCTCAGGAATGACAAATTTTCCGCCCATAACAAAATTATGCCTGGCTGAAACAACATGAATCAGTTGAGTCAAAAACATCGCAGCAATCGGGCATCCCGCAACGCCGGCTATCGGTATGAACCTGCGTGACCGAATAGCCATATAAATAGTCAGAGCCGCTATAATTATCATAACAATATCAATATGGGGCCACTGAAAACTGCCGGAATCGTTCTTTTTCCGACGAGGATACCGGCTGTCAGAACCGGGAACAAATATCATGGCTAAAAACCAGCCGATAAATACAACACTTATAATGATAAACATTAATAAAAACGGTACTGCAGTACCGACAGGATTAGTCCAGTCAAACGCCGGATGCCATTCATGAATGTCACGCCATCTCTCGGCATTTTTGCTTACACTGATAACAAAGGTATGAGTCAGGTTTGTCAGGTGGAAAGGATTTAATAAAATAGAAGCCAAAAAAGCAGCGATAAATGCCCCGATTGAATGATACACACCTTTCCAGCCCACAGAGACCAGCCTGTTCTTGAAAAAAATAAGGGTAATATCTAATACGACCAGCAAAATGGTAAACAGGAATAACGCTAATACAGTCGAAGTCTTAATTTTCACTTCCGGATCGTCTGGCACTGCTTTGGCGATTACAAAAAATAAAAAAGGCCATGCGGCAATATTGTATAAAATCGCTGTCCATTTTCGATTGAGACAGGTAAGCAAGTGCAGCCCGATAAACGGAATCATCATAATAAATACATATATATAACCGCCATGAACATTGCACCAGAAAACAACCAATGGAACGATAAGCCATATATACAATTTATTTCGATATAACGTCAGTGCGAGAATGAGCAGAAAAACCGCAACAAGCATATTTGAGAAACCAGCCGGACGAATATCGAGAAAAGACCTGCCGATAAACAGTGCAAAACATGAAAAAACAACCGCCAAAAACCGATTTGCTCCAATTATCCGGGAGACGTAATAAACACAAATCACCGTAATAATATAAATTACGAATTTCCAATAAACCAAAGCATTGGACGTAAAGCTAACACCGTCTGCATATGAAGATTGAGGGACCAGCTTATAAAAAATAACATGCGTAAGCCAGTTCTGATTGATCCAGCCTGTCGAGTGAATCCACTTTACAAAAGATTTTTCCCACTGGGGCCAGTTTTCGAAATTTGCGCATTTATCAGCCCACCATCTCATTAGCGAATATTTCATTCCGCTTTCATATCCCGCATCTCTTCTAAGAGCATTGGCGTATTCAGTCATTGTTTCTACTGTCGGTCCTGCTTTATGTGAATTTGCACTGAAAGGCTCGACTGTATTCACGCCGTGATTTGCGAAATGACGCCCGCATGCCATTGCCACCCATGTATCACCGGCGGCAACCATATGCGTACAGGCATGAAATGTAAAAATAAGCATAGCTATCCAGCCCAAAATCATAGGCCAGCCGGCAAATGCTTCACGTATCGCAGGTTTTACAGGTTCTTCTGCGTTCACGGGATTATTTGCTTCCTGTGCTCCCTGTGGATTATTTTGTTTTCTCTTTGCAGATTTATTCATTTTTTATTCTTCCATTATTTATCGTGAATCGTGAATTATGCTCTGCTAACCGTAATATTAATCACGAAGCATAAATACTATATTATAGCTTCTTCTATATATCGTCAAGGATAAGGTTAAAGGTTGAAATATGCCCTAAATATTAAAACACATTATTGGAAGCTATTTGACGCTCCCAATTCGTTAATATCACACTTTCCCTTTCAATATTCAGACGCGGCAGATTGTAATTAATCAGGTTTGTATCCTGTATAAAAGAATCATTCAAATCGTTCGGATTATTAATTCCCTCATGCGGGATATGTGGAGATATGGAAGGCCCGATATTTATTATGATTATTACAACCAATATCAAAACAATCGCGGCGCTCGCACCATAACCCCATATTCCAAACCTCTGCCGGATCGGATGCACATAAACATTTTTGTTTGGTTCTCTCGGAATTGCATCGAGAAGTTTTGCTTTTAATGTCACTGGGACATCCAACTCACCTATGGATCGCAATTTAGCTTTTAGTGATTTTAACGTAACTTCGTCCTTATTGAAATTCTGATTTTCTTTCATGATTATATCCTGCCAGATAAAATTTTTCTTAATTTTATTATCGCCTGATTTGTTCGCCATTTAATCGTTCCGACCGGCTCCATCAACACACTTTCCATTTCACGATAGCTAAGACCCTGAATATAATGCAGTACAATTACGGCATATTCCGCCGGTTCTAATTTCTGCATTGCTTCAAATATAATTCGTGAATACTCATCTTTCGTTATAATCTTTAATGGATCCGAATCCGTTTGCGTTGCGAATGACTTTTCCCTGAATTCATCTGCTAATGCAGAACTCTGTCTGGATTTTCGTTCCGAGTCAAGAAACTTATTGTATGCAATTCGATACAGCCATGTCTTTAGAGACGCCTGCTGCTTATAACCGTTAATATTAGCCCATGCAGAGGTGAAAGTATCCTGGGTCAAATCTTCTGCGGCATTCTTGTCACCGCAAAGATATGCAAGAAAGCTGAAGACAGACTTATAATATTGACATATTACAGCCTCAAAGGCTTCCGGTTCGCCCTTTCTGATACCACGTAAAATGTGTCTTTCAAGCCCTTGCAGCACTCATTTCTCCAAATAGATAAGTTTGTATCCTTTACTAATAATATAGACGAATCAGAGTGCGCAGGTGTTTGCAAAAAAAGAAAAATTATCTAAAAATCTGCAAAATCAGTTACAGAACTAATGTTCTGTAACTTAACAAATGAAGGGTGTCATTCTGAGTGTGCCGTAAGGTATCCCTAAGGGAAAACGAAGAATCCGGGCATCGATAGCCAGATGTTTCGCCTTTCGGCTCAACATGACAACTTATCATATTAAGTATTACAGAACCAGGCTATAGCAGAAAATATAGATAATTTTATCAGCTTAGCCATTTTTCGATTCTATCCAAACCTTTGGTAATCTGCTCAAGTGAACAGGCAAAACTTAAACGCACATTATTGTCACATCCAAACGCATTACCGGGCACTAATGCGACATTTGCCTGCTCCAAAAGCGCTTGTGCGAAATTCATACTGTCTGTTATTTTTACACCGCCGATTTCACGCCCAAAATGGCCTGAAACATCAGGAAAACAGTAAAATGCCCCGGTCGGTTCCGAGCATTCGAGGCCCTTGATTGCATTGAGACGTTCAGCCATATACTTGCCCCGGCGTTCAAATTCCAGTCTCATTTTTTCTATGGTCGGGCCGGCCTGTTCGCCCAGAGCAGCTATCGCCGCATATTGGGCAAAAGTAACCGGATTGCTGGTCATGTGATCCTGCAGACGACTCATCGCCTTAATTACATCGAGCGGTCCGGCGGTATAACCAAGGCGCCAGCCAGTCATGGAAAATGCCTTGCTGAAGCCGTTCATTGTCAGTGTTCTTTCAAATGCATCCTTGCTCACTGACGCAAAACTCACAAATTTCGTATCGCCATAAACAAGCTTTTCGTACATTTCATCCGAAATAACGCTCACATTCGTTCCTTCAAGAACCTGTGCAAGCGCCGTTTGCTCATCAGGTGTATAAGTAAAACCACCCGGATTATTTGGAGAATTCAGCACAAACATAGCTGTTTTTTTCTTTATTGCCTTTTTCAACTGAGCCGGGGTAATTTTATAACCGGTACTCTTATCAGTTTGAATAATCTTTGGAGTTGCACCGGCAAGCTTTATCGCCTCTACGTATGTTACCCAGTACGGCGCCGGCAGAATCACCTCATCACCCGGGTCAAGAACAGCCTGCATCGCCTCATAAACCGAGTGTTTTCCTCCTATATTGACAACAACCTGATTAGGACTGTAGGCCAGAGCATTATCTTTTTGAAGCTTTTGAGCAATTGCAGTCCGCAACTCGATGATACCGGCTGCAGGTGTATATTTGGTTTTTCCGGCTTTTAAAGCTGCTATGGCGGCATCTTTGATATAGTCTGGCGTATCAAAATCGGGTTCTCCTGCGCCAAAACCTACTACATCTACACCTTTGGCTTTCAATTCCTGCGCACGCGCAGTTACCGCTATTGTAGCTGAAGGAGGCACATTTTGTGCTCTTTTGCTTACTTTCATATTTTTTCTATCCTTTCTGTGTTAGTATCTATTTTTCACATTATTAAAGCAGAATAATATGCAGAGTCAAGAAAATTGATATGCTCCTGAAAAACGGCTTCCATTGATGGCATACAAAGAAAAACGATTGTTAAATCTATTGACATAAACACTTGTAATTGCTAATCTTAACTATATGATACGAGTCATTCAAATAGCGGTTTTGATTGTTTTGTGTTTTTTACTTATAAGCTGCACGCCTAAGTCTGATAATAATTTCCCTGACAATATTAACATTAAGGATTTAGCGCCAATAAATGTAGATGGTTCTCCTAAAACAAATAAACTTAAAACTATTAATTTTGACCTACAGATATTAGAAATACCTGTTGAAAACTTCAGCAAGTTAGGTGAAATCCGCAGAATACTTAACGTTAGGCCGATCAAATTCAATAATTACCTGGCATTCAGCGCTAATTCGTTTTCTGCTTACAATGGCAAATTTCAGACTTTAAGGAATGTTTTTGACCTTTTGCAAATTGCCGGAGCCAAAAATATTACAAGCATGGGGATTTTTCTTCTGGATGGAGGAACAGATGATGTTGTGGTAAAAAAATTAGCACAAATGCAGACTGTTTCTTTCAATTCCCTCAAAGGCGATGAAGAATCAGTGCGAGTTGGACCTCCGGGAGTTATCGCAATGCACATCAAAGCTGAAAAGGTGGCTTCTTTAGACGATTCCGCCGCAGTTACTATATGCCCATTTTTTATATCAAATACTATATCCCAATTTAACCTCATAAATAAGCAGCGTGATTTTCCCTTCACATCAACCGCATTGCAAATGAATATGGTTCCCGGTGATTTCATTTTACTGGCCCCGGAAAGATACATTAGTGATCAATCCACTTTGTCCGGCGTATTTTTCAGCAATCCCGATGGAAATATGTTTTATACCTACGATGAAAGTAAACACCCTGAACACAAACCTTCGTTCAGAGTTTATCTGCTCACCTGCATTGGTATGAATATTTAAATAAGAGTATTACGACTTAAGATGAATCCAATAGTAACATTAACAAAATGCAGCGATTATAATACAAAAACAGTTGCTCACTGCCTGGAAAAACATTTTTCGCTTCAGGGGGGTCTTTCAAAATTTATCAGGCACGGTGACACGGTTTTGCTCAAACCGAATTTTTTGACACCCGGGCCGCGAAGTGCAGCGGTACAAACCGACCCGGCAATTATTATTGAAACCGCGCGCTTGCTTAAAGATTTCGGCGCTAAACCTTTTGTTGCTGATTCCCCTGCATGGAGTGATGTTTTTGCCTGTGCAAAGGCGCTGGAACTGGAAGAGCCTCTGAAAAAACTTGGAGTCCCGATAAAACAGCTTAACAAACCGAAAACGTATCTCATAGGAACAAGCGATACAAAAGTTGGAATAAGCACTGTCGCTCTCGATGCAGACGCGATTATAAATCTTCCGAAATTCAAAACTCACCAGCAGCTTGCTGCAACTTTCGCAGTGAAGAACATGTTCGGCTGTGTCAGCGGAAAAAGAAAAGCGATTATGCATTTCATAAAAGGGAACAGCAGCAACGAGTTTTGTGAGCTTCTTATTAATATATTTCAATTTCTTAATCCGGTCATTACAATAATCGACGCAGTGACAGTTATGGATGGTCCTGGACCGATTCACGGCAGGGCAAGACCTTTAGGCTGGATTATCGGCGGAACTGACCCTATAGCTCTGGAGATAATATGTGCCATGCTCGTTGACTTTGAACCGACGGCTATACCGATTATTGAAACTGCGAAACAGCTTAATTTCGGGTGCCAGGATTTTGAAAAAATACAAATCCTCGGCGATGAATTCCCAAAAAATATTTGTACGGACTTTCAGCCGGCAAAACAGATTCCTATCAGATTCACATTGCCGCGGGTCTGCAAAAGCATATGCAAACAAATCTGGCTTATTACAAAAGAGACTATACAAAAATATCATGATTATAAATCTAAAAAAGCAAAATCCTGATTATGGAAAACTCTGAAAAAACAAGTAAAAAGACATCACAAAAAATAAGACCAAAAACACTTCGCCTGTTTTCATTCATTTGCTTTTGCCTTATAATTATCTTCTCAGCCTGCAAATGTCCCCGTGTAAGCTACACCGGAAAATATGTAATTGATATTATCAGGAAAAAAGACCCGTACGTCAGGGCAACCGATAATCCCGGCTTGGCGCAGAAAATGGACCTGCCGGGTGTGCCCAATCTGCACAAAGTCTCCGATAGCTTATATCGAGGCGCACAACCAACCGAAGAAGGAATGAAAGAATTGAAAAAAATGGGCGTTAAAACAATAATAAATTTACGTTCCATTCATTCTGACCGTGATGAGTTAAAGGATGTTGATTTAGCCTGTGAGCATATTAAAATGACAACTTCAAAACCAAAAAGCGAAGATATAGTAAGCTTTTTGAATATTGTCACTGATAGTAATAACGCACCTGTTTTCGTGCATTGCCATTATGGCGCAGACAGAACAGGTACTATGTGTGCAATTTACCGAATTATAGTACAGGGCTGGACTAAAGAAGATGCGCTTGAGGAAATGACAAAAGGCGGCTTCGGATTCCATAGTATCTGGGGAAACTTACCCAATTTTGTGCGAAAGCTCGATATAGAAGAAATAAAGCAAAAAGCCGGACTCAAAGAAAAAACCGATAAGGCGACACCTTAGCTTTTTCTTAAAATATTCACAATTTTCTTGCCCTGCTTTACCAGGAAATGCTATAATCATTTCGATATTTTTTAAGGGAACAGAAATTGAAGAAAAGCCTGCTTTTGCAAATCTTTCTTTGGGAAGTAATATTCTTCCAAACTGTCTCAGGAACGAATTCCGGTGAGGATGAGGAATACGACCTTACTTTAAAAATTAATTGCCCTGTAAAAAACCTTCAGGTTGGCGATGAAATTCCTATAGTATTCACTATAACCAATAACGATTCACTTGATTACCAATATATAAATCGAAATTACGACCGAAGCGGCCGTATTATGGAATACCAGCTTTTAGCACAAAAAAAAGACGGGGGAAAAGTTCCTGATCCCAGAGAAAATGTTCAACCTGGAATTGGTGGTGGATTATCAGGAGAAGCAATAATAAGCAAAGGGCAATCCTTTAACGTTACTGTAGCTTTAAATCGCTGGGCATTAATAAAGAAGCCGGGCAAATATACTGTAACGGGAATTTATACTTATAGCATAGAAGACAAAAATGCGAGAACCATTCCTGACACAATAACAATGAAAACAATCGAAGTTAAGTCAAAGCCTATAGAGATAGAGATTAAATATCGCAGTTCCAAGCAGATGGGAAAATACATCGAATCACTTCAGAAAGAGTTGAAACAATACCCGGCATCCAATGATTGGGAAATTCAAAAGAAAAGAGAAACAATTATCTTGAAGCTGGATTACACTTGTGACAAACGAATCATCCCGACTCTGGTAGATTTGATTTATTTAAACCAGCATAATAATGATGTATTTTGGGCAATGGAAGGATTCAGATGCTATCTTCCAAAAACACCTGAAATAAGAAATCAGCTTTTAGATACCTTAAGAAAACGAGGATTTGAAGGTGGAATTGCTTCTGTTCTTGAATCATATAATTGCGACGAATCCATTTTTAAAGAGATCTTAATTAAAGCATTAAATTCAGACAATCCTGATATTATATTAGACGCCGTTTTAATCGCCCAAAATCACCCTTCTAACGAGATTACACCTTTGGTAATTGCTGTTGCAAAAGGAAGAACGCCAAACAATCCAAAAGTGAGTATTTCTCAAATTGCCCGAGAACGTGCTATGTACGCATTAGCTCACAATCGAACTGATGAGGTAGTTGAAGCGTTAAATGAATTAAAAAATGATCCTAACAACAGAATTAATAAAGCCGCTCATAGTGCTATCGAACAAGCATACACAATACACCCAATCTATCCTGAAAAGACAGATGAAGAATATACAGCTATGTTAATACCCATAGCAATGAATCCGAATCATCCCTACAGGATGGCTTTAACTATGGAAATACTTAGAACCAGAACCGAAGAAGGAGTTGAGGCTATTAAGAAACTCTTAGAAAATCCGGAGTTGAATATACCTATTGTGGAAACTGATTCGGGTGTAAAAGCTATCAGAGATCTTCTAAGAAGTCCCGATAAAAAACAACGAACTATAATAGCAGAGCATATCGAATTTACTTACAAGACAAAGCCAGGTCGAGCTTTTAAAAAAGATGATTTTCCAGATGAGTTTCAGGAAAGACTTGAAAAAAGGAAAAGTGGAATCATCGAAAGAATTAAAAGCTGGGAAAACTAAACAAACTCTTACAACATTGACATATATCGCATATTCGGCTATTATCCTGCCCAATGGAATCTAAATCTGTAAATATTTTGGGAATTGAAACAAGCTGTGATGAAACCGCTGCTGCGATTGTTGCCGACGGCAGTATAGTTAAATCGTCAGTCGTGGCTTCTCAAACCAAACTTCACGAAAAATATGGCGGCGTAGTGCCTGAACTTGCCTCGCGTGAGCATGTTGAGAAAATATATCCCGTTATAAAAGAAGCTCTCGACCAGGCGCAGGTTACTAAAGATGATATAGACGCAATCGCAGTAGCGAATCAGCCCGGTCTTGCTATGGCGCTGGTAGTGGGAGTAACAGCCGCAAAGACGCTCAGCTTCGCATGGCAAAAGCCTCTTATCGCGATAAATCATCTTCATGCGCATCTTCAATCTGCGATGCTCTCGGAACAGAATCTTGAATTGCCCGCGGTTGCGCTGGTCGTTTCCGGCGGACATACTTCGCTTTTCGATTGTCAGTCTCCGCTTGAATTGACTCTCTTAGGTTCTACAATCGACGATGCCGCAGGCGAAGCATTCGACAAAGTCGCATCCATTTTAAGACTGTCCTATCCCGGCGGACCAAGCATAGAAAAAACAGCCAAAAACGGTAATCCCAAAGCAATAAATTTTCCTCGTACTTTGATTGCTCCCAATTCACTTGATTTTTCATTCAGCGGCTTAAAAACCGCCGTGCTGTATCATTGCAGAGGTCAGGACATGAAAGGTGAAAATACAGCCGATTCCATGAGCGAGCAGGAAATTGCAGATATTGCAGCTTCCTTCCAGGCGGCTGTTGTTGATGTCCTGGTCAAGAAGACAAAACGTGCCGCAGATAAAATCGGCGCAAAAACAGTACTTCTCGGAGGAGGTGTTGCAGCAAACAGTGCTTTGCGTGAAGCTTTGCAGAAGTCTTGCGATTCATCCAGGCCGCCAAGAAAGCTGTTGGCCGCACCTAAAAAATATTGCACCGACAATGCTGTAATGGTTGCATCCCTGGCTTATCATAAGTTCAAAGCAGGTATATTTGCCGATTTGTCACTTGAGCCGAAGGCACACAGCTAACTCTAACTGCCGGCCTCAAGATGCTGCAAATTACCATGCGTTTTTTTAAGTCGTACCTGATACTTTCGATTTTAGTACTCTTCCCGTCCAGATTATACCTATTGTTCCTGAAAGAATATCAGCCAGCAGCCGGCCGTAAAAAACACCTGAAAGCCCCATAGCAAGTGACCCGATTAATGACAGAGGAACCAACAAGACAAAAACCCGAATCATATTCAATAGAGCAGATGTTAAAGGTTTGTGAATACCGGTCATGCAGAATCCGGAATATCTATGCGCTTCCATAAATCCATAACCAAAACAAGTAATGCAGATATAACGTATTAATACGCGACGTACTTCCGCATCGTCGGAAAATAATAGTGCAACAGGTTTGATAATTACAAAGAACACACCCGCCATAACAATACCGAAAGAAAGAGCGAAAAATATAGTTCCTTTTCTTACAGCCTGGATTCGGTCAAATCGTCCCGCGCCGAAATTCTGAGCAACAAAAGGCATTAACGACATACCTACCGTCATTGGAATCATAAATGCAAACATTTCGATTCGTCCCGCAACTCCACATGCGGCCACAGCCGGATCGCCATAACCTGCCACAATTCGAATAACAATCGCCGCTGAAAGAGGCGTAAGTACTGTACTCAGGACACCCGGGATTCCCATACGTAAAATCCTGCGCCAGGAAATAAAAATTCTCCTGAAGGTAAGCGAAGATTTTGTAAGCAATCTGTGCTTATGATGAACAATATATACAGACGCAGCCATTACGATTGTCTGCGATATAATCGTTGCCAGAGCCGCTCCCTGAATACCCATTGCCGGAAAATAAAAATGCCCGAAAATCATAACATAATCAAGAAAAATATTCAGCAATGTTCCGGAAACCATAAGAATACTGGCTTGTACGGTTTCACCAGAACCGATAATGATATCGCAAATTAATATCTGAACACCCAGAAATACAATTCCGCTATACCATACGTACATGTATTTTCTGGTCAAGACAAGCACATCTCCTGTTGCGCCCAGACTTGAAAAAAGCCTGTTAACCGTTAAAAATCCGGCAATCAGAATCAGCAAGGAAATAGCAGAAATAAGAAACACTGCATGGGTAGTTAGTCTTGCGGCGGTTTTCTGTCTTTTTCCTCCCAGAGCATGTGCAACCAGAGCCATCGAACCAGTCGAAATTCCCCGCATGACAAAGCCCAGGAGCATTACAACAGGGAATGTATATGACATGGCGGCGAGATTATCTGTACCAAGACGAGAAACGAACCACGTATCCGTCAAATTGTATGCGTTCAAGGCAAAGGTCCCTGCTAACATTGGAACCGCCATATTAAGCATTGTTTCTAATACAGAATCCTTGACTAATTTTGACATAATTCGGTTTATATAGATAATTTCCGAGGATAGAAAATCGAAGTATCCTATTTCCTGCTGCGTACGTCACACAACAAAAGCGTGATTATAACTGTATATTATTATTATGCACACAAATTCTTAGAACATATCTATAATGAAATTCGTATTGCACCCAAAACGCTGTTATGGTAGCATCTTTGATATGGTCGCTCTTTTTGCACATTTGAATTTAAACCAAAAACAACAGGATAAGAACAAATGCAGACAGAACAAATACAGAAATTATTAGAGCAGGTCAAAAACGGCCAACTGGAAATTGACCAGGCATTGGAAAAACTAAGGCATCTGCCATTCGAGGATTTGGGATTTGCATGTGTTGACCACCATCGCCAGATTCGCAGGGGATTTCCCGAAGTTATATATTGCCCGGGCAAAACTACAGAGCAGATTATCGAAATATTTGGAAGCTTAGCTGAGCGGGGAAATAACGTCCTTGCTACAAGAGCAGAACAGCATGTCTTCGATGCAATGGCCTCAACAAACAGATTTCCAAATGCTCGCTATGAAAAATTAGCTCGCGCAATTGTTCTCGAACAAAAAGAGCTTACCAAATCAAAAAGCCTCCTACCAATAGTAACCGCAGGGACATCGGATATTCCCGTTGCCGCAGAAGCGCAAGTCACCGCAGAAATCATGGGGCAGCGCACAGAATTGATTTGCGACGTCGGAGTTGCCGGTCTGCACAGGCTTTTCAAACATGTGCCGAAACTTCAGCAGGCAAATGTCATAATTGTTGTCGCGGGAATGGAAGGAGCTTTAGCGAGCGTGCTTGGCGGCTTAGTAAGCTGCCCGGTAATCGCCGTCCCGACAAGCATAGGTTACGGCGCAAGTTTCCATGGACTTTCAGCGCTTCTTACAATGCTAAATAGCTGCGCATCAGGCATATCCGTAGTCAACATCGACAACGGCTTCTCAGCAGCAGTCACCGCAACTTTGATAAACAGAAAAATCGACGCGGCTTTAGATATGAAATCTGACTAATATCAAATCTAAGGAATTGTTATCAAATATCAGAATATTTCCTCTATTAAATCGGATTTATCCATCTTAAAATGGACTGCAACATCGCTTAAAATACTGCTTAATGTACCAATTTTAAGAGATTTATGATTCGGGATAGTAATATGATGAACGCCTTTTTGATCCGTAGTAAGACGCATATGACTACCAGTTTGTCGGGTTATTTCATAGCCGTATCTTTTAAGAAGTCCGGCAAGTTCCTTACCACTGATTTCCCGGGGCAATTTCATATTGCAATCACTTCATCTTTTACAATGTGCAAATGAACAACTCGAGGAATTTCATTCTCATCAAAATGGCATTTTACTGCATCTTTGATGTTTTCCTTTAATTCATCGAGATTCTCGCCTTCAGTATAGATTGAATTACCCGGAGATTTAGCGGTGTAGCCGCCCTCGTCCGATACCTCAACTATAAAAATAATTTCTTTCATACTTATATTATAATCTCTCATATTTTCATGTCAAATCAATTATTGACCATACAATATATAGATAGTAATATATTTAATCAAAAGGAGCTTTTATGCAGAAAATTGAAACTATACCAAAACTGAAGCCGAGAGCCGCTGATGCTCACAAGGGTGACTTCGGCAAGGTATGTATAATCGCAGGCAGTTTGGGAATGAGCGGAGCTGCGGCTCTTGCAGGCAGAAGCGCACTGCGAGCGGGAGCGGGACTTGTGAGAGTTGCAGTGCCGAAAAGCATTCTGCCGATAGTCGCTTCTATTGAGCCGTGCTTTACAACGATTCCCCTGCCCGAAGATAATGAAGGACGAATAACTTCCAAAGCAATTAACAAGATTCTTGAAATCGTTAATGATAATGATGTTCTTGCTGTCGGTCCGGGTATGGGGACAAGCAGAGAGCTTCGTGCAATTCTTGAAGTACTTCTTGAACAGGAAAATTTGAAACTTGTTATAGATGCCGATGGACTGAATAATTTAGCAGCCATAAAAAACTGGCATAAAAAACTCAAGGCAAATCTGATTCTCACACCTCATCCGGGCGAAATGAAAAGATTATGGTCGGGACTTTTTCGAGAAAAGTTACCGGATGACAGGCAAGAACAGGCAGTCAAACTGGCTCAAATAACCAAATCAACTGTCGTGCTGAAAGGAGCGGGAACAATAGTCACTGATAGTGAAAAATATTACATTAATTCAACTGGTAATCCGGGAATGGCGACTGCAGGTTCAGGCGATGTTTTAACCGGAGTAATAGCCGCCATGCTCGGCCAGGGACTCAGCAGCTTCGATGCGGCGGTTCTGGGCGTCTATATTCATGGGTTTGCCGGTGATTTAGCGGCGGAAAAACTCGGACAGGTCGCTATGATAACAACTGATATAATTGAAAATTTACCTTATGCGTTTAAAAAATCAGAATAATTTATTTGAAAGGGTATGATTAATGTCACAGGAAATTAAAGAATATTTTGAAAAATTCAATACAGACTCTGCGAAAATGAAAGAACAAGCGCCAAATATGATGAATGGATTTGGTAATCTCTTTAGCAAAATAATGGCTGAAGGAGCATTAAAAACTTTCGAAAAAGAATTAATTGCGGTCGGGATTGCCGTAGCGATGCGCTGCGAACCGTGCATAAAGCTGCATGTAAAGAAATGTCTCGACGCAGGCGCAACAAAGGAGCATGTTCTTGAAGCGGCTGGTGTAGCCGTAATGATGGGAGGCGGTCCCGCATTTACACATATTCCTGTGGTTATGGACACTATTGAAACGGTACTTAATGAATAGTTATCCATTTTAACATTTCTCAGTATAAAATTTGAAAATGTCAAAGCATGCCAAACTTATATTTTGTTACAAATCACAGCAAACTGGTTATAATATTCTTTATCTGTTTTTAATAAATAGTTCTAATAAAGAACATTTTTAATTAGGAAAGGACATATTATGGAATTTGGGATTCTTGATTTTGTGGTATTTTTTGGTTTTATCGCCGCAGTAATCACAATCGGGCTTTGGAAGAGCCGGAATGAAAAAACCAGTGAGGACTACTTCCTTGCCGGTCGCGGCCTGAAATGGTGGCTTATCGGCTTTTCACTTATCGCTGCAAATATCTCTTCGGAACAATTAGTCGGTATGAGCGGCAATGCCGCAAGTCACGTCGGCCTGGCTATTGCCAGCTATGAATGGATGGCGGCTATTACACTGGTTGTTGTCGCATTCTGGTTTCTGCCTTATTTCCTGCGAGCAGGCATTTATACAATGCCTGAATTCCTCGAAGTACGTTACAATTCTACAGCCCGTATTATTATGGCAATAGGTACTATCTTCCTGTATATGGTGCTTTTAGGTTCAGTGACATATTCCGGCGCACTGACAATCAGCACAATGGCGGCAAAGATGGATCCTGCCCGTGACATTTCTGTGGCACAGGCGGCGATTGTTATCGGTTTGATAGCGATGATATATGTAACCGCCGGAGGTCTGAAAGCATGTGCATGGGCGGACCTTATTCAGGGAAGCGCATTGATTATCGGCAGTGGAATTGTCATGCTGTACGCATTTAAAAAGCTCGGTTCAGCAACGGATGAGCTTGCATTTATCGAAAGTGTTAAAACCGGCGCAGTCGGAGTTAAAACTTTCACCCAGGATACAAGAGCAATTGACAGATTCTGGGAATTGAACAAAATAAGAATGAATATGTTCCTGCCTTCCGATGACAAGGTTCTGCCCTGGACAGCACTTATCCTTGGCTTATGGATACCAAACTTCTATTATTGGGGTCTCAATCAATACATTACACAGCGAACATTAGCTTCTTCTTCACTCTCCGAAGGACAAAAAGGCATCGTATTTTCAGCTTTTATGAAGCTCCTGATTCCGTTTGTTGTTGTGATTCCCGGAATTATCGCCTTCAACCTGTACTCAAAAGACATGAACAATCAATCGTCCGTTGATAACGCCTCGGTAATCGCAAAATACATGAAAGCCAATTCAGATACCGAGTTGGTTGAGATTGTAAAATCTCCGAATGCAGAAGCCATTGCATCCTGGGAACATAAAAAATTCATGTTAGCGGTGTACGCCGACGAAGAATCAATGAAAACAGCTAAACTAAATAATCCGTTTGTCCTGCCTATAACACAAGCTAATTATGATAGCCTTACAGCAGCACAATACACAGTATTCGAATCGGACGACAAGTCATGGACATCAGCTTTTCCAGCTTTAGCAGTGGAATTAAACGCATATAATTCTACTGTAAAGAATTCAGCCGATACAGCCAAAGCAACTGTAACAACTGAAAAATTTATTGCATACAAATACGATACTGCTCTTGGACAACTCCTCAGCGGCGTTCTCCCTCAAAAAGTTGGTTTGATAGGTTTTGTCCTGGCTGCTCTTCTCGGAGCTATTGTCAGTTCCCTTGCTGCGATGCTCAACGCCGCTTCGACCATTTTCACAATGGATATTTTCAAAAAATATATAAGCCCGAAAGCGGAACAGAAATCTATGGTCATGCTGGGAAGAATATGTGTCGTCGTTTTCACAGGCGTTGCAATCTGGCTGGCGCCGAAGCTGGGAGACCCGAAAATCAGCAACAGTATTTTCACGATTATCCAGGAAGTACAGGGACTTCTTTCACCTGGTATTTTAGCGGTGTTTGCATTCGGCTTGATTGTGAAAAAGGCTCCTCCAATCGCAGGAGTCGCGGGATTATTGACGAACATCGTCTGCTACGGCGGCATGTACATGCTTGGCCGTTATCATATCGGTCCGGATATACAGTTCCTCAATCGTATGGCAATTTGCTTCGGAATCGACCTTGTAGTAATGATTATCATTACCATGACAAAGCCCCTGGCTCAGCCGATTGTATTCGAGCATAAAACAACTCTTGACCTTAAGTCCTCTAAAGGAGCTTTGGCGGCTGGTGTAGTCGTTGTGATTATTACGCTGGTACTGTATTACCTTTTCAGCCCGATTGGATTGCTGAAACCGTAATTGTGTCTATAAACGCTAATTCAAACAGATTTCAGCCCTGCATCGAATGGTGCAGGGCTTTTTTATTGGAGAAAATATTTGAGTTTTTCTAAAACTTGAGTATAGTAATACCTGTAAATAAGCGGATTGTTTGTTTATAGATTATGCTTAGCGAGGCTTTTTGAAAACTAACATTAAATTCGGGAGAAAAAAAATGAATACCAAGACAAGTCTTAAAGTCTTAAGTGCCCTGCTGTTATTATCAATTGTTTGTACTATTTCTCAGGCTAAGTTTGTTATGCCACAGCCGGTTCCGGTTGATAGATTAATTGCAAATGCAACTGCATATATCAAAGAAAATCCTAAAGACGCGCAGGGATATTATATACTCGCGCGTATTAACTATTTGGCATTTATAAATAAATCAACACAGGTGGCAGCATTTAGCGAAGGAAAAGACTCTCCGCCCAAAGTCGCAGAAAACTGGCAGGAACGTGGATATCAAAATAGTTTGCTCCCGGAACATGCCAGAAAACTCGCTGCAGAAGAATTAGGTTATTCATCTTATTCAGAAATACCACGGGAAGAAAGAAAAAAATTCCAGGAATTGTTTAACCAAAAAGCCGAACAACTCAGGAAAGAAAATTGGCAGCCGGAAAAAATTACCCAAAACAAGTTAATACAACATGTGACCGAATCTATCGATTATTTTAAGAAAGCAATAGAGCTTGATCCCAAAAATGGTTTATACCATCTCGGATTTGCCAGTTTATTGGAACAATATATCAATTATGTAAAAGAAACAGACTTACGAGCCTTTCCTGAAGAATTTAGAAATATAATTCTCAACTATGCAGCGGATATTTATTACACAGCCTATAAGCTTTCAATAAAAGAAGACCTCAAGAACGAACGAATACCTCTCGCCGGACTTCAAAGCCTGACAGGGTATGAAGCCGGGAACGCTTATATCCGTTTGATTGAGCAAGATAAAAATATTACAGAAGAACAAAAAAAGATATTAGCAGAAATACACAAAAATATTGACACAATCGCCAAATTACGCATAGGAGCAATCACTCCTATAGTTTTTTCATTTGAAATGTTGTTTTCTCCGACTGATTTACTTGATCGCAATTTGCAGATAAATTTTGATCTTGATGGTGATGGTGCAGCGGAATTGTGGCCATGGGTGAAACCTTCAACCGGGATTCTTGTCTGGAACGAGGACGGCAAAAATGAAATTACTTCCGGCAGACAAATGTTCGGCTCTGTTACATGGTGGCTTTTCTTTAATGATGGCTATCACGCACTCAATTGTCTTGATGATAACAGGGATGGCGCTTTGAACGGCAGTGAACTTGAAGGAATTTCAGTTTGGTTCGATACAAACTCCAATGGTAAATCAGAACCGGTAGAAATAAAATCTCTTGATGAGCTTGGAATAATATCAATCTCGACCAAATCAACTTCCACAGAGAACGGCTGGCCGACAAACAAAACCGGCATAAAACTTACAACCGGCAAAACAATCCCCACATACGACTGGATCGCATCACAAAAACCATAATATATTACTTTTCAAATAAATACCCTATAAGTAAAAGGTTGATATTTACAGCCAGGTAATATATATTTGTGAGAGTTTAGTCTTTTTATCCGCTAAACGCTATTTCTTTACGCTATTTCGAGGATTTTAAATGGAATTTTCAAAAGAAGAACGGGCAGCTATTGAGAAAATAAAGAAGCTTGCCAAAGAAAACAAAATCAATATATCAGGCGGCAAAATAAGAAGAACATCGTCACGCTTCTGCCTGGGAGTCGAGCATGGTGATTATAACGGCACTGAACTTTTCGGGGTCGGAACAGACCGGTTTATCTGGATGGCATATAAACCGAACGGAACGAATATTGTAAGACTTTTCAGCGGAAATTTCCCAAAGGACGGAGTTGTCGAATTTAAACCTGGGAATGTACCTGAACCGAAATCACCTGATATTGCACATACCTGGGCAAGATTTCCATGGGGCGTGGATTACGTCCTCAGACGTGCCGGTCACAAACTCACAGAAGGTATTGACGGCGTAATCTATGGTAACATCCCGGGAGGCGGAATGAGCAGGTCGGCTTCTTTAAGTCTGAACCTGATTTTGTCACTTTTCGATGCGAACAGAATCGAGTTGAAAAACAAGATGGACATCGTTGACCTCGCACAGGGGGTGGAAAATGATTATATAGGTTCGCCCTGCGGCAAACTCGACCAGATTATGATTCTTTTCGCGAAGGAAGGAATGGGAACATATTACAATCCTGCGAAAAGGTCTGTCGATTATATAAAACTCGGCAAAAAAGCCGAAGATTTCCGCATTGTTGTAATGGATACAGGTACCGAAAGGCCAGGCCTGGAAAAATCAACATATAAAATCAGGCGAAGCGAATGTGAGGAGCTTGTTTCCTTACTGAAAAAATCAGGTTATAAAATATCATGCCTGGCCGATATTAAAAAACAGAAACTTTGCGATGAAATAATCGCAAAATTCAGCAAAAAACACACAGATTTATGCCAAAGACTGAAATATATCTTCGACGCTCAGCAGAGGTTTTATGAAATGCTCAATGCCTGGAAATCAGGAGATATTGAGACTGTCGGAAGGATTTTCCGGGAAGATGGAATCGGGTTGCGTGACGAATATAAAATATCGGGACCGGAGCTTGAAACAATGTGTGACATTGTGCGAACTATTCCCGGTGTATTGGGAGAAAGGATGTTAGGCGGCGGTGACAAAGGTGCATCAGGCGCATTAGTACGACCTGAAAGCGTCAAAGCAGTCAGAAAAGCAGTCGATACCGCATACCCGAGAAGCAGGCCGGACTTTGCAGATAAATATGCAGTGCATGTATGTAAAATAGTTGACGGCGTTAAAGTTTTCAATGGATTATTATAAAGAACAGGAACATTTGCTTAATATGTCAGAACAAAGTTTATTACATACCAGGGGATTATTCGATGCGGTTGTTACAGCTCATAAACAAATTGGACTGAATTTTCACAAGCTTAAACTGACTTTTTCAGGCGAAGGCGCCAAAGCATTTGCCGCCTGTAAGCCCGGCCAATTTGCAGAATTGGATGCATCATCTGTCCCACTGCCTCCGGAGGAAAAAATTCCGGCAGAGCTTCTTGATGTTTCAGGACGAAATATTCTTTTAAGAAGACCTTTCAGTTTTACAGATGTCACTGTACATGGCGATAAAACTATTGTCGATATTCTTTATTGTGTAGTCGGGCCGGCTACCCTTCGGCTTACAACAATGCAAACAGGTTCGGTGATAAGTGTGATCGGACCTTTAGGAAATGGATTTTATATTCCTAACGGTAAAAAATTTGCTCTCTTAATTGCCGGAGGAATGGGAACGCCGCCATTACAGCATTTGGCAAAATTCCTCGCGACAAATCATCAGGACATTCAAGTTATAGTCTTTGCGGGCGCTAAATCGAAAATCGACCTGCCTATTGACGGCAGATTAGATGAAATCTCAATGGAACTTGGTTTTTCACTTCCGGAATTTGCACGATATGGCATCGAATCGATAATAGCAACTGATGACGGTTCGATTGGATATAAGGGTTTTATAACTGATTGTTTTATCCAATGGCTAAAAGAGAATAATTTATCCCCCAAAGATGTTATCATTTATGCCTGCGGTCCGGAGAAAATGCTTGCAAGAACGGCTAAAATCGCCCTGGAAAGAAAATTTGACTGCCAGGTAAGTATGGAACGAAGAATGGCATGCGGCACAGGTCTATGTCAGGGCTGCGCAGTCGAATGTAAATTACCTGATGCCGGCGGAAAAGTATATAAAATGTGCTGTCAGGATGGACCTGTTTTTAAGAGCAGTGAGATTGTTTTCGCTGATTAGCTTATGCTACAGCCGCAGTTTCTTCTTCGTATTCGCTGAATTTGACACTTATCTTCTTGCTCACACCACGTATCTGCATCGTAATTCCGAACAAGACACCGGCAACGCTCATCGTGCGCTTGGAGTGGGTAATGACTACAAAGTGCGATTCCTTCTGAAATTCCTGCAGAAGCATATTGAAACGTTCGTTGTTGGCTTCATCCAATGCTGCATCAACTTCGTCGAGGAAACAGAACGGCGAAGGTTTGCTTTTGAAAACTGCAAACAGCAATGCGAGCGCGGTCATAGACTTTTCACCGCCGCTGAGCAGTGATATGCTTCTTGTCTCTTTTCCCGGCGGCTTGGCGACAATTTCTACTCCGGCTTCGAGAATATCTTCGGAATCCTCGAGCATTATATCGGCTTTGCCGCCGCCGAAAAGCTTACGGAATATTTCCTGGAAATTGCCCCTGATTTCATTGAAGGTTTCCTGGAATTTATCTCTGCTCTTTACATTAAGCCGATTAATCAACTGCTGCAGTTGTCCCTTGCTGCTGTTCAAATCATGAACCTGGCTGCTCAAAAATTCCTGCCTTGTTTCGAGACTTTCCTGCTCCTCTATCGCGTCAACATTGACATTGCCCAGTCGTTCTATTTTGCTTCTAAGCTCGTTTATTTCCTCCTTTATCTGCTCCCAGTCAACTTCTGTACGTGTGTAATTCTGGTAGGACTGAACAAGGTCAATCTGCAACTGGTCACGAACTCTTTCCACTAAATCCTGCTGTTTGACCTGCAACTGACCAATTTCAATTTTCAAGTCGTTTATCTGCTGCTCAGTCTGCTCTTTCTCCGAACGTTTTACACGCAGGATTTCTTCTGCCTGGTCACGCTGCGAAACGAGCTTGTCAATTTCCACACGCAATGAGCGGCTGTTTGTCTGGCATTTTTCCTTTTCGATGAATAATCCCGATACGCCGGCTTCGCAATTGAGAATATCTCTCTGGGCCGAAGCAAGCTGCTGAATGCAATTAGATATTTCTTCCCTGGCGGCCAGAGCGGCGGTATTATTTTCCTGTATCTGCTTTTGCATACTATTGATAATCTGCTGAGATGCCTTTCGCTGCTCGATTATCTGCCCAAGTGCAATCTTCAAATCAGTAAGCCTGCTTTCAAGCGTCTGACGATACTCTTTCTGCTCGGCATATGTTTTTTCCAGAAGCTCTATCTGCTTTGTTCTCTGCTGATTTACTTCTTCAAGCTCCTGTAATTTCTGTTTCGAATCGTACTCTTTCTGCACAGACTGGGCTATTTGCTCTGCCAGCATATCGATTTCGCCGGCAAGCAAAGGCACCTCCTGCCTGAGCCTTTTTATATTCTGCTCAGTCATTTCAAGCTTCGAGCCTACCTGCATTTTTTCGGTATTGGCTTCGTAAATCGCAGTTCGCAAGTCCTTGCACAATTTCTCAAGATGCTCACTTGCCTGGCTGTTTCGTTCAATCTGGTTTTCAAGAGCGGCTATTTCAGAACTGACGTTGTTAATAGTCTCCTGAAGCTGACGAAGCCTGCTTTTGCGCGAAATCAGACCGGTTGCTTTTCCTAAAGGACCAAGTTTTACAATCCCGTCTGAGCCAAGAAATTCACCTTTCAGAGTGACAAAATTACACTCACCCTCGACCTTGCCGCATATCGCTATCGCATCTGAAATGGAATCGACTATTAAGGTTTTTCCCAGCAGTTTCCAGACCAGCGGAGCATATTTGTTATCGAACTTTACAAACTCAACAAGCCTGCCTTTTACAGATGGGAATTCCGACCAGTTGTTCTTGTCCATAAACGGCCCGATTTGGTCAAGACAAATAAAATCAACGCGACCATCTATTTTTTCAATTTCCTCCCTGTCACCAAGCATTCTGCCAGTGCTGCTGGTTACAAGCGCATCAGTCAAACCTTCAAGAGCGGCTTCCACGGCATTGGCATATTCGATATCAGTCGTTATCATCTCAGCCAGCATCCCTTCGACATAATCAAACTTGCTGCTGTCCGCCGACCTTGTCTGCAATATGCTTTTAACTCCTGCTTTAAGTCCCTCGCATCGCCTTTCCATATCCGTCAGGATTGCCAGCTCGCTGCTTATCGCGCTGCGAGTTTCCTTGCCTTGTGAAAGTCTCTTATTATCAACTGTGATTAAATTGTTCAGCTCTTCGACTTTGCTTCGTTTTGATTCCAGGCTGTTTTTCAAATCATCGAGGACTTTCTCGATGTCAACAGAACGCGCATCGTGCTGTGCTTTCTCAGTAAGAAGCTCCTCAAGCTCTTCACGGGCGGTTTGCGCCCTTCCCGCAAGACGCTCTTTCTGGCTGGAAAGATTATTTCGATAAACAGAAATACTCTGAACCTCATTATGAAGCTGCGCCGTCCTTCTTACAATATCTATAATTCCGGATTTTTCATCTTCCAGGTTCGCTTCGAGAGAGGCACACTCTGTATTAACTTCTTTAATGGTTTCCTGAAGCTCTTCGATCCTACCGCTTTTCTCTTGGATCATTTTTTCACAGCTTATAAGCTCATTTCTGTATTGTGACGTATTCTGCTCGAAGATGTTCATCTGTTCCTGTAATTTTTCGACTTTTTCCTGGGCTGAACCTCTTCTTTGCTGGAGTTCTGTCACTCTTGAGCGAAGGAAATCAATTCTCTGGACAAGCTGCTCGATTTTGCTGCGCACCGAAACAAGGCTGTTGCCGGCATGGTTTAATTTATGCTCTGTTTCTATGATATTCTCGCCAAGTGAGCTTATCAGGCTGTCATTTTGTGCAACTTCCGAAGCTAAAAGGCCAAACTGCTCACTTATGCAGCCGTGCTGGTTTTCCTTCTCCTTAAATAAAGTGAGAATTTTATCATATTCAACAAGCGAGTAGTTCACCTGAAGCTCCTTGAGCCTCTGAGTATATTGCAGATAGTTCCTTGCCTTACCTGCCTGCAGCTTAACACTTCTGAGCCTTTTCTCAACTTCGCCTAAAATGTCAGCGAGCCTGAGAAGATTCTGTTCGGTTCGTTCCAGTTTTCGCAATGCTTCTTTTTTGTGGGCTTTATACTTGCTTATGCCGGCGGCTTCTTCAAATATGGACCTGCGATCGATTTTTGATGCGCTTACCAAATAATCTATCTGACCCTGTTCGAGAATAGAATATGCTTTAGTTCCTACACCGGTATCCATAAACAGCTCGCGGACATCCTTGAGACGGCATATTTTGTTGTTTATCCTGTATTCGCTTTCACCGCTTTTATAAATTTTCCGCGTCACTTCAATACGATCACAGTCAACCTGGAGCTGCTGCTTGCCAATACCTTCAGGATTTGACAAAACTATTGTTACTTCGGCAGCGCCAAGTGGTTTTCTGCTTGTACTTCCGCCGAAAATCACATCTGCCATTTGCCCGCTGCGCAGGCTCTTGACAGACTGCTCACCAAGCACCCATTTTACTGCATCGACTACATTACTCTTGCCGCATCCGTTTGGACCGACAATAGCTGTTATCGGTGACTCAAAATTAAATTCCGTTTTATCTGCAAAGCTCTTAAATCCGTTTAGAACTATTTTTTCAAGTTTCATTTTCTATCCTGTTGCTAACGTCCGGTAACTAACATTTTCACACTCACCTTAAACGTATTTTAGAAACACGTAATATAGTTATCGGTCGAAGGTTTGTTATTTCTTGACAATTAAGTCAATTTTTGGCATGGTTCCGGCGTGAAATTCTGCGTTTATAGCACCTTTATCACACATCTGCTTTAAAAGAGCTATTAAATCGCTGTATGAAACACCCAAACCTCCACGAGTTCTCTGACCTTTTTCCGGCGGATCGTCACAAAGCGCATGAATAATGCTGTCAATCTCATTGGTGCACCTTATTTGTCCAGTCAAATCAGGTCTGTTGGGATATTTACGAGTTACAGTTACGTAATCCTGGTCAATTGGTGCAGTTATTGTTACTTCACCATTTTTCGACTGAATCGTAAATCCTTTATTACAATATATTGGCGAGCCAAACAAAACCACTTTAGGCTGGCCGCTTCGGGAAACATAAATTTCCTTTCTACCGGCCTGGGTAAGTTTCTCAACAAAAAAAACAGATGCTGATTCTGTCGGCCTTACAGCAATCGAGATATCGCGCAGCTTGCGTAATTGCTCATATGCAGCCAGTCGTATATTGAAACTCTCATCTTTCAGCAATTCCAGCGCAAGAGTAGAAGCATCTAAGCTTCGCCCTGATTCAGTTACCGCCCGCAGAGCTTCGACACGATATGGTGAAAGCTTGTTCAGAACAATCTCTTTCAGAACGTTCATACCTTCATCACTTCTCAAATTCAACATGCATCTGGCCGCTCGAAGCCTGACATGCTCATCAGGTGATTTCAGTACACTATATAATTGACTAAGACATTGATTACCCATTGCCTCGAGAGCAATTTCACCTTCATCACTTTCCGGATTCTCAATCAGCTGTTTAATATGTTTAGTGATTCTTTCCTGATCATTTTGAGGCACGTCATAAACATACGTTGCCTTTAACAGCTCAATGAATTTTCCTCTTTGCTCCCTATATTTTGCCGGTAATGCTACTTCTATCATACCAGCCCTGGCGGCTCTTGCAATATTGTCTCCAAAACGAAAATTCAACCGATTGCGAATGTTATTAGTAGCCTCAAAATCATTTTTCCCAAGAACAAGCCCGATAATATACTTGGCTTTAATATTACCGCCGCCCAGAATATAGCCGGTCCTTTTATCAATCGGTGACTCAGAAATATGGTCGGTAAAAACCGGACCTTCAACATCGGCCAGAATTTCAGTATTTATACCGAAACTGCCAACTATTTTCAGTTCACTGCGATATAACCAGCCGTTTTCAAGAGATACCGTCTGAGTCCCCCGATAGGCTGTAACTTTTGAATCAAAATACGAATTACCTGAATCCTCAACAGGCAAAATCCCCTCGATTAACACAACTGCGGTATTTAGACTGTTAATAAGATTATCAATGCTTATTTTGTCTTCACTTGATAGTTCCGATAATATAAATTGCGAAAGATATTGCCGAATCTCAGGCGGACATTCTGAAGAGCCTTTGCCATTAAGACCGCCAACTAATCCGACACCCTCGACCTGAACCGATTTAGGCGATATAATTTGCACTACAGAGCCTATAGTAACATCAGGATTCTTCAGAGAAGAGTTGCCATCGGCTGACTTGCAGCCTGCGAGAAAACAAATAAAGCACAAAAATATGATTGTAAATGCGTTCTTTTTCATAGTCATAAGTGTACCTCAACAAAGAAATTACGTCAACAAAAAAAGTATCGAGGGCATCTCGCCCTCGGTTTAATCAATACGCGGGCAAGATGCCCGCGACACACCCCGCGGCACTGAGAATGTCCATTATCATCACCACCCTTAATATCAGTATTACTAATCGCGTCAACAACCTGCCCGGTCATATTAATTAATTCACAATTTCCTTTTGTTTTAATACTGATTTCTTTTGTTATAACCATTTTCAATTCTTAACTGAACTTTTGCCCAAATGACTGCTTTGTTTGTCGAGTGGATATAATTCAGTTCTTTCATTTATATTTAATTTATTTGCTATTGATTCTATTCAAACTTACCTATCTATAGATGGAAACAACATTTTTTCAATTCTCTGAGTAAAAATGCATTTTTTACTCGCTATCGCGGTTTTTAATATCCAGAGTGTTTAAATCCAGGATGAATTCTGAACTAAATGTTTCTTCACCTTCTGATTGCATGCGAACTTTATCTCCGCTGAGACTGAATATTATAGTTTTACTCGCGTTTTTAATAGTAATACAGCCGTCGGCCATGTAAATAGATTTATCATTATCAGGTTGCTCTTTTGATGAAAATGTGATATTCGTTGCTATATTAAGCTCCCATGTATCTTCCCAATAGAAAACATTATCTTTTGTAAGCTCTGTACGAAATATCCACGAAGACAGATTTACTCCCTGTGCTGCTAATAGTCCCTTTTCGGTGGTAATTGACACCGGATTGAAACGGCCTGGATAACCTGTACCCATATTACCTGACGTTCTGTTTCTATAAATTTGCCCAAAACTATAATATACGGCGTTCATTAACTGTCTGTAACTTATTTCGGTATTGCCTAAGTGTCTTCCCGGCTCTCTGTCTTCAGACAAACGTGTTCTTATTACATGATAATCACCTCCAGGGTATTTTAATAAGGCCATAAACAAATTGGCTTTTTCACCTTCGAGTCCCGTCGGTATGACTGCTTCAGCCCAGTTTCCTGTTAAATAAATCTTTCTTTCGTCCGAAAGAGCTTGCAATCCAGGCCCAAAGTCTTTTTGCAAAGACCTGCCTGAACGAAGCCAGTCCATGCCGCGTTCGATGGGTAATTCCTCACTCAGAGCGGCTAATTCTTTTTCACCAGCATAGCGAACAGAAGAAAGAAACTCTTCGACACCGAGTTTAACTTTCGATTCCAGAGGCTTTAGCCTTTCTTCGCCGGATTTACTAATCATTTCAGCTAATTCGGTAAAACCATTCTTTTTTATCGAATCTACCTTATCGTAAACAGGCTGTCTCTCCCATGGATCAGATATCGCAAAAACATCAGCACCATATTCAAGCAGAATTTTTACAACAGGTACTAATCTGTCTGACTTATAAGATTGTATAATTTTTACTGCCTGATGCAATATTGTGCCATCTGAATTTCCAGAGACCTGGCCGACTTTAAGGTCAGCACCGCGATCAATCAAAAGACGAACAAGCTCAACTGGTACGGCTTTGTCTTTGTCATTCGTATCTTCCTCATCCAAAAGTGTCTGCAAAGGAGCCTTATTCATCCAGCCTTCCGTATTTATCTCCGAGCCGTAGTCGAGCAAAATGCCTGCTATTTCAGACATTGTTTTCCAGTATTGAGCGTTTGTATGACCTCCTAATCTTACAACAAAAAGTTGGCGAGGTCTCGGTCTTGTATAACATACAAAATCCAGGGCAGACATTTTCGAGTTATTACGGAAATAAATAAGCTCCGGGCACGCGGAAACCAGACTTTTAACTTTGTTGATATTTCCATTTTCTATCTCATCTGTTAATGATTTGAATTGTGCCGCTGTTACAGTTTGGGATTTGCGTTTCACGAGCATTTTAGAATCGGCTGTGAAACTGATTTTGTTACTGAGTATCAAAGTACAGGGAAGTCTGTTATCGTCGAAGGAAAAATCATTCAATTTATTATTTGAAGCCGATTTAATACAATCCGGGCTTAGCATTATCTGCAAGTCGATTTTGTCACCTTTTTTTACGTTTAAATCAGCAATGGGGACGGCAGCCGGAAGCCTGAGTATTTTTGCAAATCCCTCTGTTTCTGTATATCCGGGGAAGTTCACATCTTGTATAACTTTTGGCATTACAGGTTCACCGTTGAGCCACCATCTTGCTAATAACCTGCTTCCCTGTGTCGGCAAAATACGTTTGTCTGTTTTCAATTCGAAGAAATCATCTTCGAGACTCAGTTTAATTGAGGTTTTTTCGGGTAATGGATAAATCGGTGTAAAAGCCGGTATAGCTGGACGAGCCGCCGCGAAATTTTCAGGAACACCAAAGTATATATCTTTTTGATACGTCATGAATCTTCCCCACGGCTGGGTAGATTCAGACTGGCTAATTTGCCGGCGCGCCAATTCTCTGCCGTCAATGGCTGAATAAACCTGTAAATAAGCTTCTTCTATACCTTCCACAGGAATAATAGCCGCATATACACATCCTTCCCCTCGAACAGAAATCGGCGGCACAGCACGAGAACTTTTTTTGAGCGGAGTTTCTCGAAAACCATCTGTGCTTAGAGTCCAAACGACCGGCCCAAGATGCTGCCCTTCGAATCGTCCGAAAGGAATTGTTTTGGGAGGTTTGTTTGCATCGTTCCAGGTTGCTTTGCAATAGAGCATTTGCCATGAAGATTGTCCCAATTCTTTTGTAACATCTCCGGCTGTAATTGTCGCAAGCCGAACCTGCCAGTCTGAACCTGCTTTTATTGATTTGAGCGATTCCATTTCTGAAATGTCATTGATAGTGACAATGTTGACTGCCCGGGCAAATTCGACAGTCTCAGTAACAGGCGGTAATTCAAGTCCGGGTTTTAATCGGTTAAAGACAGCCGCAAGAGATTGTTCAGGAGTTTCATTGACAAGACCGGCCCATGCAAGCCAGAATCCACCTGCCTTATTTTGAATAATAAGAAATAATGATTGTTTTTTATTATTCGCCTGAAAACTCAAACGCACTGCAGACCATTTCCATACCTCTTCAATAAGAATATCATTGGTGTCCTGCATTAATCCAGGTGTCACTGTATTGAGCTGCCCCCCAACAATCTCTATCAGTTTATAAATATCCTCTTTTGAAAAATCTCTCGATTCCGTAATAATAGTATCGAGTGTAGTGGTGTCACCTTGATTCAAAGCTCTCAGAACACGGCCTGCGATTTGCCTTGTGCCCGCTATACTTTCGTCAATATCTGTAATTGATTTTTTCCATGGATAGGTTGGAATAGGAATGTTTTTATCTGTAGTAAATACCCATATACCAGATTTGTCGTGAGTAGTACCGCTGCTCCCGGAAAATATCATACCAGGCGGCTGATGATAATGATGGATACGATGATAGTTCATTAGTTCTAATTCTATCGACGCGACAAGTGAACGAATAGAACTGGAAATACGTTCCGGCATTCTATTTACCGAACTGGTACGCATTCTGGTACTCATATTTAGTTGCTGAATCCTATCATCAGTTACTCTGGCGATTGTATTATCAATGTCTTCTACAATATTGTCATGAATACTTTTTTGGTATTTGTTATAAGGCTGCGACCATTGGTATGGTAAAACAGGCTGTTTAAATCGAGGTATAAGGCGGTTTTTTCTTTCGATTTTTATAAGTTCAAGAAAATTATTTGATGCCTGCTCTTCATATTCAGGAAGTCCTGCACCAAATTTCTCATGTATGTATTTATCAATAATTTCAACCTGATTGTCTATATATTCGTTATCAATCGCATCAGGCCGCGACCCGGTCAGTGCATACCATAAATGATATTGCACAGATGCATGGTATTTTTCCGGTTCTTTGAGAATATTTTGGTGAATTGCTTTTTCGAGAAACTCCGGAATATCATCTATTATCTCATTAAAAACATCATTCGGTACATCTATGCGGCCTATCACTTTGTATTCATCGACCATGACATCTACAAAAGCTTTCATTTCTTCAGAAGCTAAAGGCTTGCCGTCAATGGCGACTGACTCAATACTCCCCGATACGGTTTCACGTAATATTGATAATTGCTGTTCGAGTTTTTCGCTTATTGGTTCATTTAAATGCTCCAAAGGCGAGCCGCTGCGAAGTAACAGCGAATCGGCTTCATAGCGGCTCATACAATTTAACTCGTGCCATCTTGCATAAACACAGGCTTTCTCGAAATCTGAAGGTGCAAGGCTAAATGCTTCTTCGTAAGCCTTTGTAGTATTTTGAGCCAGTCTCCTCAACTCAGTTCCCTGTTCTTCGCTCGGCCTGCCGAGAGGATTCGCTCCCCTTGAATATTGAGTAAAAACTGCACTTGCACATTGGGCGCGAAGCTGTGCAAATCGATAACCGGAAAAGATATATTCGCCATTTGAGTCTCGCAAATCCAGGGCGATTTCTGCGTCCTCGAAGTTACCATCGAGAAATCTGCGTTTTATCAAGTCGAAACAATCGTTGGGCGAATCTATTTTTTCTATCAGATTTGCAAGAAATTCCCTTTGTTGTCCTGAAGTTCCATCTACCACATCCTGATAAGGCTTATTGTTCCCTGCCAGCGCTGCTGCACAAATCGCGGTGAAAATTACTATCCCAAGCCTGAACCGGCTTAACACATATCTCGGTATCAGCATGTTTCTCTCCTGAAAGCACCACCAGAAAAAATCCTAATAGAACTTAAATTGCCCATTTAAACCCCAAAAATGCAGTTTTCTGTCATTTTACAAATGTTACTGTATTCTTCTTGTATATAGACGTAAGAACCATGAATCTGTTACAAAAATTCTAAAAAATCTTGAAAACTGCTATGTATATTTACCTTCAAGCTGAAAAAATGGAACAAACACGAATATATTAGACACAGAAGTACACCGGAAAACGTGTCGCGGGCATCTTGCCCGCGTAATGATTTTACCGAGTTCGAGACGCCCTCGACACTATATGAAGCAGCTAAATACCTTTGTGCCAGCCGCAATTTTGTACCTCTGTAACTTTCTTGAAAAAACTCTGCTAAACGTGTATAAAGGGAGTTTAGCCTAAAATCGGCAATAGAACAAGTACTTTTATAAATAATAAGGAATCTGCAAAAATTAAGGGAAAATTATGTTAGTAGTTCACGTTTTTGTTCATGTAAAACCGAAAAGAATTGAAGCATTCAAAGCCGCTACTATCGAAAATGCACGAAACAGCTTAAAAGAGCCTGGTATCGCGGGATTTGATTGTTTGCAGCAAAAGGAAGATCCGGCTCGCTTTGTGCTGGTTGAAGTTTATCGAACTGCCGACGACCCCGCCAGGCACAAGGAAACCGCACATTATCAAAAATGGCGCGATAGTGTTGCGGATATGATGGCTGAGCCTCGAACAAGTATTAAATATTCAAACGTCTTTCCAGATGAAAACGGCTGGGATTAATCTGCTTTTTAAGAGTGAAACGCAATGAAATTTGAATTCGCAACTGCAACACGTATCATATTCGGTTCAGGAACAGCCAGTGAGGCTGTCCCCATAGCAAGTGAAATGGGCAAACACGCCTGTATTGTTACCGGCAATTCTATCGAACGTGTCCGATTTCTCATCGAACAACTTCGGGAAAAGAAAATTGAATGTGTAACATTCAGCGTTTCCGGCGAGCCGACAACAGCTATCGTCAAATCCGGAACTGAGGCAGCAAGAACAAACGAATGTGATTTTGTTATCAGCATCGGAGGCGGCAGTGTCCTCGATACAGGCAAAGCCATAGCAGCGATGCTTACTAACCATGGAGAGCTTGAAGATTATCTGGAAGTAGTCGGCAAAGGAAAACCTCTGACCAATAGAGCTGCCCCACATATTGCTATCCCGACAACAGCAGGAACAGGCGCTGAAGTCACACGTAATGCCGTGCTTGGCGTCCCGGAGTATCAGGTGAAAGTAAGCATGAGAAGCCAATTAATGATTCCAACTATCGCGATAGTTGATCCTATGCTGACTTATTCGATGCCGCCTTATGTCACTGCATATACAGGACTGGATGCTCTTACGCAGCTTATTGAAGCCTTCGTTTCCAATAAATCCAATCCTATGACAGACGGCATTTGCCGCGAAGGCATCACAGCCGATGGCCGTTCGCTGCAAAAAGCATACGAAAATGGTCATGACGCAAACGCTCGCGAAGATATGTCACTTGCTGGTTTGTTCGGAGGCCTGGCTCTCGCAAACGCCGGACTCGGAGCAGTGCATGGTTTCGCGGGTCCTTTGGGCGGAATGATTCCGGCTCCGCATGGAGCTATATGCGCATCTCTGCTGCCATTCGTGATAGAAACGAATGTTCAAGCCTTAAAGGCTCGAAAACCAGATTCAAAATCACTGGAACGATATAACATAATAGCGCAAATTCTAACAAATAATCCAAATGCACAAGCAGCGGATGCAGTTGAATGGATAAAAAATTTATGCACTGTTTTACATATTCCATCTCTGGAGAAATTAGGCTTAAAAAAGCAGGCTTTCGCTGAAGTCGTTTCCAAGGCACACAAATCGAGCAGTATGAAAGGAAATCCGATTGAACTAACAGATGTTGAGCTTGCTGAAATTCTTGAAAAAGCATTTGATAACAACAATTTATAAATTCTTGATAAAATAGCATGTGCACTTATGGCTTATGCTCTTTTTGCACCTATGTGCCGTGATAAGGAATACTTGATTGAAACATATAGTTCGTTCTTTTAAATACCCGAATTTTCGCTTGTTTTTCATGGGTCAGAGCATTTCTCTGATAGGGACATGGATGCAGAGACTTGCGATAGGATGGCTTGCATATAAATTGAAAGAATCAGCTCTGATTCTCGGGGTAGTCGAATTTTCAGGCCAAATACCTACACTGTTTCTTACATCACTTGGCGGCGTCGCAGCCGACAGCTATAACAAGCACAGAATTCTGATTATCACCCAGGCGCTCGCGATGCTTCAGGCACTCGTTCTGGCTATACTTGTTATCAGCGACAATATTACAATCCTGCTTTTGATGACGCTGAATATATGCCTTGGAATCATCAATTCGCTCGATATGCCCACGCGACAAGCATTTCTAATTGAGATGATTGACAACAAAGATGATTTGAGCAACGCAATTGCGCTTAATTCTTCTATGGTACATTTTGCCAGACTTGCCGGTCCGACTCTTGCCGGATTTATTGTCGCCGCTTCCGGAGAGGGAATGTGTTTCCTTATCAATGCTCTAAGTTACATAGCGGTTATTGTTTCGCTTCTACTGATGAAAACCACTCCGAGAGTAACACCAAAAAAGACTTCTGCATGGCTGCAGCTCAAAGATGGATTTCATTATGCGTTCGGTTTCCCACCAATAAAATATCTCATTCTAATGCTGTCGATTGTAAGCCTTACTGCAATACCATATATGGTTCTTATGCCGATCTTTGCCAAAGACATACTCCATGGCGGACCCAGGACGCTCGGATTTTTAATGGGTTCGGCTGGAACAGGAGCATTAATAGGCGCGTTTTATCTTGCATCGAGAAAAAACATTGTGGGGCTTGGCCGGATAATAGCCGCCGCTACCTTTTTGCTCGGTGCGGCTCTTACAGCTTTCTCATTTTCACGAACAATGTGGCTCTCACAGGGATTGATTCTGCTGGCAGGATTAGGAATGATGATTCATCTGGCAGCATCGAATACGATTTTACAGACAATAGTAAGCGATGACATGCGGGGACGTGTCATGAGCCTCTATACTACCGCATTTATGGGAATTGCTCCTTTAGGAAGTCTTCTGGCAGGAAGTGTGGCAAATAAAATAGGTGCGCCGGCAACACTTGCCATCGAAGGTTCGATATGTATAGTTGCAGCGGCGGCGTTCGCATATAAACTGCCCGCATTAAAGATATTGGCAAGACCGGTATATGTTGAAAAAGGAATTATACCTCCGATCGAGAGTGCCTTACAGAGCGTATCGGAATTATCTGTTCCGCCTGAAAACTAAAATTGAAATAAACTCTCGATATTTTGAATGTCTATTATGCACACTTTTCAGACTGCATTTTTCAAAAAAAACGTGTATTTTTGACAATAGGTGAGTATGATAAAGTTATGGAATATAAATTTACCAACTATTTCGAAAAAGAAGTATTACGCAAACGTCCTTATCTTAAAAAAGAATGGTGTATCAGAGTATTAAATAATCCTATTCGGATTGAACCTCAGGAATACAATCGTTTTCGTTTTTGGGGTACTATCAAAGAACTGGATAATTCGGTACTTCGTGTTATAACCCTCGAAGATAAGGTAACTATACACAATGCTTTTCCTGACAGGAGATTCAAGTTATGAAACTAAATTATTACCCTGATACTGATTCGCTTTATATTGATTTCGCTGAAAAGCCAAGCACTGAAAGCCGGGAAGTTTCAGAAGGGATAGTGCTCGATTATGATGCTGACGGCAATCTTGTCGGTATCGATATTGACAACGCAAGCAAAAAACTCGAACTCAAGAAGCTTATCCTGAACAAACTGCCCACAGATGTACAGACAATTTCTGCCTGAATTTATTTTCTTCAATAATATGTTTAAAGTTTTTGCTTAAATATTACGTGCAATCTTTGAAATCAAAATTATAATATCAACTTATGAAAATACCTGAATTGAAAAAACCTGAAAAATATGTTGGTTTGTATATAGTTGACTTTGGCGATTATTCGAGCGTTGGCTTTACCGCTCTTGAAGCAGCGGAATTGCTCGAAAGCGAAAAATATAAAGACTGCAAAGTCTATAAAATCCATCGAGCCTACCCTGACGGCAAACTCGAAATAAAAGGTGTTCCGAGTGATAAGTTCCAACTCGAATCGGGAATGTTCTTTTATTCGAGCAGCTCTGAAACCAGCAGGCGGGATTTTAAAGAAATGGTTAAACTGGCCGTCAAGACTTCACCTCCCTGCCGGGCTAAAGTTCATCTGGCACAGTACAGCAATGAGAAATTCGCGGTAGCTCTTATCTACCCCGCAGAATATGATGATGAGTTCAGCAGTTGGCTTTTGGATGGCCAATACAAAACTTCCGGCCCAGCCGAAGGCGGCGTAGAAGCTGTACAAAGATACTACGATCAGCAGCCTGAGATTCTTGACAGACACCAACTCTTCGGTGAATCCGAAGACATCAGCAGAACCGGCCAGGAACTATTATCAAATCTAAAAGCCGAGGTCCAGAGACAATTTGGAACATAATTCGTAAGTTTGACCTTCCAATCGTGGAATTATTTTTAATATTGAGATTATTTCTCTGTTAAATTATCAACATGGTTTGAATCGGTAATTTCATTGGTTATTCTCGTTCCAGGGGGAAATTCTATATCAAAATCTTCATCGGTAAGACCTTGATTTACTACAATCTTGCTCGCTTTATATGTATTATTCAGATTTTTTTCTATCATTTTAATATAACCCTGACTTGGAAACCATAGTCCGTCTGCTACTTTTTCGAATGAGTTTACTGTCCTTGTATACTTAGGTTCCGACATGGTTCCAGTATAATTCAAATACTCATATTTTACGGGGGCATAACCATGGTCAACAGAAAAGTATATACGGAACTGAGGCTCTTTCTTATGCAGGATCGGAACATTAGGAGCATCCCATAGTAATTCAACATAGATCGCATTGAATCCATTCACTCTCTCAACAGAATTAACCAAGTGAACAAATTCTTTTTTTCTTAAACGTTCAGAAAATGGGATTTTTTCCTCATCTATATATTTTAAACCTAATATAGAAAAAGATAGTGGAGTAACACTTAGCGGCAGCATAAAATCTTTCCGCTCTGTAATTGTACCTGAAGATATATCAACCTGCTTACCCGTCGCAATGGACAAACCTCCTTTACTGAAATATTTTGCAACTTTACCATTATATGATTGCATTATAGTTTGCTTAAATGTTTGTTCGTTCTCATCCATATAAGCAGCAATTGATTCAGATAAAGACCTTTCTTCAAAGGGATGTTTTGATGACCATTTCATTTTTTCTGGATTAAGAGTTATAAATCCCCCTATTCCATCTTTTTTCAAATCTTCAGTTGCAGGTGTAGGTTCAACAGCCCATTCGTATTCGACTGTTATATCCTGAAAAGTAGATTCCAGAGCCGCACATATATCTGTAAGTTTGTCAATAGTGATGTCATTTATATCAGTCCTCGTCTGTAGATCAGTACTTGGTGATGCAGATTGTTTATAATATACAACAGCCGAACCAACTACAATTACAGATACAGCAATAGCAATGATTTTTATTTTGACAGCAGTAATTCCTGTCCCGATTTTGGAGCCGGCAGATGCTTTACTTCCTGCCATTGCGATTTTGCCGAGTTCTTTCATCAGAGAAGCAGGTGCGGCTTTTACGATGTTGTCACTCAATAGAGCCATAAACACAGCCGCAGGAACAATAATGCCTCGTGATTTTAATTTGAGACGAAGCAATTCTAAGCCTGAATCTATCCTGCGGGAGACCGTAGGTTGAGATATGTTGAATTTTTCAGCAATTTCAGCCATTGTCTGACCTTCAAAAAAACGCAGGATAAGAACTTCCTTCGTCTGGTCGTCGAGGTTTTCAAGTTCTTCATCGATACAAATCGATATTTCATTCCAGGCAGCTTTTTCGTCTTCTGCATTTATACTTTCAGGACTGGATGTGTAATTAAATTCGCGTTTTTTCCGTTGAGAATCCTGTCGAATAATATCTATGGCTCTGTTTGTTGCTGTTCGATGAAGCCAGCTTGGAAGTGAGTCTGTAATTTTAGCCGCATCGCGAACAAGCTGGAAAAAGGTTTCCTGCACAACATCACAAGCAGTTTCTTTATTACCAAGCACACGCAGACATACTCCATAAACAAGGGGTGCATGATTTTTTACAATTTCCGCAAAAGCCTGGGCATCGCCATTTGCGGCGAAACGTCTTAATAATAAAATTTCACTTTCCGCCATTTTTCAAGTCTCCATAACGTTATTATACTCATTATTGGTTTTCTATACAAATATAAGGCGTAATCAAAGACAATATTATTCAAAAATATAAAAAATCATTTAAATTACTTGACATATCGAAACATTTCGATATATTGATATATATAATACAGGAGTAAATATTATGACAGCAAAAAATGAGCAAAAATTGAAGTTACTGCCTATCGAGGTTTTGGACCAGGCTTCGGAGTGTTTGAAGGTGCTTGCGCATCCGGTCCGTCTGAGAATGGTTGAGATTCTCATGCAGGGCAAATTCGCTGTACACGAGATTGCAAAAATGTGTGAACTGAATCCCAATCAAACCTGTGACCATTTGCGTCTGCTTAAAGGACACAGGCTGCTCGAGAGCAAGCGTGACGGCAGGACTGTTTATTACACTATTGCAGCGCCGGAACTGGTCGGAATTATCGAATGTATTCGCAAAAATTGCGGGCTAAAATGAAAAAGTATATTTTCTAACAGGGGTATTTTATGAAATTAGTGATAATTGGCGGCGTCGCAGGCGGTGCATCAGCAGCGGCCAGGGCAAGACGTCTTAACGAATCCGCACAGATAACGATGTTCGAGCGAGGTGAATACATTTCGTTCGCCAACTGCGGGCTTCCTTATCATATCGGCGGCAAAATCGCCGAACGCTCGAAACTTCTCATACAGACACCGGAAGCAATGAAGTCACGCTTTAATATCGACGTGTTTGTAAAAACAGAAGTCACCGGCATAGACAGACAGAAGAAAGAAGTTATCTTGCGGGATTTAATACATGACCGCGAATATTGCCAGCCTTATGACAAAATCGTATTAAGTCCCGGCGCCGAACCTGTAAGACCAAACATACCCGGCGTAAGCTCAAAAAATGTATTTACGCTCAGGTCTATCACCGATATGGATGCGATAAAACAGGCAGTTGGCAAGAACCCGGAAGGACGCGTTTTAATCGTGGGCGGCGGATACATCGGACTTGAAATGGCAGAAGCTCTGCGGCATCGAAAAATTGATGTAACATTAGTAGAGCTCGAGAACCAGGTGTTCGGACCAATTGATCATGAAATGGCATCCGCGGTCGGTATGCAGCTAAAAATGTATGGAGTCGATTTAAAACTCGGCAATTCTGTAACTTCTATCGAAGAGCATAACTCGCAATTGCGAGTTCACCTGAGTTCAGGTGATGCAGTTTCCTGCTCAATGGTTATACTCGCAGTCGGTGTCAGGCCAGACAGCAAACTTGCCAAAGAAGCAGGTCTTTCCATAGGCACACGGGGAGGAATCATAGTCGATGAGCATATGCGGACAAGCGACCCAGATATTTTCGCAGTCGGAGATGCAATAGAAGTCGAAGATTTTGTCGGTGGTTTTAAAAGCCTCGTTCCGCTTGCGGGACCCGCAAATCGTCAGGGACGCATCGCTGCCGATAACATTATGGGCATCGATAGTACATATAAGAAAACACAGGGAACAGGAATTTGCAAAGTGTTCGACCTCGCAGTCGGGATGACAGGATTAAGCGAAAAAACGCTGAAAAGATTAGGCAAGCCTTATGAAAAAGTCTATGTACACCCTGCAAGTCACGCGACTTATTATCCCGGTGCAGGCCAAATAACTCTGAAGCTGATTTTTGATCCTGAAAATGGAAAGATTTTAGGCTCGCAGGCAATCGGTACAGATGGAGTCGATAAACGTATTGATGTTCTCGCTACTGCTATTCGTGCAGGCATGACTGTACGTGACCTTACAGAGCTTGAGCTTGCATACGCTCCTCCCTACGGCTCAGCAAAAGACCCGATTAACTACGCTGGTTTCGTCGCTGCCAACATTCTTGACGGGACTGCTAAAATTTGTCATGTCGAAGATGTTCTAAATCCAACTGAAAAACAATTGCTGCTGGATGTGCGAACTCCTGCTGAGGTGGAAGCCGGTACGATTGGCGGTGCGGTAAATATTCCCGTTGACCAGTTGCGAAGCAGGTTAAATGAACTGCCGAAAGACAGGGAAATATTAGCTTTTTGCCAGGTAGGTTTGAGAGGTTATATTGCCTGCCGCATTCTTTCACAGAACGGCTTTAACTGCAGGAATTTATCGGGCGGGTATAAAACTTATCAAGCAACTGTCTTTATTGGTTCAGAACCAATACAATTGCAGCAGAATATTGAATTGATAGATGATACAGGTACTATGAGTGTTGAATCAGCAAAGGAAAACAAAAGCACTGCAGCCAATGTAGTCAAGCACATCGATGCCTGTGCATTGCAGTGTCCCGGACCTGTTTTGCAGCTTAAGGAGGAATTTAACAATCTTGAAACAGGCCAGGCGGTGACAATTTCGACACGCGACCCTGGATTCGCTACGGATATTCCCGCATGGTGCCACAGTACAGGTAACGAGCTTGCAGATTTGGTAAACGAAGATGGAATACTTAAAGCCACCATAGTCAAAAAACAGGCTAAAACCTGTATCGTCAGCGATAAAACATGCAAGAATAAAACAATCATAGTATTCAGTAACGATCTTGACCGGGTAATGGCTTCTTTTATCATTGCCAACGGTGCGGCTTCCATGGATTCCGATGTTACGATGTTCTTTACATTCTGGGGCTTGAACGTGCTTCGCAAAAAGCCAGTCAAGCCGGTTCACAAAAGTATCATGGAAAAAATGTTCGCAATGATGATGCCGCAGGGTGCATCGAAACTGAAACTGTCAAAAATGAACATGGCCGGACTTGGAACGGCAATGATGAAAGGTGTCATGCAGCAAAAGAATGTTTCTTCGCTCGAAGAACTTATCGAAAAAGCCAAAACTTCAGGAGTCAGGCTTGTCGCGTGCACGATGTCGATGGATATCATGGGCATAAAAAAAGAGGAGCTTATCGATGGCGTCGAGTTTGGCGGCGTAGCAATGTATCTCGATCGCGCCGAAGCTGGAAACGTGAACTTATTTATATAACTCGCAATGTAATGTTCAAGTTAATTATTGATGTGCAGGATTTTTGCACCTTCGAAGCCGTTGAATTTAGTCGAAGAAGCTGTACTGTACGCGCCGATATTTTCGGTGTAAAGATAATCTCCTATTACCAGATTGCCGGGCAGATTTTCGGCCAAAGAAATTTTATCGAAACTATCGCAGGTTTGTCCTACAACTGCGCATATCTCTTTTTTCCCTCCTTTGAAGGAATGAAAATTTGGAATCCAGTGGTCAAACACAACACCCGAAAAAGTATGATATACGCCATCATTAATATGATAAAAAATCTTATTATCCCGTCTCGCCTTTCCGATTATTTCAGAAACAAGAGTCGAGGATGTCGCAACCATATATCTTCCCGGCTCAGCGATAATTTCCGTCTCTTCCGGAAAGAACCTGTCAAATTCCTTATTTAATATCTCTGCAAGCTTTTCGAATCTGGGGACATTGGAATCATACAGAGCAGGAAAGCCGCCGCCGATATCGATTATGTCAAGTTCGTATCCTTTTTTCCTTGCTTCATGAAAAATTTCGGACGTTATGCTCAGTGCAGAAATATAATTCTCAAAATTCGTACACTGGCTTCCAACATGAAAACTCAGGCCTTCAACCTTCAATCCCAAATCGAATGTTTTTTTTATAAGGCTTGAAGCGTCACCCGGCTCAGCTCCGAATTTAGAAGCCATTTCCACCTGCGAACCAGAATCAGGAACTTTCAATCGTAAAATCAAACCTGCGTTTTTGCAGTTTTCTTTTATCTTGAGAACTTCCTGGGGATTATCAAAAGTAACAAGAGGCCCGTACTTATTAATTTTCCTGAGAGTATCCCTGTCCTTTATCGTATTCGAGAAAATTATTTTGTCCCAGATAAAAAACTCTTTTTTTCTTTCCCTCCATTTGTCAATAAGACTGTACACCTCAATAAACTCATTGTAAGAAGCGACGTCAAAACTCGAACCTTCATTGAATAGTGTTTTTATTATTGCAGGATCTGAGTTCGCTTTGACCGCATAATAAGCCTGAACTCTCGGAAGAGCTTTTTGGAATCTCCGATAGTTTTGTTTGATTATTTCATGGTCAACTATAAAAAGAGGAGAACCATTCTTTTTCACAAGTTTAAGAAGTTTGCTTTTTTCCATATTTTTTCGTCTTAATCGATATTCTTATCAAGAAGTTCTTCTAACTGCTTCATCTCTTTTGGGGCGGTTTGGCTGAAATTTTCAAAATATGATTTTTTCAACTGTTCCATCAGTTTTTCTCTTCTGTCGTAGAGTCTTTTCAGTTTTTTCGGGCCTGTGTTCTGCATCACATAAGAAGTTATCAATGGAAGAGCAATTGTCGAATCCGTATAAACTATGACGCTTTTCTCCACTTCGTTCGGGTCTATCTTGCCCCATGTTACGGCTTCTTTGGGAGTTGCACCAGACAAACCTCCGGTATCGACTCTTGCGTCTGTTATCTGAATGAAATAATCCTGCCCGACTTCCTGGATTCTCAATATTTCCTGTATCTGCGGCTCGGTCTGAAGCATGAAATTCTTCGGGCTGCCGCCTCCAACTAAAATCACTGCCGTCTTGCCTTTCTGATATACTTTGGAATCCAAAATAATAGCAGTCGATTCATTTACATCTATGCTCGGGTTTATTCTCAGCTTAAATTTGTCGCTCAGAACTTCAAGTCCTGCTATATTCATACCAAGCGTCGAATCTCCGGGAGAAGATGTGAAAACAGGCACGCCGGACCTGTAAGCCGATGCGAGGATACTGACTTTTCCGAGTTTGTTCTCTTGTTCGACATCATCCAGTATTTTTCCGAGGTGATGGTAGAATTCCTGTGTTCCCATCTCTTTCTGGAACTCTTTTCTTGTCAGGATTTTCCTTAATCTTCTGTCGGTTTCCATCAGGACATTTTCATAGTCGAAAAGAACGTCATAAATTCTGGTTACGCCAACTTCTCTTAATTCACAGTCATCGACATTCGGACTTCCCTCATAGAGCGGCAGATTAAACGGATAGTGCATATCGTGGTACATATTTGCGCCTGTGGCAACTATCCAGTCAACGAAGCCATGCTCGATTAAAGGTATAACAGAAGAAGCCATTCCGGCAGGAGTAAGAGCGCCTGCCAGGCTCATTCCGACTGTTACATTTTCTTTGGAATATTCTTTTACAACCAGCTCTGCGGCGTCTTTAATTCTTCCAGAATTATAGGCATTGAACGTTTTTTCAATTAAATCCGTTACCGAATATTCTTTAGTAATCGGCCTGGGAAGAATTCTTGCTCCTGATAAATATTTTGCTCTTTTTGGGCAATCATGTTTCATTTCTTATACCTTTAAAAACTATATTTTAACAAAAACGTGTCGCGGGCATCTTGCCCGCGAATTCATGGGCAGGATGCCCATGATACAAAACATATCGCGTCCCGATTTATCGGGATTTGCCCGCGAATATTCGGTGAGCAGTTTAAACGATTTGTGTATTTTTGAAAACTTTAAAATTTTGTAATCGTTCACAAAATGAGCATATTTTTGTCATTGCCTGCCGCGACGGATGCGAGCCGCGGCAACCTCAAACTCTCGATACGCATTGAATTCCATTTTATAACCGGAAAATTACCCATCATCAGCTCTCACGCTTCAAAGAATCTATGATAGCTTAATAAATTGGTAAGATGTCCACGGATAATTCATGCTACTTCACAGTTAATGTGCCTGTTTTATCCAGACTAAAATTAGCATCAGATTCACTCGTAGGAATCCATACACCTTCTACTGGAGCATAGAGAACAAGTTTTCTTTTGTTCTGATTTAATCTCTCAAAAGCTTTAATAGAAGTCTTGATTCTATTTACATAATCCGTTGACAAACTTGAACCTTCTCCTTTAATGCCATCCTTATCTATAAGAAAAATTAATGAGATTAATGGAAGCAATTTATCATTTTCGATAACAGTTTGTATTTTTATGCGATATGCTGCAGGCTGGCTCCAATTTCCAACACCAACTAAAGAAGCATTAATTGACGAACCAGGTTTAAGTTCTGGTTCAAGTAATAAATGACCATGTGTTCTATATTTTAACTCTGATGCATTTGATACATTCAAGGTTATCTGATCCAATGTGAACATATCTACATCAACTGAGATCGGAGCAATAGTAACTGGCCCACTATTTGTTACAGTAAGTCTTGGGTTACGCTTATTTTGTTCAATAGTATTGCCATTACGTTCATATGGAAACTGCATATCAATAGCAACCATAGGTATTAAACTATTTCCACCTTTATCGTTTAATAGTTTAGGAATCAAGAAAAATATAATGGTTAATAATACTCCGATTATGCTTGCCCATCCATATACTGCATTATGGTGCTTATCCCACCAAGTGAGTTCTAATGCCCTTTTAAGCGCAATTTGATCGCAATCTACAAGTCTTTCAATCAAATCTGATTTTGATAATCGACTTACACCATGAATCTTTAGTTTCTTTGATACTATGTTCAGTTCGCTTTTGTCACGTTTTTTTAATTCGGTAAATAGTTGTTCGTTAATAGTCATTTCGTTACTTTATTTCAATGATAAATTCGATAGCTGAATATCAATCAGGATAGATTTTATACAGTATCCGTAGTATAATTTATTATTACTGATGAAAATAAAGTATAATCGATAATCTGGGGACATCTTACTAATTTCTGTTTACTGTATTCAATTCCCTATTTCCTAATCGTACACTCTAAACCTCATGGTGGATTTAAAAATTTATCTTGCCATCAAACCTTTACAAATTACTCTATAAATCCTAATAAAACCTCAAAAGGTATCTTATAGTGCTTTGGATGAAGGTCAACAAAAAATATCAAAAATAGCCACAAAAAAGCTCAAAAGATTCAAAGAAGCCAATTTATCCACAGATTACGCCGATTTTCACAGATATTCATGTAAAATTCATCACGAAAAATCATGAAGAAATTAAACTAATCTAACAATTCGTGCTCTCGGTGGTGAAAGTAAATTAAAATGGATTCCTGCCTTCGCAGTACCGTAAGGCATCCTGTAGAGAATGACACGGATTTATTTTACTCTAAATAGTTTTAATGATACTAAAAGTTGTAAATATTCAACGAATCTGTTATTTTTAAACCGAAAATATTCAGTTAATAGAATTTCAAGGAAGTTATTAATGGATACACGAACGAAACACAAATGGCTGATATTACTACCACTAATAATTACTGCGATAATGCTTTTTGCCGCTCTCGCGAGCCTGCCTTATCAATATTATATAGCTCTCAGAATCATTGTCAGCATTGTAAGTGTTTACGCAATCATTTTGACATATTACAGGCGAAAATGGCTGATGATGCCGCTTTTTATTGCTGCCATTTTCTTATTCAATCCGCTTTCCCCGTTAAGTCTTTCCCGCAATGTGTGGGCAATAATAGATATTATATGCGGCATGTTGTTTATCCTAAGCGTCTTCGTTCTAAAAGAACCAGTACAACTTAAAATCAAGGATAGAAAAATGGTTAAAAGAAAATTCTTTTTACGACGAATATTTTATATTCCCGCCCTTGCTGTTATTATCATATTGATATTTGGCAGTTGGCAGGCATGGATTGCGATAAATGGCAATGAACAATTAAGCGGCGTGCAAAACGCGATTCCGAAGCCAACAGGAATAATCCCTCCGCTCGAAACAGGTGAATCAGACTGGCCCTGCTGGCGAGGACCAAAAGGCGATGGAAAAAGCTCTGTTACAGGGATTATTAAAGACTGGTCGAACGGCTTAAAGAAACTCTGGGAAGTAAATTTCCTCTGCCAGGGTGAAAGTAATGTTTCCTGGTCTTCGGTTGCGGTTTGCGGAAACAGGCTTGTCGTTCCCGGAAGAGACGACTACAATGACCTTGTTTTTTGCCTTAATTCACAGAACGGGGAATTAATATGGGTCGGTTCTTACAAAGCAAAAACCGGTTCAAGTCACGGCCCAGGTTCGCGTGCTACACCTTACATAGATGAAGAGAGAGTCTATACTTTTGGTCGAGGCGGTGTTCTTGCCTGCTGGTCATTGAATGATGGACAATTGCTATGGCAAAAGAATGTGGAAGATGAAGGAGGAAAAGAGCCGACATGGGGACATTCTTCTTCGCCGCTGGTATATCAGGATAAAGTAATCGTTCAGGCAGGCGGAAATGCACTTGTCATAGCATACGATAAAATAACAGGCGAAGTAATCTGGAAATCAATGCAGGGCAAAGCAGGATATGCAGCAATTTCGTCCATGGAAATCGAAGGTATAACAAAGCTTCTGGTTTTTCATGGCACCGGATTGTCCTGCCTCGAACCGGAAAATGGAGCAGAATTGTGGTCCATTCAATGGAAAACCGATTATAACGTAAATGCAGCGACTCCCGCTGTTTTCGGCTCAACTGTTTTTATCACATCAGGTTATAACACAGGATGCCAGGCACTTAAAGTCAGCCAAACCGGAACCGAGAAGCTCTGGAACAGCAAAGTAATCACCTCACAACATTCCGATCCAATAATTATCGATGGTTTCGTTTATGGCTATTCAGGCCAGAGCGACCAAAACAAAGGCTCGTTCAAATGTGTTGAGCTTGAGACCGGTAAAGAAATGTGGAACACTGATGAAATCGGCTGGGGAACTGCGCTTTATGTTGATGAACACATCGTTTGTATGGATATTGAAAGTAATTTGTTTCTGGTTAAGCCTGACCCAAAACAGTTTATAAAAGTAACTGAGCTTGGAAATGTTCTTGGAAAAGTGGAACATCCCGCATGGACTATACCTGTTATAGCAAATGGAAAACTATATATCAGGTATATGCAGAATCTCATCTGTTTCGATATTATGTCACTATAAATTCATATTAGTTTAAAATAGAAAATGCCCAAAGTGAGACATGTTTTCGATTTCACTTCAGGCATTTTAGTTCAGTTGGTATTTATTGATGCTTTGCCGCGGCGGCAGGCTCATCGGCTTTCTGCTCTTTTGATTCAAAGCCTTCGAGTTTCAGGTGCTCTTCATCCTGCACGTCTATCTTAATTAGGTTTTTGCCCTGGAACTTACCGGCTAATACAGATTCCGACAGAGGATCTTCGATATAATGTTCAATTGCTCTTCGCAGAGGTCTTGCTCCGAATTCGGGATTGTATCCTTTATCGATAAGGAATTCCTTGGCTTGCTCCGAAAGTTCCAGTTTCAGACCATGATCGATAAGACGCTTGAACACTTTTGCAAGTTCATAATCTACAATAACCTGCAAGTGCTCTCTTGTCAAAGCCTTGAATACAATCATATCATCTACACGGTTTAAGAACTCAGGCCTGAAATGGTGTTCCACTTCTTTCTGGAGAACTTCTTTCATCTTCTCGTAATCAGCTTCCGGAGTTTTTTTGCCGAAACCAAAGCCGCTGTTATTCTTGATTAATTCCGCACCAATGTTGCTGGTCATAATCAAAACGACATTTTTGAAATCAATGCTTCTTCCAAAACTGTCTGTTAATCTTCCTTCGTCCATAATCTGCAAGAGCATGTTATAAACATCCGGATGTGCTTTTTCGATTTCATCCAAAAGCAGGACGGAGTAGGGTCTTCGCCTTATTTTTTCTGTTAGCTGGCCTCCTTCTTCGTATCCTACATATCCGGGAGGAGCACCAACCAGGCGACTTACATTGTGTTTTTCCATAAATTCGCTCATGTCCAGCCTGATAAGAGCATTCCTGTCGCTAAACATAAACTCTGCCAAAGCCTGAGCAAGCAGTGTTTTTCCTACGCCGCTCGGGCCAAGAAATATGAAGCATCCCATCGGGCGATTCGGGTCTTTCAATCCGCTTCTGCTTCTTCTTACAGCTTTGGCTACTGTATTTATGGCTTCATCCTGAGAGACTACTGTTCTATGCAGTTCGGCTTCAAGTTCCAGTAATCTTTGTGTTTCCTTTTTCTCCAATCTTGTTAGCGGCACGCCGGTCATATTACTGACTACTTCCGCGATAATCTCATTATCGACTACGCCGGTTGTCTCTTTATTGTCCTCGTACCAATCTTTATGGAGCTGGGTTTTTTCATCCAGAAGCTGCTGTGCCTCATCTCTTAAAGTTGCCGCTCGTTCGTAGTCTGCGCTTCTGACTGCTTCATCTTTTTCTCGTTGAAGCTGTTCAATTTTTTCTTCTATTTCCGTCAAGTCCGGAGGCGGGGTCAAATTTTTCAATCTGACTCTTGCACCTGCTTCATCGATTACGTCTATCGCCTTATCAGGCAGGCACCTGCCGGTTATGTATCTTGTTGAAAGCTCCACTGCCTGGAACAATGCCTCATCGGTAAATCGTACCCTGTGATGTGCTTCGTAACGGTCACGAAGACCTCTGAGGATTTCGAGAGTTTCATCCTTGGAAGGAGACTCAACGATAATCGTCTGAAATCTTCGTTCCAAAGCTCCGTCTTTTTCGATGTGTTTGCGATATTCATCCAGAGTTGTAGCGCCGACACACTGTACTTCACCTCTTGCAAGAGCGGGCTTGAGTACATTCGAGGCATCGATAGCGCCTTCTGCGCCGCCTGCACCAACGAGCGTATGAAGCTCGTCGATAAACAGGATGACGTTTTTGGCTCTTCGGACTTCATTAATGACTGCTTTTATTCGCTCTTCGAATTGTCCGCGATATTTTGTGCCTGCTACCATCATGGCAAGATCAAGAACGACTATTCGCTTGTCTTTAAGAAGCTCCGGAACTTGTTTGTTTATTATTTGCTGGCTCAAACCTTCTACAATAGCGGTTTTACCTACGCCGGCTTCGCCAAGAAGAACCGGGTTATTTTTAGTTCGGCGGCATAATATCTGTACAAGGCGTTCGATTTCATTTTTTCTGCCTATTACCGGGTCCAGTTCGCCATCCTGTGCCAGTTGCGTCAGGTCTCTTCCGAAACTATCCAGGGCCGGGGTTTTGCTTTTTGTCTTTCTGGCAGCCATTGACGCCGGACCCATTTTCATTCCAAGTTCGGCAGGACCGTCATCGACTCCTGCTCCCAGCAGATTAAGAACTTCCTGTCGCACATCTTCGAGTTTTAAGCCTATGTGCATTAAGACCTGGGCAGCAATTCCTTCGCTTTCCCGAAGGATACCAAGCAATATATGCTCGGTCCCAACGTAGTTATGATTCAGCGCCCTGGCTTCTTCAATTGCATATTCTATTACTTTTTTAGCTCGTGGTGTTTGAGGAAGCTTGCCCATCGTTACCATGTCAGGTCCGCTTTTGACATGCTTTTCGATTTCAAGTCTCAGCTTTTTGATATCCACGTCCAGATTCTTCAGGACAGTAGCGCCAACGCCGCTGCCTTCTTTGACAAGACCCAGAAGGATATGTTCAGTCCCGATATATTCATGATTGAATCGCTGTGCTTCCTGATTTGCCAGCGCCATTACTTTTCTTGCTCTATCTGTAAAACGTTCAAACATTTTTTTTCCTGAAATAAAGTTAAATAACTCTGGTTATCTTATTCAAAATCTTCCATACTCATCTTACTATTCTATCATAATTACCACTTGTCTGTCAAACAAACCTCATTTTATGATAAAAAGTAATACTATGCTGCTTTGCTCATTAAAGCCTTTCAATACAATATTTAATATGTATTATAGGGATTAGGTGTTCATCGTCCGACCAAAAATTTTTTTAACCCTGATTTTATCGGCAAAAACAAGGTGTAACTTTGCCTTTTACATCGAAAAATCCCTTTTTTTACCTTAAAATTAACTTTAATATTGTTTTTTAACAAATGATAAAAACTATAATTTATTTTGTTAAAATACCCATTTTACTATGGCGATAATAATTGTCATCTGCTCAATTTAATACCGATAAAATTAAAAACCGTCTTTTTTTCTAAGCCATCGGAATCTGAATATATCACGAATCTTTTCGCTGAATCGAACTCCGAGCCGCTGTGTGCTGGTCTTAAAATCGGCTTTTTTCAAGTCTTCATTCGTATGCTTGATACACCTGGCGCCGAATATCGAGAGCAATCCGGATGCTATGTAACTAAGAACGTGTTTTTTTGTTCCTGTGCTCATGTATGCAGTAGAGTTCTTTTTTATAATTATTTCAAGTATTATGTATAAATATAGTATATCTTATTTTTCTATTACAAACTCGAATTTTCCTGATGTTAGCTCATAAACCAGCTTGGCATTTTCTGATTTTATAAATTTTACTCCTTTAGCCTGGGTTGCCGGTTTTCCACTCTCGGTAACATAATCCTCTGAATCCGCAGGCCAGGCAGGCAAATATAGTTTCGCTGTTGTATTTGGAGGAACGGTAAATGAAAATGAAATCTTATTATCACTAATCTTCCAGGCGCTTTTAATTCTGCCATACATTGAATCATAATAACCTTCAGCCCATGTCATTTGGCCGGTCGGATCAGGTTCAGGCTGGAGAATAAATTTCCTGAATCCCGGCTCGTCACGTTGTATCCCAAGTGAATAAGCCATCATCCATTGTCCGACAGCGCCGAAGGAATAATGATTAAAGGAGTTCATGCTGTTATTTCCGCCGAAGCCGTTTTCAATAGTATAACCGTTCAGACGTTCCCAGATGGTTGTTGCTCCCTGATCTACAGCGTATAACCAGGATGGATACTGATTATTTTGAAGCAATCTGTATGCCTGTTCACTATAACCATAATCAGACAGAGCTTTACTTATCCATGCTGTACCGATAAATCCCGTCATTAGAGAATATTCCGGACGAGTTATGCCGCTGTCATCGACGTTCTTCCTCTCGACCGCATCGGCCAGTCGTTTTGCAAAATCCGATACTTTATCTTCATCAAAAACGTTCAATGCCAATCCTACGGCGTAAGAAGTTTGGGTATCAACCAGTTGCGGAGAACCGCTGTTAGCCGCCGTTATTTCGCCGCCTCTTCCCGGTCCGCTCATTCCGCCGAATCCGCCACGGCTGCCTCTTCCGCCGACTGAAGCTGGTCTGACAGTTTGATTATTTTCATTTACAAAAGCGGCATGAAACTTTTTTCTGCTTTCTTCATATAACGCCAAATATTTTTCAGCATCTTCAGTTTTGCCGAGTATTTCAGCGAATTTAGCTGCGATCCCGAGATCGTAAATATAATATGCGGAAGTGAGTAATTGAGAGGGAGTTGCATTAACCTGTGGTCCCAGCCAGTCACCCAATTGAGAATCGGAACTTATGCCTGTTTGCGGGTCAACAGTTGTCATAATATAATCAACATATTTAGCCATAGCGTCATAATGTTCTTCCAACAGGCGCACGTCATTATATTGCAGATATGCTTCCCATGGTACTGTTATACCTGCGCTGCCCCACAGAACGCCGCCGAAACCGCCGCCAACCGGGGCAACATCAGTAAATTTTCCCTGTCCGCTTTGCAGGTCTCGCATTGCGACCATGTGCCGCCTGAAAAATTGATCTACGTTGGCAAGATATGTTGACGTTCGCGAAAATACTGAGATGTCGCCCGACCAGCCCATACGTTCGTTACGCTGTGGACAATCAGTCGGTATAGACAGGAAATTTCCATACTGAGACCAGACAACGTTTTGCCATAATCTATTGACTTTAGCGTTGGAAGTTTCGTATGCTGCACCCATTTTTCTTATAGAACTTATTACCAAACCCTCAACAGCATCCAGCGGCAGCGCTTTTTCAATTCCGGTAATTTCAATATAGCGATAACCATGGAAAGTAAAACGAGGCTGAATAATATTGTCACCTTTTTTGGCAATATAAGTGTCTTGTACATGAGCCGCTCTGAGATTTTCCAGCATTACCATTCCGACATTGTTTCTGTATTCTTCCATATCGGGGTATAATATCTCGGCGTATCGCATTCTTATTATATTACCTGTCTTTGCATCTTTTATGCTGATTCTGGGAACTCCAACCATGTTTTGTCCCATATCATAAACGAAAACACCGGGACGCACTTCATTGACTTTTTGTGCTTTGAGCGTTCGAACTATTCCCGCATTTTCACCTATTTGTCCTACAAGTGACATTTTGTCGTAATTGAATGCTTGAGAAGCCCCTCCTCGACCGCCAAAGCCGCCTGCGCCCTGGCCGCTCCGAAAAATCGCTCCTTCAAGAGGGATTTCTGATGCCTTTTCCCATTTACTGTCATCATAAGCGGCGGTGCTCCAGTTTTTAATAGATGCTTCTTTTACTGCATTATAGACTTCACCCTGGAAAAGGCTGCCGTATGTAATCGGCCCATCGTCATAATATTTCCAGTCTTTATCATTTGTTGTTATTGTTTGAGCGGCACCGTCACTATATGTAATGACCAGTTTAGCCAAAAGAGACTGCCTGTCGCCGAAATAGTTCCAGTTACTTCCTGTGTATGTATAATTTCCGCTCCACCATCCTTCGCCAAGCCATGCACCGATTGCATTATCTTTTCCGGAGCTAAGCATATCAGTAACATCGTAGGTCTGGTACATGTGCGTGACATTATACTGAGTAAGACCCGGATTGAAGTAATCATTTCCAACTCGCTTTCCATTGATGTAAATTTCATATACGCCGCGGGATGTAACGTACAATCTTGCTTTTTCGATGGAACTTTTTTTAACAGCAAATTCGGTGCGAAGCATAGGCATTGCATTACGGCTTGGATTGGCCGCTATAAACAGACCATTTATCCCGCCGGTTAATGTATATGCTCCATCTTTAACTGATAATCCATCAGAACCTGCGTAAATTCCCCTATATTCAGAAGCAGTCAGGTCTTCCTGGAAAATTTTGTTCGATGGGCTTCGATAGTGCATAACCGCAACATCTGAGAAATAGGCTTTCTGGCCGGAATCAACGGTAAACCCGATATCCGCTAACATCGGAAACGCAATATAATCACCGCCGCTTCCCACCGGATTGAGATTGGCAGATACACCTCCGCCTCTGCCTCCGAAACCACCCATACCCCCTCTGCCGCCGCCTCTATTGCCGGAATCAGAACTGGCTGCGAATGAACCATTCCCATCAAGAGTGATTGAAAGTTGCCCAAAAACACTTCCTATTTGTAAGTTGTGTTTATCATATTTATTATTTTCATTGATAATAGAGTTTTGAATATTATAGCTTTGGAAAGGTTTATCTGCAGAATCATTAGGAGCATACCCGACACGATAGATATTCAGTTTGGCAAGACCTGTATCGGAGCCGTCAACTGTCGAAATATCGAGTTCGAGTTTAATATAAGTTTTATCTTTTTTGCTCTCGATATTGAAAAGATTCATGTTCTTATCAAGAAGTCGAAAGTCGTTGGCGCCCAGAATAAAGCTTGCTTTGGTACTCTTCGATGTTTTATCTAACTGGAGAGTGTATTGCAGTCTGAAGACTGATAAATAATGCGAATAAAATACTAAATCATCATCACCGCCGCCAATCCATTTTGCGCCATCCCATGCAGACAGGTCAGAGTTGGAATTCATAAGACCTGTTTCAAACCACGAGGATTCCGACTCATTGTTTCCATTCTGGTCCCAGACAGTTAATTGCCAGTTATACTTCGCTGCTGCCTGCAGGGCGGATCCTGCATATTGAATTCCCACCGAGATTCCGCCGGGTACTTTTTGCGTATCCCACATTACTTTGCCGGCTGGATCTTTGACTACAATCTGATAGGCAGTTTGGCAATAACCTCGCTTTTTATCCGGAACTTTCATCTGCCATGAAAAACGCGGCTTTTCTACATCAATTCCAAGCGGTGTTTCAGAATATTCAACACAAAGAGAATCCAAGTTAAAATACACAGCAGACATAGTTTTAAATGGCGATGTGCCGCAGTTGGTGACTAATAATATTACAATAAAAAATAACAGACAATAAAGCGCTTTGTAAAAAATATGTTTTGAATGAGCATTGTGCGGGACCATTGTATTGCCTTTCATAAAAATATAACCAATATTTTCTCATTAAAATATTAATCATTACATCTTATGTTTGCTGCCGGCGGGAATTATAAATCAATCCGCCTTTTTTTGGGTAATCGGTTAAAACAGTTTTTGCATGTTCCCGCATGACATCATGCACAACTTTTATGCCCCGGCTTTCAAGTGAGCAAATCCAGTCTTTTGGCTTGGGACCTTCATCGAATCCGATTTCACGTGCATCCTCATCCCGAGCGCCGCATACGACACTTGTTACGCCTGACCAGCATATTGCGCCCAGGCACATGACACATGGCTCAGTGCTTGTCACAAGCTCATACGCTGTCTCTTTTTTCGCACCCAGGTCGTAGTGTCCTATTGCATGTTGCGCAAATGTAATTGCAAGAATTTCAGCGTGTGCAATTGAACAGTTTGCAGGTTCCACCTGATTTACTCCGACTGCAATTAAACGCCCGCTTTTCTGTTCGAATATTCCCGCCCCAAAAGGTCCCCCGGTTTTATGTTCGACGTTCAGTCTTGAAAGCATGATGACCAGTCGCATACGCTCTTCGATGGATGGGAACACTTTTTCTGAGTTGCAAAGAAAGCTTTCAACCCATAGCGGCAAACTCAATACTACTTCGTGTCCTCGCAATATAATACCTGCCTTTCTGGTCTGCGAATACAAAAGAGCCACGTTAAATATATGACTGCTAACAAACAATGTTATGACTGTGCAATTATAATCCAATATTCATAGAAAAAAAGGTTAAATTTACTGTCGGTAATTGTTTTCAAAAAGAATGAATCGAAACTTTTTATTGAATGGACCTATATACAAAAGTATAATAGCAAAAAATGTACTTTATATTTGATTACTAAAGCAAAATGTAAATACACATATTTTTCAGGGATGAATATAACAAATGAAAAGAATTATACTCTCATATTTTAACATATTCCGGCATAAGTATATCCCGTACTGTTACAATGCAATCCCCTTATCGATTCTTTTGATAATTTGTGTAATTATGCAGTCTTGTAACAGAGAAACCTTGTTACAGGGGACAAGCTGGAGAATTGCACCAACTAATTTACGATGTGAATATCTTAATTCTCCTCTGGGAATTGATGTTAAACAGCCCCGATTAAGCTGGAAACTCAAAGCAGCAAACGAGGAGGAACGTGGTCAGCATCAGAGTTCTTATAGAATTCTTGTAGCTGATTCAGAAATGATGCTGGCTCAGAATAAAGGCAGCCTGTGGGATTCGGGCGAAGTCAAATCAGACCAGTCACAGCTTGTTATTTATAATGGATCACCGCTGTCTTCTGATATGCGCTGTTATTGGAAAGTGCAGGTGCGCGATGAACTGGGAATTTTATCGCCATGGAGTGAACCGGCACACTGGACAATGGGAATTCTGGATACTTCCGCTTGGACAGCTAAATGGATTGGCACAAACCAGAAATTTACAGAAATAAGAAAGGTGCCTCCGGAAGGAAATTATCTTGCTGACCCGTGGCTTCGCAAAGTAATCGACCTGGAAGAAAAGCCTCAGTGGGCTGTGATTCATATCGCTTCGGTGGGTTACCATGAGCTGTATGTAAATGGTAAAAAAGTAACGGAAGCAGTCCTAATGCCGAGCGTGACAGACCACACAAAGCGCGCGCGTTATGTAACTTATAATATTACTGATTATCTGAAAGTCGGCCGTAACGCAATTGGTTTTTGGCTGGGAACCTCCTGGTCTATATTTGCGGAATATAAGACCGATGATAAGCCTCAATCACCTGTCGTCATTGCTCAAGCGAGTATAGAACTTCCCGGTGGTAAGACTCAAAGTCTAATCACAGATGAAACATGGAAAAGCCGTTCCAGCCCCAATGTTCTGCTGGGCGGCTGGAAGTTTATGAACTACGGCGGAGAATATTATGATGCTGGTAAGGAACTGCCGGATTGGTGCAGTCCTGAACTGGATGATTCAGACTGGGAACAAGTCACAGTTTTTAGCCCAAAACTTATATTATCTGCAGAAATGGTCGAGGCAAACCGTTGTGTCCAAAAAATAGAACCGATTGCCATCCAGGAAGTCAAAGGTCAGGGATATCGTGTTGACATGGGTGTAAATTGTGCCGGCTTTGTCGAAGTGGATGTTAAGGGAAAGCCTGGTGACATTATAGAATTGCAGTTTTCGGAAATAGAAAGAACTTTAATGACCCATCAGCTTCACAGTGCTTATCGAATTGGTTCTTCCGGTCAGGGGACTTTTCGCAATCACTTTAACTATAGTTCAGGACGATGGATTCTAATTAAAGGTTTGAGCTATAAACCGTCTTTGGATGATATTCGCGGCTATCTGGTTCGGACTGATTATGAACGAGCGGGGTGGTTCGAATCTTCAGACAAACTGCTAAATGATATTTACAACACTACACTGTGGACCTTCGAAAATCTCAGTTTGGGTGGTTATATAGTTGATTGCCCTCAGCGAGAACGAATGGGCTACGGAGGAGATGCACATGCCACAACACAGACAGGAATGAATAATTATAATCTCGGGGCTTTTTATACAAAATGGTCACAGGACTGGCGGGATGTCCAGACAAAAGAAAATATAAGCCAGGGCATGGCGGGTGACAATGTACCTAAAGAGGCTGGGAATCTGCCTCATACTGCTCCAACTTACTGGGGCGGCGGGGGACCAATCTGGAGCGGTTTTTGTATCACTCTGCCATGGTATATATATCAATACTATGGCGATAAACGTATCCTCGAAGAAAATTTCCTTACGATTCAGAAATGGCTGGAATTTTTGGAAACAAAATCCCAAAATGACATGCTCGTACGCTGGGGAGGTGATTGGGACTTTCTTGGTGACTGGCTCTGGCCCGGAGCTATGGGCGTTAACAGCAGAACACGTGAAACGCTATTTTTTAATAACTACTGCTGGATTTATAATCTGCAAACTGCGGTAAAGATTGCAAATGCTATTGATAAACAGGACATAGCAGAACAATATAAAAATCGTGCAGATACTGTTTGCAAGGCAGTTCATAAAGAGTTCTTTAATGCTGAAGAAAACGGTTACGTAAATAATCTGCAGGCATATCTTGCCATTGCGCTTCTGGCGGGATTGCCTCCGGAACAGTTGCGGCCTGCAGTCTGGAAACGTTTCGAAGATGAAATACTCATCAATCGCAAGGGGCACTTTTGGGGAGGTATCACAGGCGGTTATTTCATTATTAAGAATCTTTTGGAGTTTGACCGTTCCGATTTGATGCTTGAGATGGCAAGAAAGGAAGATTATCCTGGCTGGGGTGACATGCTTCGTAAAGGAGCTACTACTTTCTGGGAAGGCTGGGATGGTCAGGGCTCATTACTGCACAGCTCTTATTTATATATTGGCGCCTGGTTTATCGAAGGATTGGCAGGCATAAGACCTGGGCCGGACGGTATGGGGTATAAACATTTTATAATAAAGCCCGCTGTACCTGCAAATAAAAGTGTTGATTGGGTAACAGCCCGGTTTGAATCCGCTTATGGAACGATTCGAAGCCAATGGCAAATTCAAAATGGAATGATTAAGTTTGATGTCACTATCCCGCCTAACACGACCGCAATACTCTATCTTCCGGTCACTGGCCCGAAATCGATTAAAGAAGGAAATAATCCATTAACAGAAGTTAGGGGTGTAAAATATCTCCGTGAAGAAAAGAAATGTTCAGTACTTGAAGTTCAGTCCGGCCGCTATATATTTGAAACTCCGTTATAAAGAGCGTTGTTAACATAAAATTATACTTTATCATCTTTTGATTTTAAGTCGTTTATACTTGCTTCGGCGATGCAGAAGTCTGTCCGGATTTTCTGCCTGAACCTGTTCCTCATATGCTGCGAAGTTGCCCTGGAACCATTGAGTCTTGCCGTTGCCTTCAAATATCAGCAAGTGAGTGCATATGCGGTCCAGGAAAAACCTGTCGTGGCTGATTACCATAGCACAGCCCTGGAAATCTATTATCGCCTGCTCGAGGACACGCATGGTATCCACATCGAGATCATTGGTCGGTTCGTCAAGGAGCAGAAGGTTGCCGCCGCGTCTTAACATCTTTGCCAGATGAATTCTGTTTCTTTCTCCGCCGGAACATTCTGAGACTTTTTTCTGCTGCTGGGCGCCTCTAAGATTGAATTTTGCAATATAAGCCCTTGAGGAAGTTTCTTTGCCTCCGACGTCAATCATATCTTTGCCTTCTGATATCTCCTCGAATATTGTTTTATTGCCATCGAGAGCGTCACGATGCTGGTCAACATATCCTATGGATACCGTTGGTCCAATTTCGATTTGACCTGAATCGGGCTGTTCCTGGCCTGTTATTAATTTAAATAGTGTCGTTTTGCCGATTCCATTAGGTCCGATGACACCGACAATTCCATTCGGCGGCAAATCGAATGAACAGCCGTCAATCAGGATATTATCGCCATAAGACTTGGAAACATTCTTAAAAACAAGAACCTTATCACCAAGACGCTGTCCTGAAGGAATTTCTATAAAAAGATTATTGTGTTTTATATCGCGGGATTGACTTTCCAGCTTTTCATAGGCGTTAATACGTGCCTGGTTTTTCTTGTTACGAGCTTTGACTGAAGTATTTATCCAATCCAATTCATGTGCAAGGGTTTTTTGACGCTGGCTTTCTTTCTTTTCCGTTATCCGTAAAATCCCGGCTTTCTGCTTGAGCCATGAAGAATAGTTCCCCTCGAACGGCAAGCCTAATCCGTTTTCAAGTTCGAGTATCCACTTAGTGATATTGTCCAGAAAATAGCGGTCGTGTGTTACAATGATTACTGTCCCGTGGTACTCTCGAAGTGCAGATTCGAGCCATTGAACAGTTTCCGCATCAAGATGGTTGGTAGGTTCGTCAAGCAGAAGCAAATCAGGTTTTTCCAAAAGCGCCATGCACAGTGCTACACGTCTTCGTTCTCCGCCTGAAAGCCGGATTATCGGAGCATTATCGTCCGGCAAAACCATAGCATCTGAAACGATATCCATGAGGCGGTCTGTTTCCCAGCCATCACAGGCATCAATTTGGTCCTGCAAGGTTCCCATTTCTTCCATCAGTTTATTCATCTGGTCATCCGGAAGAGGTTCCGCAAGCATTTCCGAGATTTTGTTGAAGCGATCAACCAAATCCAGAGTCGGTTTGATTGCTGTAAGGAGATTCTCTCTGACAGTTTTATCCATTTCGAGCTGCGGCTCCTGGGCAACATATCGTATCTTCATTTTCGGCGCCAGTTTTGTATCGCCGTGAAAATCCTTGTCTATGCCTGCCATTATTTTCAGCAGTGTGCTTTTACCGGAGCCGTTTTCGCCTATTACGCCGATCTTGGCTCCATAGAAGAAAGATAAAGATATATCACGGATAACTTCTTTATCGCCGTATCTTTTACTGACATTGCTCATTTCAAATATAAATTTTGGGGGCATATACAATCATTCCTTTTTTAAGTTTTATAACAGCAGATATTGCATCACAGTAATTCAATTAATGTAAATAATATAAAGCAAATCCCAAGAGCCTGTAAAGAATAATCATGGCTCATCGAGAGGAGATGAAGAGCCGCATTTCTGGTCGTACTATGATGACTATGGCCGCATGGTGGCACTGCTTTGTCACAATAACGATTTGGGTGATGGCTGGGAGCGAGAAGGTGAAAATATAAAATACTTCCGTGAATGTTCAGAAAAACACTCATACCCGATGGGTATCAATGTTATAGTCTATGTCATGTCACATTAATGCAGACTCACGTCGCAGAAATATTTTACTTCCGGAAATCAGGAGCTGCCGGTTGTTTATTCCCCTGTGTCCAGGCCCCACTTTTTGAAATACTCCTTGTAGAAGGGCGGCTGTTGGAAATCACCTTTCACTTCGCGGCCGAAACTGCGATAGCCCATGCCCATCCTATCGTAGTGGTAAATCCCATCCATCAGTTCTTCCATTCTTCCCGTCGGGATTGAAAACATCATTTCATCGTCTCCGACTCCGCCTCTTTCGAATTCACCGGGATCAGGCACGGTCACTTTGCATTCTCCAGTTAACAATGAAGGAACGACAGAGTGCACGCAGGACCACAGCGGATCGAGGGTGGAGGTGACACGATACCCGTTTTTACGCATCATGCAAAACAGCATGTGGCGCAACTGCGTTGCATTGCAGTAAATCACTATCAGGTCCGGGACGTAATTCGCTTTATGCAGTGGGCCCAGCACCATCCCGGCGTACTTGCCGTAAGGCAGCCTGGGCATGGAGTTGTTGCGTTCCTTTGCGGCTTCTTTGTTCTGAATGAAAAAGTCGCTGCCGGCTCCCTTCAGAAAATCTTCGGGAGGTTCCTTAAGCCCGTAGCCGATAATAGGTTCGAAGCACCAGTGGTCCTCGACGAACATGGCCAGTGTCGTTCCGCGCCAGCGTACAATGCTGAATGCCTGGCAGGCGGAATAATGCTCTTTAAGGTCCTTTTTCGGCCTGACCGCTCCACGCGGAATCTCGCTTTCGTCTTTCAGCATTTTTATTGATATTGGATACGTTCTCAATACAAGCATATTTAATAGATCCGAACCGTACTTGTTCATCGTTTCTACAGACGTCAATGTTTTACCTCCATCTTGTACAGCGGCTTGAGCCATATTTGCAAAACCGACCGAACCTGTGACAGCAGCGGCAGCAGTTCCAGCTAAAAAGCTTCTTCGCTTCAATCCTTTTGGTTCAATCTTCATAGAGCACATAATGTTCCTCCTTACTTTTTAGTCCTATGGTTTCTGTAAACAGTCTAAAAAGATATACTTAATATTTGATTATGTCAAGTATATAATTTGAATACTCGTTGCTCGAGACAGCTATGATGATTCTAATGTTCTGCGTTCCCTTAGTATCTCTCTTCCAAGAAACAGCTTCACTAAACTTTGGTAAGGAATATCCTTCTTATGAGCAAGAATCTTCAATTGCTCAAGCATATTTTCAGGAAGCCTGATGGAGATTGATTTCATTGTAGGTTTTAGATTCGGGAAAGCACCTTCTTGAGCCGAATTGAGGTCCATAAAATCCAAAGGAGAATTCTTCGCCCAAAACTCCCGCTCCTGGTCTTCGTTTTCGAATAGAGGTATTTTTTTACGCGCTTTTTTCATAATATCTTCTGAAAACAAAAAATTTTCCGCACCCTTTTAATTTCTCTGTTTTGATCATGAAATACATTTTTTAAAAAAAGCCCTCGCTGCACTTGAAAGCATACCGGCTTCTTTTTCTTTCCCATCTTCTTTTAATGAAATTGACCCAGCCATTAATACCCCATTAACCATATCAATATTTAAGGGCTGATTCTTGAAATTTCCATCTTGGATCATAAAGCTATCAATATCAATTTCGTCCTCTGATTTCAATTGAAAGCACAAGCACCATCCTTCAAATTTATTAATTGGCTTAAGACCACCCAGTATCCCTTTTTTATATAGGATAAACTCCAAGCTTACAAAATCATTTTCCCAAGAGTAGTTTGATACTGCAATTTTATATTTCATTTTTCCCTTAACATAACATGATATTATATGTTTTCCCGATAATATTACTTATTAAAAAATATTATATCCAGAATGTTTATCTTGACAAGCGTTTTTATACTGTGTAAGCATTATTCCGATTCAATAATATTCCCAAAGAAAGTAAAAACCAGCTTGATTTTATTCCCTGTCAAATAAAGAGCTAATCACTTCCGTTCTTCCCTCGACACTTCGGTTATTACTCATTGCAAGCTTGGCTCAAATCAAAAAAATACCAGATACTTTAATTCTTCCTAATGATTTATTTGCTGCCATTTGGCATATCCATTTTCTTCATACTTGTTCTTAGGCATTCACCAAACACATCATAAATAAACACACAATTCGTTAAAATATGAATACTATCGAAGGTGCGTTGCTTGAAACATGTCTGACTATAATTGTGTCTTAATAATGGAATCGCTTTCTCATCATCTTTTACAAAGTCGACAGGGCTGTCGTCTTCAACAAAAAGAACATTTTTTGATCTGATTTCGAAATGAGGTTTGTTCAATAAACCTGTTTTGCTTCTGATGGCGTTTAACATTATTTCAGCCCATTCTTGCTCTGTTTGATTGTCACCCCACCCCACGCCTTTTAGATCATCATTGGGATGGATAATGCCTTTATCCGATTCTAATTTGGGTATATTTTCAAAAGGAGAGTAATGGCAAAGTTCAATAAGGCTTCCTTCAGGGTGTTTTTTAAACTCCGATTCAGCTATTTTGAAAGATTCTTGTGTTGCTCTTGTATGCTCAATACCAATTTTGTGATTTGCACTCTTATGATAATACTCAAAGTCTGGAGATTCTCTACAAGTAATACTTATAGGAAGCTGCAACCTGTTCATCTTGTAGCATCCCACGATAAAGATATAAGCGCAAAAGACTTCATGTATTTTCGAAGTTGTCTTTTCAGGAAAAGTAAAATTCCGCAAATGATTGACAATCTCCTGCAAATCATCTTCCGTTCTAATAGAAATATCGTTTGTGGTTTCGTCGAATAGCATCTCTATTATCTTAACTAAAATATTATTCTATGGTTTCCGTGTAATATTAAAGACTATGGTGTTTAATCAAAGCAAGCTCGCATCATATCTGTATTTTACTTTGGGGATCTATGAACTGCAAGGGCAATTGAAACATTTTTTAGAGTATGATTGCTCTATTGCCATTTTATAACTGTACACATAGGATATGACTTTGTCATTCCCGTGAAAACGGGAATCCAGTTTTAAAACTATAGATTTCGCATCAAGTGCAGAATGACAACCGTACGTTTTAGCAAAAAATTGTTCTTCCGTTAACTCTTATATTATTTTTTGATTTTTACGATGCCGTTTTGGACGTGGAGTTTTTGTTCGATGAATAATCTTATTGCTTCAGGATATGCGATGCACTCCTGCTCGAAAACTCTCGCGGCTAAAGTATCAGGGGTATCGGTATCATAAGCCGGACATGTCATTTGTACGATAATTGGTCCTTTATCATATTCGTTCGTGCAGAAATGCACGGTACAGCCGCTTACTTTGCATCCTTTTTTCAGGACCGCTTCGTGGACATAATGTCCCCACATGCCCTGCCCGCCAAAGCTCGGAAGAAGTGCCGGGTGAATATTCATTACGCGATTTTCATACTTTGCCGGTATTTTCCACAAACATAGCCAGCCGGCCTGTATCACTAAATCTACATTCGCGGCTGTAAGTTCTTTCTGGATAATAGCGCTGAACTCGTCAATATCGGGATAATCTTTCCTGCGAATAACTTTCACATCGAGACCAGCATTTTTTGCTCTTTCAACACCTGCTACTGTCGAAAGCGAGCTGATGACTACAGCGACCTGTGCATTAAGACGGCCTTTTTTAATTTCTTCAAGGATATTTAATAATGTTCTGCCTCCGCCGCTTAATAGAACACCAAGCCGAACAGGTTTTTCATTTTTTGGTACGGCCTTCCTTCGACCTTCTATATCATGTCCGACATCCAGCGCTTCATTTACAAGACCATCCGCTATACTGTTTTTCTCTCTTGGAATATGCTCGATTTTCCATTTCTTGAATCGCCATAACAAACTGACAGCCTCTTCATATAGAGGCAAAATCTTATCACTTTTTACTTTATACTGGCCCTGCATTTGCCTGACGAGAAGCTCACTGTCACTGAAAATCATTATCTTTTCTGCATTGATTTCTAATGAGGCTTCAAGAGCTTTGACAAGAGCGGTATATTCCGCTTCGTTATTTGTTTTTGTGCCAAGAAATAATCCTTTTGCCAGCAGTTGATTTCCCTCCTGGTCGGAAAGAACAAATCCCGCCGCGGCAGGACCGGGATTACCTCTGCTGCCTCCGTCTGTATAAGCTATGATTTTCTCAGGCATGCAATTACTCCTTAGAGTTAATGGAAAATCCTGCCTTGCTTTTAATAATAAACAGGAATTATTATAACTTCAGGATTTAACAACTGATCTGTGTCTCGTCGATTACAAGTATTCTCGTGCAGTTCGGGCAGCGGATTATTTCATCCTTTGTCATCAGCATATTAACGCTCTCAGCCGGAAGTCCCATGAAACATCCACCGCAGCTATAGACACCATCTCTGCCTTGCTGCTGCTCGACAAAAGTCACTGCCAGACCATCGTATGTCTCGGCAACACGTTTAAATATTTCCAAAGGATTGCGAGGCACATCTTGTGCAATCTGGTTCCACTCTGCCTGAATCTCATCTATATTGGCCTGATATTTAATCACCAGGGCTTCGCTGTCTTTTCGAGTTTGCTCAAGTGTCTGCTTTTGTTCTTCAATCTGTTTCAAAATATCTTTACACTCAGTTTCGTCAGTTTCGATATCTTTTAACAAATCAAGACTTTGACTTTCAATTTTTGAATTGTCCGCCTTTGTGGTGTTAAGCTGTGTCAGAAGTGCAGCATATTCCTTGTTGGTTTTTGCGCTGTTAAGCGAGGTTCTTAATTTAGCTATTGTCTCTTCCCTGCTTTTAAGCTCAAGTTCCAGCCGGTCGAACTGCACCTTAGTCAACTGTGCTTCTTCCTTCTTTGCTTCGAGAGCACTTTGAAGGTTTCTAATTAAATTTTCCTGTATTATTACATTTCTTCTGCACCTGTTGAGCTTCGCCTTTTCTGCACGAAGGCGATTTTCTACACTTTGTAGTTTCATCAGCCCATTTAATACTGGTCCCATTTATGCTCCTTATACGCCGGCTATAAACTTTTCAAAAGCTAAATTATCTTCTTTTTTCTAAAAACCTGCAAGAAAAATTTTTCTCTTTTTTATTTTCTCCCATTCGATTATAAATTGGATTACTATGAAAGAACTTCTAAAACAACTAATCAAGGCAGAATCAACCGAATCGTGCGGGGAATTAGCATCCGCGGAAATAATATCCGCCGAATTCGCACGCCGGGGCATAAAATCCCGGGTAGATACATGGGACAAAAACAGAGCCAATATTACAGCACATATCCATTCAACAGGAAAAAAACCGGCATTACTATTCGCCTGCCATCTTGATGTTGTCGGTCCAGGACAGGCAAAATGGAAAAATCCCCCTTTTGAAGCAGTTGAAAGCGACGGCAAAATATTCGGACGAGGCTCAACAGATATGAAAGGAGGCATTGCGGCTTCTGTGGCGGCAATCTGTAAAATCGTAAATTCCGGCGTAAAATTACAGGGCGATATCGTTTTTACCGCTGTAGCCGGTGAAGAAACAGATAGCTGCGGGGCAGAAAAGTTTATTTCAGAACAAAGCCAATTTCCGAAATTACAGGGAATAATAATTCCGGAACCGACCGATTTTTCGATAGTTTCCGCACATCGTGGTATATTTTGGCTCGAAATTTCGACAAAAGGCAAAGCCGCTCACGGCTCAACACCGCATCTCGGCATAAACGCGATTACTTCTATGCGGCGTTTTCTAAATGAGCTGGATAACTATGATATTGGAGTAAAAACGCATGAGCTTTTGGGTAAATGCTCCATGAGCGTGAATACAATCACAGGAGGTAAAACTCTCAACGCCGTACCAGATAAATGCGTTTGCGGGATAGATATAAGAATAATTCCGGGCGTAAATACTCAGGATATTATCGGAGATTTCACGAGAATTTTCGATAAATTAAAATCACAGAATCCTGAATTTGAAGCCGAAATCTCCATCAATAGGCATGCATCACCTTTGGAAACTGACCGCAATAGCGATTTCGTTCGGAATTTCTGCTCTTGCCTTGGAGCCCAAAAAACTGTAGCTGTCGGCTTTACTACAGACGGCCCGCATTTTGCAAAATTAGGCGTTCCGGTACTCATTTTCGGTCCAGGAAAACCTGAAATCTGCCATAAACCCGATGAATACATAGAAATTTCCGATTTGGAAAGAGCCGCTCAATATTATGAACAAATCATAATGTACTTTCTAACATAATTAAGCCGATACATAATTATAAAATATATGGTTATTAGGGGAATTATCTTGACTTTGATCCCTTTTAGCTATATAATATCCAAACATAAATGTAGAAGGGGATTTTATTAACTGAATAAGTCGTTGTTAATGTATATACAAGTGTGAAAACTTTCCGATGTAAAATTAAGGAGTCAAAACCATGTTGATGAAGCTATTTAACAAAATTTCGTTAATACTTATTATTACTGCTCTAATCCTTGTATTTACAGGACCTATTTTCGCACAGGGACGCAGTGACCAGGCATTTGAACGAGTCTGGCAGGTACAGCAGAGAAACACCGAACGTCTTATGGCAATGAATGGTGTGGAAGGTACAGCCATTGGTTTGAATAATAATCAATTGGCACTTAAAGTTTTCACAAGCAGACCAGGAGTAGCAGGTATTCCGGGATATATAAACGGCGTACCAGTGCAAATAGAAGTAACCGGTAGATTTTATTCTTTGGCGAAGCCCCTAAAACCTGAAAAACCCGGCAAGCCTAAACCCCCAGGAGATACAGAACCTCCTTTAACACCCACTGGCTTGTACCTGACTACCGATAAGAATTTGATAGCTCTATCTTGGACGGCAAATACAGAAACCGATCTCGCAGGGTATAAAATATATTATTCGTTCGCTCCGGATATCGATTATATCCTGATAGGAACAAGTACATCAAATACATTCTCCGATGATTTGGCTGTACCCTTCATTGTATATTCTTATGCAGTAACAGCAGTTGATACGTACGGAAATGAATCGGCTCCAGCGTACAAATCTGCATTGACTGAGTCCCCTAGTTATGAAGATTGGCCTTCTCATATAGGAGTTTCAACAGGACACCCGGATATTACTGCCGGAACAATCGGCTGCAGAGTAAAAAAAGTTATTGGCGATAAGACATATGTTTTCGCACTCAGCAACAATCATGTCTATGCAAACGAAAACATCGCTATTTTGGGTGACAATGTTTTGCAGCCAGGGACGTATGACTACGGTGTTAATCCGGATGATGCAATCGGCGTTCTTTATGATTATGTCCCCATCAAATTTGGACCTCGTTCAAGTAACACCATCGACTCGGCTATTGCTTTGTGCTCTTTGCAAACACTTGGTAATTCTACACCGGAATACTTTGGAGCAACATATACAGGAAGCTATATACCAAGTTCAAATATTGCTACAGCAGTTCCGGATATGTTAGTCAAGAAATATGGCCGAACAACCGGACTTACATCTGGTTCTATATATGCTCTTAGTGCTACGGTAAAAGTCGGTTACGACTCTGGTATGGCCATTTTTGTAAACCAGATAATTATCACTCCAGGAACATTTAGTGCGGGAGGAGATTCTGGCTCGTTAATCGTAACACAAAATACAAATCAACCAGTTGGTCTTTTGTTTGCTGGCAGCTCTTCATATACCATTGCCAATCCAATTGGTACCGTTCTTAGTGCTTTTGGTGTAACAATTGACGATACTCCTTGATATTACCAGATTGAGTAAATTATAATATTTTTGAAATATGTTAGGGGCATAGAGTGAAAAACCTATGCTCCTTTCTTTTTGAAGATTTGATTAAAAATACAATAGGAAACTTTGACTGGATATTAAGTTAATAACAATTTCCAAGTATACACTATGTCAGAGAAAAATATCGAACAGGTTCAAAAAGAACATACTGATGAATGGATGGTTATTCCCGGAGTTGAAGGTACGGCTATTGGACAAAAACAAGGAAAGCCATGTATTATTATTTTTTCATCAATCGCACCAAAAAAACTTAAGAACCTGATACCTTCAATAATCGAAGGTTATCCTATTATTATCAGGCTTACAGGTAAATTTCACGCTTTGGGCGACCAATAGCGACATCCCAGAATTTTCGCATTATTTTAATTCTATGCTTGACAGAATCATTCACTTTATAGTAAAAAGCTATCTATACGATTTTTTGAAAGTTAAAATGTCTAATTTTAGGGAAAACATGTATAAGCAAATAACAAGCCGCGAAGCGGCCGCGATGCTTATGCGCTCAAACCTTACAGCTTGCATAACATGGGCTTATGTTGCCGGTATTATCGTATGCAGGCATAAAGAGGCTATTCCCTAAAAGGATTAAAAATATTTGAGATTTAAAAAGCCTTTCAGGGAATAAAAGACCTGGAAGGCTTTTTTATTTTGGAATAGCTATGGATAAGGAAAGAAAAATGGAAACAAAAAAATGTAATCAAGACAAGCCTGAATGGCAATATGATGAAATGAAATTATGCGGCGTGAAGTTCGACCGCGATGAGTGTGCTGACAAGTACGATGAACATCACCAGAATTTCAGAGATTACAAAAAAGAAGCCGACGAGCGTATCAAGCTGCTTTCTCTTGATAGAAATTCAACAATAATTGACATGGGATGCGGCACAGGGGCATTTGCAATCAATGCGGCCGCTTATTTCAGGAAAATTTACGCAGCAGATGTCTCGAATGCAATGATTAAACTCACTCGTAAAAAAGCGAAAGAAGCCGGCATTGATAATATCGAGTTTCATCATGGCGGTTTTTTGACTTATAAACACAATGACGAGTCGGTTGACGGAATTGTTTCTACTCTTGCATTGCATCATCTGCCGGATTTCTGGAAACAGATAGCGTTAACAAGATTAATAAAAATGCTGAAACCAGGCGGTAAATATTTATTGTTTGATATTGTTTTTTCATTCGATATAACCAATTACGAATCCTGCGTTCAGGAATATATTAATACTATGGTTAGCCGTTTGGGAGAAGTTTTGAGACAGGAACTCGAAACTCATTTCAGGCAGGAATACAGCACTTTCGACTGGGTCATGGAAGGAATGCTCGAAAGAGCAGGTTTTGATATAAAAAAAGCTGATTATATGGAAGGCTTTTTCGCGAATTATGTATGTGAAAAGAAAGCAGAATAAATATAGAACTCAAAAATAAAATGCGCAAACAAAATAAAATAACACTTAGAGAATTCAAAAAAAACGATTTGGCGGATGAATCTGATATTGATATTTTGATTAGTCTTATTTGCGGTTCTTTTCATGATGTCGCAAAACGATTCGAACTAACGAAGGAGAACTGCCCTAAATTTGTAGCGTTTTATACAAAAGAACGTCTATCGGGTGATCTCGAAAAAGGCATGAAATATTATATTTTACTGGAAGATGATCAGCCTTGCGGATGCGTGGCTCTTGAGCAGGCAAAGCCGGATGTGTGTTATCTTGAAAGACTCGCAGTGTTACCTAAGTACAGGAACAAAGGGTACGGAAATATGCTCGTGAATCATATCTTTAAACAGGCGATTCAGCTTGGTGTCAAACAAGTGGAATTAACTATGATGTCAAAAAATAGAAAGTTGAAGAATTGGTACAAAAAATTCGGTTTTGCCCAGAAATGCACGAAGAAATTCGACCATTTGCCGTTTATAGTTGCATTTATGTATAAGGATTTATAAAAGATGCAGTAAACTGGTACGAGACGCCGCTGAAATTCTTGAGGAAATGTTAAAAGAGAAAAATTAAAATTTAAACTGGTCTTTGAAGACGGCCTGGAAATCATATACATTGTTGAAATCTTCAATCGAATCGGTCTCCTGTGCGCTCATCCATTCGTTTTTTATCATAAGCCAGACAATTTCACCGAAGTCACGCGTTGTTTTTATATCCCAGCCATTCAATACAGGTTTGGCGAGCCTTCCCCACTTTTCGAGTGCAAATTTCCGCAGCCCTTCACAAAGGAGCTGGCCGCTGACATGTTTCGGTTCGGCTACTATTTTCTTGGCTGTATAACCAAGCCCTTCATAGACAAAACCAATAGCCTTAGCGCTGTAGCGTCCATCTTCGATAGCAATTTGTTCAAGATTCTTTTTCATTTGTTTAACCCGGTCTCCAATTAGGACAAAATTCAACTCAGTGTTTATATTGTATTATTTATGACGATTCGAGTCAATACTCTGATACAACAACTGAGATATTATCTTCTAAACCAGGGACCTTTTGAAACATACACGTCTCAATACAGCTAAAAAGACAGACCATAATAATATTATTATAGATATAACAAACGCTGGATTTATTATTATTAAAAGGATCTCACTTTTATCTAATTTGAGAAATTTATCCAAAGTAATAAAAATAGCTACAAATATTGCATACATAACTACAATTGTTATGAACATTAAGGATAACCTTTTATGGAAAAATAATTTGAAAGAAAAAACAAATGGTACCATTATTATAGGCAGCAAATTAGACGCATAACTTATTCCATGAAAAGTATAAGTACGGCCTGAATATGGAATGGCCGGCATTAATGGTTCGGCGATATTTGTTAAAACTATTATGCCAAAACAGAATAAAAAAATAAATAATGTATGTGCAATACTCAAACTGATAGCACTGTAATATCTTTCTTTGCGTCCATCTGACATTATCATAGTAGAATGAACGGGAATTTGTGTAAAGGCACTAAGCATCAAAACAAGCATGAATAATGCAAATATAGAAGATTGTTGTGCATAACAAAAAAGAAAAATTAATCCATAAATAAATAAAAAACTCAAAAACTGAAAATTTGAAAACAGAAAGCCAAAGTTTTTATATAGATTACCCCATATATATCTTCCCATGCCAAAATATTTATAACTTTTCATTTTGTTCAGGAAATATCTTTCAACCGATGGTTTTATTTCACCTTTTACTTTTGTTTGCTGAGAGCCAAATCTGGTCTGATTATATTTATTGATTTTCTCCATATTCCAAAAACCTTCAATTGGCATTTGAGGGATTGTACAGGCTTTTCTATGGATATCAGAAAAATTTAAATTCAACCAGGTGACTATACAAGTTAACAAACCAATACTAATTGTAATAATGGGATGGTTCATTATCAATCCACCCAGAATTTCGTAAGGTCGAATGTAGAAAGAAGGAACAAACATCATAAACCAAATTAATATCAATGTCTTCTTTGTAAATAATGTGAGTTCTATTGCTAACAGGAAGAAAATAAATATTATAAAGAAAAGAGAGATAATCTTTGTACTCCATTGATTACCAAAAATAAGCAAAGCCGCTATAAAAGCAAGGATAACACTTCCTATTGCGCTAATTATCAATAGTACCTTTTTTACACTTTGTTTATGTCCCGGCAAGCAAAATGAAACTGGTTTACTTAATATATCTATTTGCATAAGAGCCGCTAAAAAACCGGCCAAAAGCGGCAGATTCATAAATAAACCCATCATTATAACTTCATCGTTTTTATTACTTGCTGCGGCTCCTATCATTACACCAAGTATAGATAAGCTAAATAAATAAGCTATTAAGAAGTAACGGTTCGGAAGATATAGTTTTACGTTTGCTATTATGGTTTTCATTTTTTATGCTCCTATGGCACTGGCATGTTTATTAACAACAATCTTATACAACTCTTCTAAAGGCAAAGTCTCTATCTCTATCCAGCAGTCAAGTTGTTGTGCCTTTTCCTTTAATTGCTCATGCGAACAATTGCTTACGATTAAAATCGCCTGTCCATCCGTTCTGTGACATTCGATTATATTATCGAAAGGTAATTCTGAAGGAAGTTTGTCACTCATAGCATTGAGCTTCACCTTACTGAATTTCTCTCGCAAATCGTCAAAGCCGCAATCCAGTAAAATCCCCCCTTCTTCCATAATCACGACATGGTCGATAACTTTCTCGACGTCACTAAGTATATGTGAGGATATAACAATCGTTCGATTTTCATCCTGAATCAACTCAAGTAATAAATCAAGAAAGTTCGCTCTTGCAATCGGATCAAGTGCCGATGCAGGCTCGTCAAGAATCAACAACTCCGGCTCAAATCCTATCGCAAGCAAAATCGCTAACTTCTGTCTCTCGCCGGGTGAAAGAGAAATTACACGCGAAGAAACCGGTACCTTGAAATTCTTTATGTAACGCTCCTCAAGTTCGTGATTCCAGTTCGGATAATATGTGCTTACATATCGTATCAACTGCTCAACTTTCATCCAGGGAAAGAGTTCCCCTTCCTGGTGGACATATCCAATTCGGCCAAGCTCTTTTGGACTAAGTTCACCAGCGTCACAGCCGAAAGTCGTACATTGCCCCATATCCGGCAGATATAATCCTATTATATGTCGAAGCAATGTGCTTTTACCCGCCCCGTTGGAACCTAATAATCCGACAATTCTTCCCCGGCATATCTCGATACTCACTCTATCAAGAGCCGTCTTTTTTCCGAATCTTTTACTTAACCTATCGACCTGAATAATTGTTTCTGTATTATCCATTTTTA
>JAFGEF010000041.1 GCA_016931715.1 Sedimentisphaerales bacterium
GGTACAATTGTTTACAGGAGTGAAATCTGCCTGATGAAATAGAAGACGGCTGGAATTTAATATCGCGTTACAAGGTTTAGAAAGATGAATAAAATGCAAAAAACATATGTTTGGCTGGGAAGGATTTGCTCCGGTTTGGGCACAATTCTTATGTTAATAAGTCTTGTCTGGCGATGGAAATATAATATAAGCGGGGAACGATATGTTGGTAGTATCCCATTCAAAATGTTCTGGATAGGAGCTATTTCTTTATTTGCTGGTCTCTGTATTCTTGCGATCGGTAGAAAGGTAAAAAGATGAAACAATACAGTCATGCGTGGCTGGCTTTTATGGCTATAAAAAGGCTTGAAGATGCGGAATTGGCGAAGGCGGATGAGGCTTACGCCGCGAGTTTGATAAAGTGGTTTAAGGATTACAAAGACGGCGTTATCCAGGGGGCATGGTATCCCGATATGATTATAAAAGATATGGCAACCAGTCATGTTCTGAAATTCACTCCTGTGAAAGACGGCTCGAAAGGCTCGTTCAAAAAACTGCCCGATACGTACTTTCTATGCAGGCATTGCAAAAATTCCCCGCTTAAGAACTGCTCGTACACAGTCGATAAAGACAATAACCTGACCGACAGATGCGAATCAATCGCCCATTCCGTCGTGGATAATCTCAAGATGCAGACAAGCGAGGAAAAAGGCTCTCCTATTGCTCCGAATAATAATCATATAGCGACAATTCTTTTTATGCTAAGTCACTATGTGGCGGATGCGCATGTTCCTTTTCATTGCGATTCGAGAAGATTCTCGGAAGGCAAGAACATTCACGGCAAGCTCGAAGACGTCTGGGACGATGAAATAAAAAAGTATTTCCTTTTAGATAAGTCAAACGAGCGATTCTTCTATAATCCGCAGGGCTATCCATTGCTCGATAAGGGAAAAGAAACTCTATACAAGGATTCTTTCCTTAAAAAAGTCGAGGAGAATCTAAGTAAAAGGGATTTCAGTGATTCGTTCGGAACTGATAATAAAAACGTCTGGGACTTTATGAGCGCGATTTGCCAGCATTCGTACCTTCTTTCTTACATGTTCATACCCGAAGGAAACGACCACACGAATGTCACTACGGCAAACTGGAAAACGCTGGGAGCGATAAGTCTCGAAGATTTGAGCATAGCCGTACTTTGCGATGCGATAGATTCGATAGCAAAGGTATATTTCAGAATCTGGCGAAGATATAAAAAGTGGGAGAAATAGTTAGAGCATATACCAGGGGATTATTTTAATATTTTTGTAAACGTTAGGAGTGTCGCCTCCGTAAATCAGTGCTGCGGGACAATCAGCCTGCCCAGTTACTCTTCGCCAATACTCAAGCCCTTTAAAGAATTCACTGTTTATTGTCTGGCCGGATTTTATTTCTATGGGTACAATTTTGGGACCATGTTCGATCACCAGGTCAATCTCGTTATTGTTTGAATCTCTAAGATAGTACATCGCAGGCTGTCTGCCGGTATGGTAATAGCTTTTATAAAGTTCGGAAATTACCCATGATTCGAATATAGCTCCTCTTGATGAGTGGACCATAAGCTCATCCGGCTTGCGTATTCCTAAAAGATAGCAAAGCAGGCCGGAATCGAGAAAATATAACTTAGGTGACTTTATCAGACGCTTGCTGAAGTTCTTATTATATGGTCTTAAAAGTTTAATTACAAAGCTTGTTTCGAGAATGGAGAGCCAGCGTTTTGTGGTTTTGCCGTCAATGCCGCAATCATTTCCCAGTGATTGCAGGTTTAATATTTGTCCCGTTCTGCCTGCGCAGAGTCTTACGAACCTTGTGAATGTTTCAAGGTCGCTTACATTTTCAATACTTCGCACATCTCTTTCAATGTACGTTTGTATGTAGTTTGCAAGCCATTGCTGAGGCGGTATGTGTTTGTCGTGTATTCTCGGATAGCCGCCTGTCCAGAGAATATTAAATAATTCAGGAATGGTTTGTTTTTTTCTGTGCAGGCGTGGAAGACTTGTTATATTTTCCGGGTCAATCGGCTTAGCGCCGATAAGCTCCAAGCGTGAAAAGGGCAATAAGTGGTGAATTGCGCAGCGACCCGCAAGAGACTGACTTATTTTTTCCATGAGTAAAAAATTCTGCGAGCCTGTAAGTATGTATTGTCCCGGGATATCATTTTCATCTACAACGACCTGAATATACGAAAACAAGTCCGGTGCACGCTGAGCTTCATCGAGAATAACCTGCTCGGTTCCGAACTGGCTTAAAAATCCTTTCGAATCATCCAATGCGAGGGTTCTTTGTGCAGGGTCTTCCAGCGAGACATAATGAGCTTTTGTAAATGTCGCCCTGGCTAAAGTGGTTTTGCCCGACTGTCTTGGTCCTGTTAGCGTAATCACAGGAAACATGCGTGCCGAGTCTTTTAGAACAGCTTGTAAATGCCTTTTTATCATTATGCAATTCCGGAATCCTATGCCTTTTTTGCATAGATTATATATTTATTTATCGTCAGAAGTCAAACTGTTCTTTATTTTTTAATAATATTTTGTTCAAATCCTGATAGCTGGATTTCTCATAGTTCAAAATTCAACGAATTGAAAAATCCTATATTTTTTCGAAGGTGAATTTTTGAGAGTCGGAATCGATTCTGATTTTATCACCTTCGGAGAATTTTCCCGCCAAAAGCTCGTTTGCAAGCGGATTTTCCAGTCTCTGCTGGATAGTTCGCTTCAAAGGTCTTGCCCCGAAAACCGGGTCGTAGCCTTCTTCCATTAACTGCTTACGTGCATTGCCGGTAAATTCAACTTCTATATTGCGGCTCTTCAATCGCTGGGCAAGATAATGCAGTTGAATATCGACAATTTTAGTCAGGTCGTCTTTATTGAGCATGTGGAAAACAACTATCTCATCGATTCGGTTCAAAAACTCAGGCTTGAAAATCATCTTCAAAGCATCTTTGACGTGCGCCTCGATTTCCCAGTCTGCGCCGGATTCTTCTGTAAGCTGCTGAATCTGCTGGCTTGCGATGTTGCTTGTCATAATAATGACAGTGTTCTTGAAATCGACAGTTTTACCTTTACCATCGGTGAGCCTGCCGTCATCGAAAACCTGGAGCATTACATTGAATACATCAGGATGAGCCTTTTCAATTTCATCGAGAAGAATGACGGAATATGGTTTTCGGCGTACTGCTTCGGTAAGGCGCCCGCCTTCTTCGTAGCCGACATAGCCGGGAGGTGAGCCTATCAGGCGAGCGACGGAATGCTGCTCCATGAACTCGCTCATATCTATGCGAATCATCGCATGGGGGTCGTTAAATAAAAATTCCGTCAGAGCTTTGGACAGCTCGGTTTTACCTACACCAGTCGGACCAAGAAACAGGAATGTTCCTATCGGCCTGTTCGGGTCGGAAAGACCTGAACGGCTCCTGCGGACGGCATTGCAAAGGGCTGAAACAGCCTCGTCCTGGCCTACCACACGTTTGCGAATCACATCTTCCATCTTTAGCAGGCGGTCGCGCTCGCCGCTCAAGAGCTTTGCAATCGGAATCGAGGTCCAGTGAGAAACGATTTCAGCGATATGCTCTTCGTTGACTTCGTTCTGGATTATGCTCTGGCTGGATTTGGCAAGCTGCGTCTCTCTTTCTTCCAGCTCTTTTTTCAAGTTCGCGATTGTCTCATATTTCAGACGTGCGGCGGTCTCAAGCTCGCCTTTTCGCTGGGCTTCCTCGAACTGGTTTTGGGCGCTTTCGATTTTCTTCTTGAGGTCTTTTATCTGGTCGATGTCACCTCTTTCATGCTCCCATTGCGCTGTAAGCTCTTTGTCCTGCTTCCGCAGATCAGTTAATTGTTTTTCAGCTTTTTTAAGACGCTCTTTGCTTGCATCGTCGGATTCCTTTTTCAGCGCCTCTCGCTCAATCTGGAGCTGTATAATTCTTCTTCGAATACTATCCAGCTCTGCGGGGAGCGAATCATTTTCGATGCGCAACTTGGAAGCGGCTTCGTCTATCAGGTCTATCGCCTTATCCGGGAGCCAGCGGTCGGTTATGTAGCGATTTGACAAAGTCGCGGCGGCTACAAGCGCAGCATCTGTAATACGAACGCCGTGATGCGTATCATAACGGTCCTTCAGACCGCGTAAGATGGCTATGGTTTCCTCAACGCTCGGCGGGTCAACCATAATGGGCTGGAAACGTCTTTCGAGAGCAGCGTCCTTTTCTATGTATTTACGGTATTCATCAATAGTTGTCGCGCCGATACAGCGAAGGTCACCGCGAGCGAGCGATGGTTTCAGCAGGTTGCCTGCATCGACAGCTCCTTCTGCTTTTCCTGCGCCTACAACTGTGTGCAGTTCGTCGATGAAAAGTATTACCTGGCCTTCTGCGGCGATAACTTCTTTCAAAACAGCTTTGAACCTGTCCTCGAACTCGCCTCTGAATTTCGTGCCTGCGATTAAAGCGCCCATATCGAGAGCAATAATTCTTTTATTTTTCAAACCTGTCGGGACATCGCCTGCGATTATTCTCTGGGCGAGACCTTCGACTATTGCTGTTTTACCCACGCCTGGCTCGCCGATGAGGACAGGATTATTTTTTGTTCGCCTGTTAAGAACCTGCATACATCGACGGATTTCCTCGTCACGGCCGATAACAGGGTCAAGTTTTCCCTTGCGCGCCATTTCGAGCAGGTCGATTCCATAACGCTCGAGCGATTTATATTTATCTTCGGGATTTGCGTCTGTTATTTTTTCTGAGCCTCGAATTTCTTTCAACGCGTTTTCGATTTGGTCGGAAGTAACTGAATTGAGACGCAATATTTCCCTTGCATCGCTTTGCACAGAAGCTAATGAGAGAAATAAATGCTCGACGCTTAAATATTCGTCACCCATCTTGTCGGCACGATTCTGTGCATCGAGTACAACCTGGCTGAAAGCCTGGTCGGGCATAATCTGGGTCTGACCTCTGCCCTGCGGCAAACGTTTAAGCTCGCTTTCAATCATTTCCCTGATACGGGAAATATTGACGCCGATTTTCTTCAGAATTTCGATAACAACACCTTCATCGTCACTGCACAAGGCACTTAGCAGGTGCAGTGCAGAAGTAACAGTATGAGATTTTGCCATCGCAATCTGCTGTGAGGTCGCCAACGCTTCCTGTGCTTTTAAGGTAAATTTATCAAATTTCATAATCCAAACCTCTATATATACACTAATATAATGAGTTCTGCAAAATTTAAGTTAGACATATATTGTATGAAGAAAATCGGTTTAAAAGATTTTCTTCATACAATCTGCTGCGTTGCTGTAACTGCTTATTAATAAATATTTTAAGTTCGTTGTTTAAGAAAGAAAAAATTAAACACAAGCAATTTTTTCTTTCTTAAAGTATGTCTAACTTAAATTTTGCAGAATCCTTACACTAATATACAGTATGGGGAAGCAAACACCATGCCTAAAGGATAGAAAATTATAAGTGCTTATTAGAAAAAGGTTTATGAAATGAAAGATTTGTTTTATGTGCCAATATGGCAGTTATAGCACTGCATTTTAAGGCTTGTTGTAATAATATGAATAGATAAAAATAATGTTTTTAACAGAAGAGCTCTGAGTATAGAGAATATTTCTCAGGCGAAATTACTCTTTAGATTACACAGTAAGTATCAGGTCAGCTTAGAAATAAAGGATTTTCGCAACGATAAATCAATTAACTCTTTGTAACTGCGGCCCATTCACCCAGCCGGTGTTCACGTTGAAGATATAGCGGCCTGTAGAGCGAGAGCTGATATATATTTCATCTCCTTTAATAGCGAAACCTGCTTCAATCGCACTATTCTTCATTATTCGTACAGCGCCTGATTTTGCCAGTCCGTCGCGAACAGACCACCCATATTTCTGAATCTGCTCATTAGAATAACCGGCAGCTTTCATAATTAGTATAGTTTCATCTGCAGTCAATTCCATTACATGCTGATTCGGAAAAGGTATGATCTTCATTCCTGACCTTAGACAGCCGCCAAGAAATATCATCAGCAATGAAGATACTATTACAACGGAACTTATTGATTTATGCCTAACTGGCTTCACAAATATTCTCCCGTAAAAAATTTAACTTTATATTAATATCCACTACCAAACCGGTTCTGGTTATTTATGCTATCGTTAAGCTGCATATTAAATTCATCTCGCTCCGATATTCTGGGTCTTGAAGTCCTTCTAACCGGTTCCTGGTCAAATCCATTGTTCAGATTTCCGGTATCCTCTAATCCCATTAATGGGTCCGTCTCACGATTCATGTAAGCCGGATTCTCATACATTGACGGAGTCCTCAGCGAAGTTGGTTGTGATACATTATTATTCATTCCATTGTTACGATTATTTAAAGATGAATTTATCATATTTCTATTGTTCATCTGCATCTGCGGACCGGCTGCATTTCTTTGTACGAAACCCATGTTAGTTGTACTGGTTTCACGCACTATGCTCGCCGTAACAAAAATAGCTACTTCCTGAGATGCATTATCATTATACTTATTTTTAAATAACTCACCTATTAACGGAATCTGACTCAAACCAGGGACTGCTTTTGTAGTGCTCTGGTTTGTATTCTCAGATAAACCGGCTATAGCAACTGTACCGCCGTCATAAACTCTCAGAGTACTTGATGCCTGTCTCCGGGTAACACTTGGAAGATCTCTTGACGCAGCAATAGTATTACTAACCTCTACTGCGACTTTCAGCATAATATCATTTTCATCACTGATGTGAGGTGTAATTTCCAAAACGGTACCGGTAACAATCTTTTCTAATTCCTGTCTTGAATAAAGACTTGTCTCAAGACCTGAAGCATATAACATAAAGTAATCCTCGTTCAAGACCTGGAATCGTGCAGTTTCATTATCCGTCGCAAAAAGCGTAGGTGTGGATACTATCTTTGCTTCGTCGTTCACCTTCAACATATTCAACACTGCATTTAATGCATTTGTGAACTCAGCATCCGGTGTATAACCCAACTGAATACCCCAGGCAGTCTTGCCGGTCAATTCCAAAAGGTCCCCTTCGCTTGCACCGAGTCCGCCTGCAGTTACTGTAGGCCATCCCCACTCAACACCGAGATTTAAGAGGTCACCCTTTTCCAGAACTACAATGCGAGTTTCCAGTAAAACCTGAGATGGTTTTACGTCAATATGATTTTTCAATTCATAAACTATTCGATTCAATATTTCTGTCGGTGCAGTAACAACGACCGCTCGAGAATTAGGATCGTCAGCAACAGCCATCACATATGTTCTGTAATTAGTAGAAAGCAATTCTCTGGCTGTTGATGCAGGAACATAATCGAGCTGCACACGTTTAGTTTCGCTGATTTTATGAAACAATGTATCAGTCGTCTTGCCCGGAGCGATCAGGTAATAAGGAAAATCTGGATCCTCAACATTCTTTTTAGCATAATACGGAGTATTGGCAAGAATCATTTCGAGCGCTTTGCTAAAAGGCACCTGGACGAGATCACAACTTACTAAACCCGTAACTTCAGGATCATAATAAATCGGAATATTAGCTTTAGTAGAAAGAATATCAAGTACTCCAAGTAAATCGTCTTCGATAAATTTATCTGTAATTAATACCTCACCAGTACCTGGCTGTCTTCTCACACCGGGCTGTTGCTGGCCTTCTATGATGTCTTTCTCTAACTGAGCTATTTTATCCAGTAAGGCTTGAAATGCCGGATCCTTTTGCGTAGTGTCTGGCTGTCGTGTTGTTTCGTCAGGCTGTCGTGTCGTTTCGTCAGGCTGTCGTGTCGTTTCGCCAGGCTGTCGTGTTGTTTCACCAGGCTGTCGTGTTGTTTCGCCAGGCTGTCGTGTTGTGTCTGGTCCACCCGTACCTACTGGTTCACCCATTAAGAAATCACTCTTAACATCCGTGAAGGATTTGCTTGGCGGAGTGAATATATAACCAGGTTTCTTAAAAATATATTCACCTGTCCAGCCGTAGGGAACTTCGATAGTGTATTCTCCTTTTGCATCCGTTTTGGCTTTAATATCACCCGGATTTGCTATAATATCAACACCCATCATGGGTTTTCCGCCCGGCTCCAAGACATCAGTAATTTTAAACATTTGAATTTTTGCTGTAAAATTCTGATTTGGCAAATTTGATTTAACAGCCGGTTTCTCCTCGCCGTATATATACGACTGCGGATTGAAAGTGTAACCTGCCTGATCAGGATTCGGCATTATCGAGCCTTCCCATCCATAAGGTACTTCAAAACTGAATTTACCCTGATCATCAGTAGTAGTGGAACCACTTTCAGAAATAATTGTGATACCTTCTATAGGTTTTCTCTTGTCAGAAATCAAAGTTCCGGAAATCGTATATGTAAGTACCTTTACTTCAAAGCTCTGAGCAACCTGGTCATTAACAACATTTTTAAATTCAAGAATAGACGGATTAAACTGGTAACCATTTTTTACTGGAGTAACTTTGCCGCTCCAGTTATAAGGAACCTGGGCAGTAAAATTACCAGACTCATCGGCAGTTACCGTCCTTGGGAAACCTCTTAAGGTTACGCCCGGCTCAATCACATTACCTGTAATCGTAAATTCCTGTATTGCCGGAGTATAGTTATCGTTCTCATAATTCTGGGAAATGCTCGTATAAGTTCTGTTCGGGGGATTGAAAGAATAACCTTCCAGCTCCGGAGCAACTTCATAAGACGCGCCGTATTCGACTGTAACACTATAAGCGCCGTCAGGACCAGTTGTGACCGGGTCTCCCGGCAGACCATTCATTTTAACGCCGCTTCTTCCGGCTCTTCCTTTAATAACATATGTTTCAATACTCGGTTTGAAATCCTGATTAGCCTTATTTTCTCTTACCTTGGTATGGGTTATCGAAGCCGGCTTGAAAGTATAACCTTCACGTACAGGTTTTATAGTTCCGCTAAAATCGAAATCTACAGACGCGCTGTAATATCCGCTGCTGTCTGTATAGACTTCGCCCGGCAAACCTTCCATTTTTACATCAGCCATTCCGGCAGATCCGGAAATTTCAAACTGCTGTGCGTTAGCTTCAAACATCTGACTCTGATCAGCAGTAAGATTCGAATACAATGTATCAGCAGGCTCGAAAGTGTAACCTTCTTTTACAGGCATAACTTTACCGCTCCAGCCGTATTCGACCGTAACCTTATAAGAACCATCCTCGCCGGTAATAATTTTACCCGGCAGACCTGTCATTTCCACTCCCTTTACTCCGGCGTTACCGGTAAGTTCTATTTTTATCGCGTCAGGTGTGAAATTCTGAGTAATATTGCTTTTAATAGTATTTACTTCTTTAAATGGGGGATTAAACTCGAAACCTTCCTTAATCGGCTCGATTTGCCCGCTCCAGCCATATTCGACAAGAACAGAATAACTTCCATCGCTTTTAGTGCGCGGACTGCCCGGCAGACCATTCAGCTCCACATCTGCCATATTGCCGACCTTGCCTGATATAGTATAAGTTATAGCGTTATACTTATAATCCTGGTTAGGCTTATCCTCTTGTACATTCATGTAAGGTATTGATACGGGCGAGAAAGTATAACCTGGTTTCACCGGCTTTATTGTACCGCTCCAGTCCCATTCAACTATCGCGTAATAATCACCGCTTGAGTCGGTTGTAACAGACTCCGGAAAACCCTGTAATTCCACACCCTCAACGCCTATCGAGCCGGATATAGTAAATGTCTGTACCGTGACTTCTACATCTCTTGCATGTGTGCTGAGAGAGCAGAATATAACTGTACAAATTAAAATACAGCAGCCCGATAATATTTTTATAATATTTTTCCTCGCCATAAAGCTACGTCCCTTTCTGTAATCGCTGCAAAGCCTTGTATCGGCATTTCAGCATCTTTCTTTAGCAAAAAATCTCCCATCCTATTCCCAATTTACTGGCATAAGCTCAGTACTATCCACATTCTTGTCAATTATTTCAGGTATTTTTCTTTTCCCAACTTCTTTAACTCTTAAACGTATTTGTCTCTTAACAGCCCCATCAGGGGGATAATTCATTAAAACCTCAAGGTTATAATCATCTACTGCAACAGATGAAAAATTAAGAATGCCTTTGTAATATCTGGTCTCATAAGGCATGAACATACCGTATTTATCACAGTTCAGCAATGCTGCGGTTCTTCCGAATCCGTCTGCTTTAACAGCGGCAGCTCGTACTCTTGAAGGGAAAATATGTGTCTGCCCGATATTTTGAAAAGCAGCCTGTACATAATATTCTGATTTTGAAATATTGTATTCTTCGAAGTTTATTGCGGAACATATTATTTTCGGTTCAATTTTCATGTCCGGATTTTCAAGGCAAATATTAAACCATGTTGTACCAGCAGACTGACCATCGAGATAACTCGTTTTCAAGCCAAGAGATGCATAATAATTTGGATACTTCAAAGCATTTTCCGGCATTTTGGCAGAAACTGTTATATTACGTCCCTGATAGTTTTCCAGAAAGAAATTACCTGGTGTGACTGTCAGCCATTTCAGGCAGGATAATTCTTCTGCAATTAATCCCTGTGTTGTTGCAATGTCTTTAAAAGCTTTTGGAATATCGAGAATCGGTTGAATTTGAATCTTATCGATAACCGCACTGTATGCCTTAGCAGAGCCTTCTCGCGTTGTTCCGGGTCTCATCGGTATGATAATTTCCGCTGGATTCACGTCCAGAGGGACATCCGAGGCAATTTTGGTAATCATTGGATCACCTTTAAATTGGATTTCTTTATTAAGTCTTAAATTTTTTCCTCTCAGACTCCCATTCACATACAAAACCGACTCAAGCTCATATTTACCGCTTGGCAAAGATTTTCCAAGATCACTTTTCAAATCAAGTTCAACACCGGGAATAATGCCGATTTCATCAAATTCATGTGTAGTAATAAGCTGCCAGTGCCCGTTTAAAAATCCTCGAACTCTTATAATAGGTTTTAAACGCGGAAACACCTTACCTTCATTTGTAATCTTCATGTTAAGAAATACTTTTCCCTGAAAAGCTCCTTCGGATGGAACGAATTCCATACCTATATCCTTAATTTCGACTTTTGGTATTGTATTTGCCGCAACCTGAACATTAGCTATAACAGGAATACCTGACCTTACAATCATCGGTACTTTCTCCGCAGCGCTGGCTTTAGTCATTGTTGAAGTCATAACAGTTGCGCCATAGAATCCTGACCTGGCTCTGCTGGGCGTGTTTATTATTATTCCTACTACTGCATCCCCATCTGCCGGAACATTGACCTCTGTTTTGTCCAGTGTTATCCAACTGCTGCATGACGAAACTTTCGACAAATCCAAAAGTGGATTATAGTCAAACGGACTGCATGGATCGGTATCAAATGGGAGCCATTCTCCGTTTGGAGACTGAGTCAGTTCAATTACCTTTAAGCTCACAGTAATTATTTCGTTAGGATCGAAATTATGGAGCTTTAACTCACCCACAAAACGCTCCCGCGGCTTAACACCAAGATTGATTTGGTGCGGCTGTACTAAATATCCTGACTGGGCAATTGCAGATTCTGACGATATGAATATTGCTATGACAAATATAAATAAATAGAACATCACTGAAGAATTTCTAAAATTCCTGCCTGTAAAACATTCATGTTTATTAAATCTGTTCATATCACATTGGCTGCTGTTAGATCCGAAACAATTTTTTCCATTTACAAACTTCATTATTAGACTCCAAATTTATAAAAAAAATCTCTATATCTAATTCCTGAAATATTCTCCTTTGCTCTCCGTACCTTTATTCTTACTTTTACCACAGCTCCGTCTTTATCATCTTCGGCAATCTAACATCCCCACTTTTTATATTTCCTTCTAAAAACCCCCTTAGAAACCGCAAATACACGGTTTGAGGTAAATTTCAGCAACCTATTGTACTATTTTAATTGCAGCCAGCATTATTAATACTATCAAGTTGCTTCAACCTGCTTCAATATTGCCAATTCTACCAATTTATCTATATTATGTCAAGTCCAAAGTAGCCATTTTACCTATTTTATAGACCTGCATGAAATTTTGATAAACATGACTATCGGATTTGCCTGATTAATACCCAAACTATCTTATAATGCCCCATAATTCATCCAGTATCGAGGATAAAATCAATATAATAAAAAACTGTGATTGTTTAAGAGCAATCCATCTATATTTGGTCCTATAAATACATAATAAAAAATTTTTACTTTCTTTTGAAAACATGTAAATTTTATGGGCAGCTCTAAATATGATTCGTCTTTATTGGTTGTCTTAATTGCCACGTCTGAAACAGTTTTAGTGGACTTTAAACAGCACTGCTTTTAAGCATGAAACAATATTTTATTGATATTAAAATAAATCAAGAATGAAAAATTACTACGAGTACAAAGCACAATAAGGAATCTCTGATGTGCTTAGTGATTCACGTTAGAGCCAGGTACATCCGTATAAATATTATTCCATTCCTGTGCTTCTTTTTTTCACCTGCCTCATATAATATTTTAAGGATTCTGCAAAATTGAAGTTAGGCATACTTTAAGAAAGAAAAAATTGCTTGTGTTTAATTTTTTCTTTCTTAAACAATGAACTTAAAGTATTCATTTATGAGCAGTTACAGCAATACAGCAGATTGTATGAAGAAAATCTTTTAAACCGATTTTCTTCATACAATATATGTCTAACTTCAATTTTGCAGAACTCATATAATATTTTTCAGAAGGAGAGCATTTTAACTCACTTTACATGATTAAAAAAACAGAGGGATGGATTTAATCCACCCCTCTATTTTTTTTCTTCTTTATTGCAGCAAATGCAATATATCAGATTAACTAAAACTATTCTCTGATTAAATGCTGCCGTTTTTCAGATCCTGCACATCATAAGCCGGGATCATCATTTGGATCGCAAATATCGTCGCCGCAGCTATCTACGTAATCACAGATGTCCGGTATGGCGTTCGGTACTGCTGTAATACCAACTTGACCAACAGGTACTTCATCGCAGCCAGGTGCGCTCATATATATATTGGCATCCCAGGCTTCCACGCAAACATCAACTTTGTTCCAGCCGCCGCCAGCGTTAACAATCCAGCTTGAAGACTGACTGGTATCTGACGAGTCTGCTCTGAAATATGCTTTCCAATTATCGGCAAATGGCCATGTAGAGGCTTTGCTAATTATATCGCTCGTCTTATAAAGTTTCAATTTGAGCAAAGCCTCGAAGTTTGCTCTGACTTCAATTGTAGTACAGCCTTTATAGCATGGGAATGACTGACCACTTGGGCAACTAACTTGTTTCAATACGATTTTCTTCTTATTGCAGTCTCTAAGCTCAATAAACATTCCAACTTTAATATAAATCGGAATCCTGCAAATTTCTACAGGTGTGTAGGTAATAGTAATTGTTGCCGGCCAATCGCCATCAACTTTATACTGACCAGATACCTGTGTATCCTGTGCATAAGAAACGGTAGCAAGCATGCTAATCAATGCTATTGCAATTATACTTTTCTTCACCATCTTAAATCCCTCTCTTAAACATCGCTCTATTATTTGCCTTAACACAAGGCTTAAGAGCTAAAATTCTTTATCTACGCCCAGGTTATTGCCTGAGCCACACATTGCGGGTTCTTTATTATTTATTCGATTTTGTCAAGTTCACCCGACACGAAAACATGCCAAAACCACTACCCATTAAATACTTTCGATTTCCAATCCGCGATTTCTATTCGCTCATTGTCAATCATTATTTGGCATAAAAATCGGGCATATTTTTATGCTTCACGCAGGACAAATTCATTTTGTTCCTGCGAATCTCAGTTCTTCACTACCTCAAACACCTCCTTTCTCCCTCTTCCCTTCTCTGGAAGAGAGATTCCTGTTATAGGAAAATATGTATCCACTATTCCTGGGCATAAATAATCAAAATAGTCATTAAATACGATATACATTTTTTTATTTAGTCCATTTAATTAACTAAACAGCCGGCATAACGGTAAATACAAGAGTACCGTAATATTGTCCTGCATTATCATACGGGCCGTTACCCTTAACCATAAAATCAACAACAATATTATGCGGGCCATACACCGGCGAAGATATAGCAACAGGTTTAACTAACGGAACAAAACCACCTGTTGATGATGTTTTTACAAAAACTCTATCCTGTGTTATCTTGCCGCCTGCCGGATTTCTCAAAGAACTCATTGTAGCTACTACAGAGCCGTGAAAACAGTTGGAACGCACATTCAGTGTAAGAGCCTTCGGTGTTATCGTATTCCAAAAAACTTCCGACCTGAGCTTTACACTTTTTTGCTCGAAAGATATATAGACAAAAGGATCTTCTGCTCGTGCGATCCCGACCGAACTAAGCGATACAAAGCTAAATACCAAAATGAATAGTGTTCTTTTCATCTTAATTCTCCCCCCCGGGCCATAAAATAATTTTTTTCTTTATACTAACTTTATAAATCCCAAAACTATAACATTACCAACTTATTTCCTAATTTTTGACAGGTTTGAAATCCCAAAAGATTGAAGAAGATATGCTTTCTTTTCATCAATCTCCTCGTTTTTCAACCATTTATAAATTTTCAACAACGTGCAATTTGTATTTATATACTAAATCACACCTTTTCTATTTTGCCCAGTATAACATCTTTTTTAATGTAAATCAATAAAAAATTTATTTTTTTCTATATTTTTTATCAATATTAACATTTGTCTTTATTGCCTATTTTAACTACTTGCAAATTTATTTTCAACAGAATTTTTAAAATATTTTTTTACAGATATTGAAAATTTTTCGAGATAATTCTTTTTTGAAACCCGCTCAGCAAGTACGAAATCGCATAACTATATATATTACAAATACTTATGAAAAACAGCTTGTTATTGATAACATCTAAGTTTTCTGTTTTCTATTGCTTTAAACAAAATTTCCATAATACGATATTATACTTAACAGAAAATTGTAAAGATTCTTTCGTTTTTGGACATTTTAAAAAAACACAAAAGAACAGTTTCATTTGGTCAATTCTGTTTAATGTCGTTATAATTAAGAAAAAGAAATCGATTTTGATATGATTTTCGTAATTTTAGTAAAAAGTCTCATTATCATGTTTTGGCAATATATTAATAACATCTTTAAAAAGAAACAAAACAATGCTTTTATTATTGGGTAACTGGAGTAGAGAAAGGATGAAATTATCCATAAGACAGACTGCTTTTGGATGTTACTTTTTTGCTTTAATCTTATTCTGCCTGATTTATCAAAACACAATGTCCGGATCGACTGCAAATCAGGAAGAAAACGGACAAAAAGAGCAATCAGAGACCGTTCAGCCATCTGAGCAGACTATTGTCGGTAAAATAGAGGATTATACAATTACAAGACAAGAGCTTGAAAAAAGATTACTTTCCGAACTGCAGCCGGATCCATACAAAATATATACAGCACAAACAAAGCCAGGCGATGCAAATTCAATTCTTCTGCAGATGTTGGGCGAAAAAGCTCTTATTATAGATGCCCGCAAACAGGGCATCCTCGAAGAAGAGGCGATCCGGCAAACAATTAAGAACTATCGCCAGCAGCAGCTTATAAGCTTATGGGCAAGAAATAATGCGACTAAGGCACAGGACAAAATCGCCGCTTCCGAAGATGAGATAGACAAACAAATAAAATCCGACCCGAAAATGAATCGCGAAAGGGCAAAATCAGTTGTTGAATCAGCAAAAGCAAATAAAATCAATGATCAATTTTATGAAGACTTATACAAAAAGTCCGAAGTAAAAAAAGTTACAGAAAATTTTTCCAAAGCTATAGAGATACACAACAGGCTGTTAAACTATCCGAAAACAACCGAAAATAGTATTTTAAAATATATTCGTAATTACCAGGTAAGAGACGAATTGACAGACCAGGAAAAAAACATCGTTTTGGCGACGTTTTCACGTGGAAATGTAACTTTGAAAGATTGGTTTGAAACACTATGTGATTATTCTCCGCGTAACAGGCCGGACAACTTGAATACAGAAAAAGGCATTGATCAGCTCCTTGAACAGGCTCTATTTAAACCTTTAATCGTCGCAGAAGCTCAAGCAATGGGATTAGATAAGGACCCTGTTTTTTTAAGACAGATGCGAGATATGGAAGATGAAACTTTGCTTAATGCTGTAAGAAGTAAAAAATATGAAGAGTTAAATATTAAAGAGCCCAATAAAGAAGAAATCGCCGCCTTTTATGATAAAAATAAAGAATATTTTGTGAACAGAATGCTGAAAATAGACCAAATCTGGTGCAAAGATCAGGAAACAGCAAAACGTGTAAAAGCTGAGATAAACAGCGGGAAAGACTTTAATGAAGCTAAAAAGGAATATTCTTTATTTCCGGACGGTCAAGCCTATCAAGCTTATCCGGGCACTGAAGGCTATTTCTGGAATGACCTCTGGGCAGGGGAACCAAACTATGTAACAGGACCGGTTAAGGGATTCCACTCAGGATCAGTAAAATGGCGGATAGTAAAAATTTTGGAAAAACAAAAGGGCGAGCAGAAAGAATTTTCGCCGGAGATTGAAAATAATATTATATCTTTTATGATGAGTGAGAAGGCTTATAATATTATGATTGATTACTGCCTGTCAATTTTGAAAAAATACCATTATGAAATTTATTTTGATAAAATTAAAGATATCAATCCAATGAATATAAAATAGAATATAGTTAAACTGCTCAAGGGATTAGAGCTTGATTTATACATTATATAAATACATATTTCGCGAACTTCTAAGAGTATTCTTACTGGCTCTGATTGCGCTGACATTAATCCTGAGCTTAGGCAGTATTCTGCAGCCAATCCAGGAATACGGTGCTGGACCGCGTCAGGTTGTTGTCTTCATGTTCTATTTTCTTCCGATAACGCTTACATTCGTTCTGCCTATGGCAGCTTTGTTCTCAGGCGCTCTCGTTTATGGCAGATTTACAAGCGATAACGAGCTTGACGCATGTCGGGCAAGCGGAATAAGCATAATTAATTTGGTCATTCCCGGACTTTTCCTTGCTGTTATCGTGGCAATATTCAATTTGTTCCTGAGCTTCTATGTAATGCCGACTTTCGTACATCTGGCCGAAAAATCACTCAAAGCCGACATCAAACAAATGCTCTTTCGCAGCATTGAGCAAAAAGGTTATTTTAAGGTACCGCCTAAAAATGAGTACCTGATTTATGCTGACCATGTTGATATTCAGAATGACACCCTCCTTGGAGTAGTTTTAACGAAGGCTGATGGTAATGAAATTCAGGAAATTACTACAACTGAAAGTGCGAAAATTAAAATTATTCAGCACGAAAAGACCAATGAGGTGCAGATAACAACGCGAAATATATATCGAATGAGTTCCGAACAATCCATGAAGCTCGGATCTTCAACTTTTACAATCGAGTCCGGCTCGCTTCTTGCGGATAACATCGCATTTAAAAAAATCGATGAAATGAGAAGAATTAAGGCAGATTTAATGCGATTTGAACGTATTTCGACTGCCGCTAACGAAACCCTGGCACAGCTCACCGCAGAACTTTTTGTGCATGATATCCATAAGCATATCGCAGAATCTCGCAGCGACAATAACCTGAACAGTCAATTTTCAGAAAGTTTCTATGAATTGGACGGAGAGCCTAATTCTGTAAAGTTTACATTGGTTCCATGCACCTTAGATAAGGAGCAAATCAATCTGACAGGCGAAATTACGCTTATAGAGTTTGATACTGAAAGCAAAAGGAGCCTCAATACTTATAAATGCAAGGAGGCATTTTTCCGTATCGAGGGCGGCACGCTTCAATCCTCTCTGGCTATGGATGTTCGTGCAGCAAGAAATATAGAAACTGGTGAAATTAAAATGTGGGACACTTTTACAGGATTGAGTATCCCGAAAGATGTAGAAGAAGCAATAAAACAATTTTATAATGAAAATGGTTCACTAAACGTACAAAAACTCGCTTCAGAGCTGACCGGACTGCCGGGATTCATACCAGGCGGAGAACTGATAAAACTTCAAAAGGAACTGGCAACAAAAATCAGGAAAACAAATATGGAAATTAAAGCCGAGCTGCATTCCCGACTTGTCTTCGGAATAGGCTGCATCTCGATGATAATGATTGGAATAGGACTTGGAATAATTAAAAGAGGCGGCCATCTTCTCAGTGCTTTTGGCGCAAGCTGTGTTCCGGCAGCTATTCTCGTTGTTTGCATTATGAGCGGCAAACAGCTTACCGAAAATCTAAACGCGCAAACTGTCTCTGGTATAACAGTTATGTGGGCGGGACTGGGAGCATTATTCCTTATTGCTCTGGCATTGTATCACTATCTGGTGAAAAATTGATATTATCTTGTTAAATATAAACTTGGTACTGAAAAGCTATGAAAAAATTAGACAGATATATTGCTAAAAATTTCCTCGTCGGATATGCAATAGCTTTCTTTGTATTAATAGGTATGCGGATAATTATCGATTTATTCGTAAATCTCGATGAATTTACTGAAAAAATCAGCGATGATTATACTACAAGAGATGCTGTAAAATATATTATTAATTTTTATCTTCTAAACAGCCTGCTTTATTTTCGTGACTTTGCGGGAATGATAACGGTCGTCGCGGCATCGTTTTCATTTGGCAAAATGATTCGCTCAAACGAACTTATTGCCATAATGGCTTCTGGTATCAGTCTGAAAAGAACAATCTGGCCTGTCATTTTACTCGCGCTGATTTTAACCGGCGCACTGGTCATTAACCAGGAATTAGTCATACCATCTCTGGCTGACAAGCTCGTACGAAGCCATGATGATATACCCGGACAGGAATCTTATAATGTAAGGTTTATTATAGATGGAAACGGCTCTCTGATTTTTTCTCAAAGATTCGATGTCAAAACAGCAACTCTTTATAACCCGACTATTCTGCGCCGAATCCCAGCTTCCAAACCCGGCATATGGGAAGTGACCGCGCGTATTGACGCAGGAAAGGCAGTAATAGATAAAGAAACGGGAAACTGGGAACTGTACACAAAAGATCCTAACTCAAACGAATGGAAACACTATGGCAGAATTATCGAGCGAGACCCGGAAAAACCGATTAGCTATGAACCTTCTTATCTCAGCGACATAACTGCCAAAGATATTCCCATCAGATCTCAATCAGAAAATAAAACGCTGATGTCTTTGCGTCAGTTGACAGCGCTTGCGTCACAGAGAACAAAAATCCGCGATATGGCGCAGCTTTACAGCCAGAAGCATTTCCGCATTACCGAGCCGCTCATAAGCCTGGTAATGCTCCTGATAAGTCTTCCTATACTGGTTTGCCGGGATCCGAAGACAATGAAATCCGCCGTAATGGTCAGCTTTGCTATTACTTCGCTGTGCTTCGTTCTAACTTTCATCTGTAAAATGCTCGCTACCGAGCAGGTCGTTTTCAACAAAGTTATCCCGGAATTTTGGGCGTGGCTGCCTGTTTTCATATTCCTGCCTGTATCTTTCATCGCGTTGGATTCGATGAAAACGTAAAACAATTTTTCGAAAGTTAAAAAAACTTGACGAACAGATTTATTAATCATACACTCGAGAGTTTGTTTCGTTATTTTTTTAAGGAGTTACAATAGTGGAAGAAGCTATTGCAAAAGCTGGTGCTTTAATAGAAGCGATGGCGTATATCCGAAAGTTTCTCGGACGAATAGTAGTAGTCAAACTTGGCGGCAGTATCCTGGACGATATATCTCTTCAGAAAGAACTGCTTGCCGACGTTGCGTTTATGTCAACAGTAGGTATAAGGCCGATTATTGTTCACGGCGGCGGAAAAGCCATCACGCGCGCAATGAACGAAGCAGGACTGGAAGCAACCTGGGTTCAGGGCAGAAGATATACCGATGAGCGCACCCTGACTATCGCAGAACATGTGCTTGTAAAAAATGTCAATGAACCCATTTGCCGGATGCTCGAAGAACTGGGATGCGAAACCATGGCTTTACATTCGCTTAGCAGCTGCGTTCTGTTCGCTGAACCGCTGCGACTGGACGGGCCTGACGGCAGAAAGCTTGACCTTGGTCTGGTTGGAAAAGTTACGAATATAAACAGTCAGCTATTGATAAAACTTTGCGCCGATGGAACGATTCCTGTAATTGCTTCTGTAGCAAAAGACAAAATCGGCGGTAAGCTGAATGTCAACGCGGATACCGCGGCAGGTAAAGTCGCCGCTGACGTAAAGGCGGAAAAACTTGTTGTCGTAAGCGATACGCATGGTATAAGAAGGGATATCAACGATCCGGATAGCTGGATTTCCAGTCTGGATGAGAAACAAATAAAGGAAATGATAGATGCCGGAATTATTACCGATGCGATGTTCCCGAAGGTAGAAGCCTGCCTGATTGCCCTCGAAGCGGGAGTCAACAAGGCTCATATCATCGACGGCAGAATCCCGCATTCGCTATTGCTGGAAATTTACACTGACAAAGGCATTGGAACACAGATTATTAAACACTAAGGAAAGTATAGGAACAATAAAAATGACTAAAGAAGAAACAATAGAACTATTTAATAAATACGTTATTGCAAATTACGGCCGTTTGCCGCGTGTTATTGTCAAGGGTGAGGGATGTTACCTTTACGATTCGGACGGCAACAAAATTCTCGATATGTTCCCCGGCTGGGCAGTCAGCGCTATCGGTCATTGTCATCCGAAAGTCGTTGAAGCAATACGAAAACAGGCCGGAGAGCTTTTGCATATTGATAACACGTTTTATTCAGAGCCACAGGGCAAACTGGCGAAAATGCTCAGCGAAAGAGCTTTTGGCGGGAAAAGCTTTTTCTGCAACAGCGGCGCTGAAGCCAATGAGGCCGCACTGAAATTGGCACGTTTGCATACATCTTCGGAAAAATACAAATTCATCACGACTGAAGGAAGTTTCCACGGACGTACATTTGCAACTTTAACTGCTACGGCACAGCCCAGGCATCATGAAGGTTTGCTGCCTCTGCTGCCCGGATTTGTCTATGTGCCTTTCAACAATATCGCTGCAATGGAAGCAGCTTTTGATGATGAAGTCGCCGCGGTCATGGTCGAGCCTATACAGGGCGAAGGCGGAATAAATATTCCGGACCCAAATTATCTAAAAGAAATACGCAGACTATGCGATGACCATGGTGCGCTTCTGATTTGTGATGAAGTTACTACCGGCTTGGGCAGAACAGGCAAGTGGTTCGCGTATCAGCATTTCGATGTCGAGCCGGACATGATTACAATGGCGAAAGCACTTGGCGGCGGCGTTTCCATCGGTGCTATGATGGCAAAAAGCGAAGTCGCAGCGACGCTTGTTCCGGGCAAGCACGCCTCCACTTTCGGCGGAAATGCCCTGGTTTGTGCCGCAGCAATAGCGGTCATTGAAGCTATCGAGGAAGAAAACCTGATCGAAAACGCCAACCAGCTTGGCAAATATACTATGCAAAAACTGGCAGAATTAAAAAAGAAACATTTTATCATCGACAGCATACGCGGCGTCGGGCTGATGATTGGCATTCAGTTGAACAGTCCCGGTCAGCCGATTGTTAATAAATGTCTTGAAAGAGGCCTGCGAGTGAACTGTACTCAGGGGACAGTCCTTCGGCTGATGATGCCAATGATTGTTACAAAAGAACAGGTCGATCAGGCAATTGATATTATGGATAGTGTTTTCAGTGAGGGTTAAAAATGAAAGATTTTTTGTCTATTCACGATTGTCCGACAGAATTTCTCAAAGAACTTTTGCGAATCAGTGTCAGGCTTAAAAGATTTTACAGGTACGGCAGCAGCGAGAATTCGCTGGCAGGAAAAACGCTGGCAATGCTCTTCGAGAAGCCGAGCCTGAGAACACGAATCAGCTTTCAGGTCGCAATGACAGACCTTGGCGGCCATGTCATTTATGTAAAGCCGGAGGATATTGGCGGCATAGGAAAACGGGAGCCGGTGAAAGACATCGCGCGTGTTCTAAGCAGATATGTTGATGGGATAATGGCACGAACTTTCGAGCACAGCACTGTCACTGAGCTGGCTAAATATGCGACTGTACCCGTTATCAACGCATTAACAGACTGGTCGCACCCATGCCAGGCAATGGCTGATGTGCTGACAATCGAGGAACATTTCGATGACACTAAGGGCTTGAAAATAGCCTTTATTGGTGACGGAAACAATGTCGCAAGGTCACTTGCATTCGCATGCGCTAAGTTTGGTATGAAATTAACTATCGCATCTCCTTCCGGGTACGAGCTTGATAAGGAAAGCATCGAGCAGGCGAATCATGTTTTAGCCGGCTGCGCTTGTCAAATAAGCGATCCCGTCGAGGCTGTTAAAGACGCTAATATCATTTATACCGATACATGGGTGAGCATGGGACAGGAGAATGAAAAGCAGAAACGCATTGCAGATTTCAAAGGCTACCAGGTGGATGAAAAACTGGTAAAAGCGGCGCCGCAGAGCGTAAAGATTATGCACTGCCTGCCTGCTTATCGCGGCTTTGAAATTTCAGATGAGGTCGTGGAATCTCCGAATTCAATTATCTTCGACCAGGCTGAAAATCGCCTCCACTTCCAGAGAGCTTTGCTGAAAAAATTAATGAGCCAGATTGAAATATAACAACGAAAAGAAATGTTTGCTTCAAAAAATAAAGCCCGCCGGATATTTTGACGGGCTTTTTCGATGCTTTTATAATATTGTTTATTGATTAATGCATGTACCGCTGTTTATACATGTACCATCACAATTACTTCTCTGTCCATTTCCACCTTGTCTGTTTCGGCCATGTCCGTAACCTCCCTGTCCTTTGCCGCCTTGACCGTTACGTGCTTGTCTTTGTATGCCGCCATTAACACATGTTTGTTGAGATTCAGGAACATAGTTTTCTATGTTATGCTGAAAAGCTGCCAGATGATTTTCAGATCCTGCAAGCAGATTTTCGAATACACGTTTTACATTTCTTGTAGTAGTCTGCTCTAACTTTTCCGTCAAATCCGCAATATCCAGTTCCTCGATTGTCACTCCGACACCGAAAGCTTCTGTAATTGACTCTGAACCTGTATTTGTTAATTCATTATAAAGATTGGCAAATTCCTGGTCAGTGAATTCTCCAATATCTTTTCCCTCAACAGGGTCTTCAAGATTATAGAGATTGATCAGTCTTTTTATTGCATCCATATGGCGCTGTTCTGATTCGCTTATGTTTGCAAATATTACTGCGTCCCATTTTTCGTATAATGTAAGATATACGTCACGCGCAAGTTTTTCTTCCTGTGCCATATACAATAGATTAATGACTTCGGTATCTGTTGGTTGTACTGCTGCGAGACCGGCGCCTGCGCGTCTCTGGCGATTCATCCCGGCTGTTGTCACGCTGGTAAGCCCGACAAATAATACACACGCGACTAATAATAATGTTCTAATCTTCATTTTCTTTCTCCTAAAATAAGGTTTTCAATTTTCTGAGTCAACCATTTACGTTTTTGGTTGCTTCTTTAACTATTAAACGAATCGCGAAAATAAAACCTGCGGTATTTTTAAAAAATATTTACGAACATAAAAAAAATGCTATTGTATTGATAACATGAAAAACAGCATAATTGAGCTTTTATGAATGATAAAGATTCGATAAATGAGTTAAATTTAATGAAGCGCATCGCTTCAGGTGAAATTGATGCGTTTTCTGAAATCGTAAAAAAATATCAGGATAAGATTCTTTCACTTGCATACAGGTTTCTTAATGACTGGTCCAAGGCAGAAGATATTACCCAGGAGGCATTTCTTCGGATTTATAAATCAGCCGGGACCTATACACCTCAGGCAAGATTTTCAACATGGCTCTATCGAATAGTTGTAAATCTTTGCATGGATGAGCAGCGTAAACAATCTAAAGCTCCGATATCTATTGAAGAAATAACTAATTGTAAAGCGGCTGATCCAGAATCGAATTCTCTCGAACGTAAGGAAACTGTTGAATTGGTAAAAAAAGCTATAAATGAACTGCCTGAAAGACAAAGATTGGCGGTAATTCTGCATCGGTATGAAAATCTCAGTTATGACCAGATATGTGAAGTTACCCAATGGTCAAAATCGGCCGTAGAATCGCTTTTAGTTCGGGCTTATGCAAATCTTAGAGAAAAATTAAAAAAAATTGAAAAATAATATAAAATAGACCGCAGGTATTTATAGTGATATAACGTTTAAATAATGAGTGAATACTATGAAATGCTTAAATGACATTGAAATAATGGAGTTTATCTCTGATAAACTGGATGCTGAACGCAAGGTTCATGTGCAGGAACACTTAGTAGCCTGCAAACAATGTTCCGAGCGTGTTCAGGAATCTTCCATGCTTTGGGATACGCTTGGAAAGTGGGATGTAAATACAACGGCGCACAATATTGCAGATAGGGTATTGGCATCGGCACAAGAATCTTTACAGGTTCGTAAACATCCGAAGCTTTTTATAAAACGTGATTTCTTAATTGATGTTTTGAAAATCGCGGCTTCGATTATTATTGCTATCGGAATCGGCACAAAACTCGGGAAAATCAGTACAGGACAAAAACCTTCCGAAGTAGTAAATGCACAAAAAAGGCCGAAATATATCGCTGCTTTAGGTTTGGATTGGGCAGGCGATTTTACATGGCTTGTGATGGAAGAGGATTCTTCTAATCAGGGAAATCAGTGATGAGGAAAAAGAAAGAAACAATCTATTTTCTTATCGTCTTGGTTGCCGGATGTATCTCATTCGTCAATGCACGAGTGGCAACTTTGAATAAGATTAATCAGGCTAAAGAAAATTCTCAATCCTGGTTGAGTGATGAGCCGCTTTCAGTTACCGAATCTGAAGCTCAATTCAATAATGAGGTTTCCGTGCTGATATCGGAACTCAAAGACAATCAATCCGAGCTTATGGATGCTCTTGAGAATCCACAAGCTTTGGATGAGAGTGTTCTGGAGAATGTAGATTCTGTTAATGAAGCGCATGGGAATTTGATACGAAAAGTTGGCCGGCATATAGTCGAGTTACGGAAAGAGATTGGACAGGAAAACCAGGAAGAACTAATGCAATTATGTGCAGAAGCGATTAGTGCTCCGATGAAGAGACTTGGTGCAAGAAATAATGAGCAGGGGAGCAGGGGAGCTAACAGATATGGGCGACAGAATCGCGGCACAAGAGGTTCCGGTACAGGATATAATCAACAATTCAGATTCTGGAACAGGCTTACAAACAGGCTCAGGCTTACTCCGGAACAGGTCACTCAAATTCAGCAGGCAGATCCGAATTTTGCAACTGAATCGAACCTTCTTTACGAAAATCTTGCAAATGAACTACAAAACCTTCTATCTGTTTTTGAAAATCCTCAAAGCAGTGATGAAGAATTATTAGAACAAATCGATAATCTTATTTCATCACATAGCAAAGTGGAGAGAAAAATAGCGGAGCATGTCCTTGTGTTACGTTCATATTTAACTATCGAACAGCAAAAATGGCTCATTGGCCTTTGCCGCAGATCGCAAAAATAAATATATGATCTATTCAATGAAAGTAAATTTGAATATTCGGCAAGATTAGATATAATCTCCTATCGAAAACAATATTTTTTACGCGTATTTATTTATGAGACAGATATGCCATATCATAAAATAATAATAGGTGATTCGAGAAATATGCAGGATGCGGCTAATGAATCGGTCCGTCTTGTTATAACTTCTCTTCCCTATTGGCAGTTAAAAGATTATGGAAACGGCGGGCAGATCGGCTTCGATGACAGTTATGAAGATTATATCAATAACCTTAATCTTGTCTGGAGCCAGTGCCGCAGAGTGCTGAAAAAAGGATGCCGCTTGTGTGTCAATATCGGCGATCAGTTCGCACGCTCAGTTTATTATGGCAGATATAAAGTCATCCCGATACGTACAGAAATAATAAAGTTTTGTGAAACTATCGGCTTTGATTATATGGGCGCTGTCATCTGGCAGAAAGTTACGACGTGCAACACAACAGGCGGAGCGACAATAATGGGCTCGTTCCCTTATCCTCGAAACGGCATTCTGAAAATAGATTACGAATTTATTCTCATCTTCAAAAAACATGGAGAGCCGCCGACAGTCAGCAAACAAATTAAAGAGCAATCCAAAATGACTATCGAGGAATGGAATGAATTTTTTGCTGGTCATTGGAATATTCCGGGCGAAAAGCAGGATAAGCATTTGGCTATGTTCCCGGAAGAAGTTCCCAGACGCCTGATAAAGATGTTCAGTTTTGTTGGTGATACTGTGCTTGACCCTTTTCTCGGCAGCGGGACAACTTCTCTTGCAGCTAAAAATCTTGGCAGAAATTCTATCGGATATGAAATCAATCCTGACTTCCTGCCGATAATAAAAGAAAAACTTGGTATAAACCAAAAACTGATTTTCGAACAAGCAGAAGTAGAAATTATCAGGCAGGAAAAATCTAATTTGGATTACAAATATCTTATCAGGCAACTGCCGTATATTTTCAAAGATCCGGTCCAATTCGACAAAAAAGTCGATCCAAGAAAACTCCAGTTCGGATCAAAAATAGATAATAATGGTTCAAAAGATAATAAGTACCATATTGTGAAAGAAGTAATTTCACCTGAAAGATTAGTTTTAGATATGGGAGGATGAGGGTATAATATTCGTTTGTAGAGGCATATAAATTTTCTTTTTTCTTTTTTAGTTCGTCTGCTTTCCTGTTTCTTTTATTACACTTCAGTTATTCAAGGTGATTTGCAAAGATTCTTTAACTCTTTGATTTTTAAATTCCCAAATCTGCAAGGTAATTGTACAATAATGCTGTGAGAAATAATGAAAGGGATGTTTTATTATGAGTACTAAAACCAGCGGGCAGGAAATAAAAAATGGAAACTCGACGATTATTATTTTTTTTGTAATATCTTTTATGTTATACCAATTCGAATCCTTAAAAGCCCGTGGTTTTTCAGCCACTGCAAATAGAAGTGAAGAGAGAATTCTTTCAACTGCTGCTCGTCAGTTAAACAAACATACAGACGAATTTACAGTGGATGATTATCAGAAAGTTGAGAGTCTGAGTATTTCAGATCCTTTTATTGAAGATATTAATTCACTGAAGAAGTTTACAAATCTAAGAGAGTTTTCAATTGAAACATGGCATGTTACAAATTTTAAGCCAATTGTGAATCTTCCAGAGCTAAGAAAACTTACGATAATGTTCATGTCCACCTCATTGTCGGGAGAATTAACAGTAAATTACGATTCAGTACCGACCTTCGAATTAAATATACTTAAAAATTCTGCAAACCTTAAAAAACTTGAAATTGAAGGCATGAAAATCAATGATATAAATTCTCTGGCCGGCCTTACAGATCTTAATGAGCTTGCGATTAACGTCATGCATGTTAATAATTTCAAGCCACTTGCTAATCTTAAAAATTTACAGAACCTTACTCTTAGTTGTATAGAGGAGAGAGATTTCCAACCATCTACGGGTCGCGGAAGATTACCGGCAATCAAATTCACACAAATCAGTAACTTGGAACCATTAGAAAGTCTTACGAATCTACAAAAACTCAAACTTACATGTATGGAAGTAAACGATATTAACCCTCTTTCAAAACTGACAAATCTAAGGGAGTTGTGGATTAGTGTCACTGGAGTAAGCAATTATAAACCGCTCGGGAACCTCAAAAGCCTGCAAAGTCTCAATTTTTTCGATAGACAGGTTAGAGATATTGAATTTATCTCTAATTTTACAAATCTTCAATCTCTTAACCTTAACGGAATTCCAGTTGATGATATAAGTGTGATTAAAGGACTTATAAAATTGCAGGAGCTAAGCTTAAGCAATGTTAATATAAGTGATATTAAACTGCTTGCAAATCTTACTGAATTACAGAGACTAAATCTTTACAATACAAAAGTAAGCGATATCGAGCCGCTTCTAAATCTTACTACTCTGGAAATGCTTGATCTTGGCAATACTAATGTCACAAACATATGGCCGATATACAAACTTACAAACTTGCAAACACTAAAACTTAGAGCCATACAAACCAGTTATTTCGAGCCTCTCTCAACACTTACTAATCTAAAAGACCTTGATGTCAGTTATACACAAATAAGTGATATCAAACCAATTATGAAACTCACAAATCTGATAAACCTTAGAATTCACAACACATATGTAAATGATAAACAACTGGAAGAACTTAAAAAAGCTCTGCCGAATCTTATTATTATTTCTGAAATGGGTACTGGCCGTATGTAAGAAAAATTAGCTTTCTTAATTTGATAATTAAACTTCTATCACAGAGACTTGTTAATATAATAAGTTTTCTATTACTTTTCTGTAAAATCCTGATTCTATTAAAAAAAAACGGTCAGAGAGGAAAAGAATTGTCAATAGCACAGCTTTATTGCATATTTGATGGGATAAGGTATAATAACATTCTGTTATTAGTATCATTTACAGGTGTGAATTTACGATGAAAAAACAAAATCAGACAGACACTCCGGCGATTGAGATTGTCGAGCCGATAGGCAAGCGCGTCCTTATTCGCAAGGATGAAGACAAAAAGCAGACCAAGGGCGGCATACAACTGCCGGACAATATCGAGATTCCCACAATCACCGGACGCATCGTAACAATTTCAGTTGAAGTGCAGAACTCACCTGACATTCCTCTTCGCCAGTACGACAAAGTTCTGTTCAATCCCAAAGGCGCCATCCCGGTCGATTTCGAGGGTGATAACAGGCTTTTCGTTGTCGAAGTTGAAAACGTCGTCGCCGTATTCAGAAAATCCTGAAACAACTATGAATAACTCTTGCAAAATACAAATCTTTTTGTAATTTGCAAAAAACGAAGAAAAGAAATTTAATATAACTGTCTTTTAAGAACCTCTAACAAAAAGAATCGTGTCGCGGGCATCTTGCCCGCGAAACATTACGAGGATAGCAATGCTGTATCTTAAAAATTCATTGTTAGAGGCTCTAAGTTCATTTCTGGCTATTTTGCCAAATTTCTGATATTTTTTACAAAATTGTGGGAACTTTTTTGAATTTGCGCCGACTTTATATGCGGTTGAAAAAATGAAAGAAAAAATCGCAACTGAATTTCAGGAGTTTTGGACTCAGGCAGCCGGGAAGGTTCGGGCATATATGTTTTGCGCTTGTGGGAATCAGGCGGATGCCGATGATATGACGCAGGATTGCTGTCTGCGTGCGCTGCGAGCCTGGGGTCAGTATAACGGCAAGGCGAGCAGGCAGGCATGGCTTTTCGGAATCGCCCGAAGAACGCGCGTTGACTGGCTAAGAGAACAAATACGAGAAAACACAAACAAAGAAGCACAAAAACCTGAGTTAAAAAATGAAGCTTCCGTTGAAGAAACAAAAGAAAACAATATCAAGATAGTATGGGATGTAATAAAAAATTTAAACGAGGAATACAGCGAAGTGATTCATCTAAGATTTGCGGCAGGTTTAAGCTATGAACAAATCGCTCATACTCTTGAAATCCCTGTCGGGACGGTAAGGTCGCGGCTGCACAGGGGATTGAAAGCTATAAAAGATAATGTTGGAGACCGGGAAAATGGACCGTGAGAAAATTGAAAGACTGGCGATGGACTCTGCGGCAGGTGAATTAAACGAAGATGTCAAAGCTCTCTTGCAGGAATATCTCGCAGAACATTCGCAGGCAAAAAAATGGTTTCTGGAAATGCAGGAAACTTATAGCAATACTCAGGCAGCATTTGATGTCAAGACTGCTTATATTAAAAAAACATCGGAAAACAAACCTTCGCTCAAATTCGACTGGTTACCTTTTTTACGCATAGCTGCGATTGTAGTTATCTCAGTCTGTACAGGAATAGCGGCAGGACGATGGTCAAAACAAAATGTACCGCAGCAAGAGTCTGAATTGATTGTAAAGACTCCTGCTGTATCCGCTAAAAGAGACAGCTTTAGCCTTGATAACCTTGGCGAAGGTTTCTGGCGAAACAAAATTACAGCAATGTTAAATCCTTCACCCACCAGGGTACATATAGAAAAAAGTTCAGGTCGTTCTTTACTGGAACAATATCAACAATATCTAAAGGAGAGAAATCATGAGTAATTGTATTAAAAGAGTTTGTTTATTTTTATTTTATATCGCTGCATTATTTATAATAGGTTGTATTCCTGAAGATTCCCTCGAATGGTCAGAAGACGGCTCGGTTGGTTTGCTGTGCGTCGATGGTGCTTTATACCTCGTAGATGGCCAGGCAGGCTCGTTAACTGAAATTGCAAAAGAAGATGATGTCCAGCCATGGCCTGATATTTCAAAAGACGGCAGTTTGATTGTTTACAGCAGGAAAGTTGATATTAACGATTTGTCAGAAGGATTAAAACTGCTGCCAGACGGACAGGCACGAATGATAGAATACTGCGGAAAACAAATGCGGGAGGATATTATAAAAGCGGGAGGATTGACTAATGATAGGTTTCCAGAGCCTTCTCTTGAGATCCTTAAGGATGATGAAGTACAAAACTGGGTAATACGTTATTCGTTTGAAAATGCAGATGAGAAGCTAATTAACGTATTGGGTGAAAAAGGAATTAAACTTGGTAAAGGAAAAACATTAAGCTATTACAATGTTATTGCGGTACCGCGAAACAACCTTAATGACAAGCGTGTAATTGCAGCAAGTATATTTCCAATTATGATGACACGTATATCACCGGATAAAAAACATGCAGCCTACATTATGAATGTACAGTACGAAGGAGAAGACATGGAATGCTCTCTCTATGTTGCATCACTTGAAAGTGATGTTAAAAACGTACTTATAAATCAATGCGTTGCCTTTGGCTATGACTGGAGTAAGGACTCTAAAAAAATAGCATATTTGAGTGCAAATCCGTCCGACTTTAAAAAAGAGTTTATTTTGGGTTCACTTGATGAGATAGAAGTTGCGGATGCTAACGGCGCTCTTTTATGTAACAAGGCAGATATTCCTGAACAAGGATTAGTAAATACTTACAATAGTACCGGAGGTGATCGATCGCTTGCAGGCATAGCATTTTATCCCTGGATGAAAGTTCGCTATGAAACTGGTGGGCGAATTTTCTTTTCAACTATTAAGATGTCACTGCCGACTAACAATATGAATGATCCCGGTTACTCCATATTCTGTTATGATCCGGTAATCGGCGCCGTGACGGATATAATGCCCTCTGAAGCTTCAGCTTATGCCGGACAGGCAATGGGTATGATGCAATTCGAGCTGTCACCAAATGGTAAAGATGTCCTTGTGCCGATTAAGGAAAACAGGTTTGCAGGCTTCACTTTAGGAGCAAAAGAAGTAGATATTCCATTTTCCGAAGACGATGGATTTGGTGAAGATGATGTTTCAAAACTGCTTCCCGTATTCAAGGGCAATAATGAAATTTCTTTTTTAGTATCTGAGGATAATCATTTTCTTGCCGAAGCTGGTCAGTCATCAGAAACAAATCGTTATGAAATAATTGTTCTCAATAGGGACACCGGCAAAAGCCGTATATTAAGCAAAAGCTGGCCTGATGAAATTATGAATGCACTGGGCAACTAAGATTTATACTCGTATTCTTCGATTTTTATTTTAATCATGGCATTTTTTTGAAGCCTTCGTAACGGATCTTCCATTTGCCGTTATCGGGAAAACCCGGCGATGGTTTTTCAGGGCAGCCGTCCCAGCCGGCAGCCATCATCGCAACTGCGGTAAGTAAGCCGCCATTGCCGGGAAGATACAGCGGCAGGCGGGCGGATTGATAATTATGACCATTTGCTAAATATTTGTTCTTCGGAGTATCGAGAAATAATGCATCTATCGCTTTTTCAGGTTCACCCACGCGGGCGGCCGTCATCGCCATGACAGGATAATCCCAGCCCCATGTGCTGGAAAATTCCCATTTTGCAAATACATCATCAAGCGTTTTTTTCATGATATCCGTGTCTATCAAAGGTGTTTGAGTTAAAAATCCGAGTGCGCAGAGCATCGATGGATGATCCTGATAAATCGTATAAGGCTGTGTTTCAATACCTGTATAAATTCCTTCGCGGATATTCGGCTTCGATATATTCTTAATGATTTTGTCCCACTGCTCGTCACGTTCCATACCAAGGCGCTCTCGCCACTTTTGTGCTGTATCTAATGCCCAATACCAATATGCAAGCTCGAAAGCCGGATTGATAGCAGTTCTTTTATAATTGCCATAACTTTCCTGAGCCGGAATTAATGCTGGCCCGAGTACATAGCGTTTAGCCGATTTGTCCCAAACGGGATATGAAGCCATGAATTTCGCAGTTTCAAAAACAATCTCCCGATATTTTTCCAGAGTTTGCTTATCAGGGTGACTTCGATAGCACAGCTCCGCGTAATAAATCGGATGCGGCTGCTGCCAGATGAGAAAAACGCCGACTGTACTGGGACTATCGCGGCCATCAGGCGAAGTCATCTTGGGCCATCGTGCACCATCGTAACCCTGCAGTTTAGCAGTTGACTGGGCCGCCGGGAGTATCTTTTGATACCATGAGAGACTTCGTTCCAAAAGAGACAAACGGTCCCACAAGGCAAAATGTACCGCGTGCCACCAGTGCATTTCAAGGTGAAATTTTCCGAACCAGCTATTTGTTACAAGGCCCGTCTCCTGGGGAGGCATGGTTCCAGAACATTGAATCGCAGTGAGATATTGCGAAAGAACCACCCTGCGCTCAAGCTCAGAAGCCCTCGTATCTGTGCATTGAGAAAAATCAATCGCCCCGCCGCTCGACCAGAACTTTTGCCAATAATCGGAGGCTTCAGAGCGAACGGCTTGAAAATCGGGCAATGTCCCTTCTATCCGGACAGGGGAAAAAGAGAAAATAATTTCCAGCGCGTCACTGTCTTTTATGCTGATTTCATACTCATGCTGTGAGGCGGTTCTGATTTGTCCTGTCTGTGAGCAGACCATGCTTACAAAATATTTGTCTGCATCAATTATTCGTGCAATCTGAGCTTTGTTATTATTTATGCTGCTTTGCGTTGTATGACTGTCCGGTTTAGTCCAGTCGGCGGAGATTCCCCACTGCTCGCTTCCATACGGAAATTTAAGTGAGACAAGTAATCTTTCCTTTTGAAGTAATTCCGATTCGATACGAACTGCCAATGTGTCATGCACAGGGTGACATACAGTCAAGACTTTTACCAGGCTTCCTTCAATTTCAAATTGACTGCTCAGCAAACCATTCCATAAATCCAGTGTTTGAGATGTTTTCCGCAAGTCATTAATTCCAGCCTCTGTACCATCGGATTTCTTCATTACAAGTCCGATTTGGCCAAGGTTCAGGCGATGTGGATTTGCGCGCAGCCATGTCCCGGCAGGGGAATAATTCCCGCTTCTGTCAGAAGCATAAGGAACTTTCCTGCCCGCCGATTCATATTCCACAAAGACATCTGACATCCTGTAATTATTCGTATTCAGTGTCGAATGCCAGCCCCATTGGGATTGTGTGCCGAGAGCCATTCCTTTTTGATGATATTCTGGAAAACTCTGCAGGCCTGTAATATCGGCAGTGAACGCGAACTGCCCATTTCCGACGCTTAGCGGCGTAAGCGGATCAGGTTCAGTGAGAATTACATTGTGCCTTGTTACAAGTGCATGACGATCAATCTTCTTATCAGAAAGATTATTCGAAGAAGCAAATAGTTTATTTGCCTGATTGAGCGTCTGGAACAATAATGAGATTATAAGAATTATGAATATATGTCGTGTGTGTTTCATTTTGTAAATTCCTTTCTTTACCATAGGATTTTACTTTAAAAACACAAAACAGGCAAATATGAAAAAATAAAAATCATTCCTGTCTAAGAGGATCGTTTTCCCACCACCTCTGGCGGTAATCTTCAAAGAAAAGGAACGAGGCACGGGGATTTTCCTGTGCCCATGATAACCAGTCACCGATTACCTTCTTATAATTCTGATTGGAATCCTGAGCAGCTTCAAAATCCTCTTTCGATAGAGTTGGCAGATTTCCCTTTGTGATATTAAATTGCTGCTCCAGTTTTTTGACTACTGTACAAGCAGAAATATATTGCGCGTAATCCGGTTCATTGGACGCAAGTTTCAACCATTCGGCCAGTTCGAGCCATTTTGCCGCGGCAAGATAAAAGCCTGCATCAAGCTTTATATTTTGATTTTCATCTTCAACTGCTTTGACAAAACAAGTCTCGACATTCCTGTCATATATTTTTGTAAGAAAACTGCATACTCTTTGACGTGCCTCAACTTCTGTGTTACTCATTCCGGCGATTAGGGCTTCAACAGCCTGCTTTCTTATATTTTCATTTGTGCCGCTCTGAGTGTAAGTTTTTAGTAACCAGTTACAGACCGGATCGGTTTCCCCGTTTATCAGCCGGTCTTTGAAATATGGTATATACTCAGAATCTGCGACAGAACATAATGCGGTTAAAAGTAATTGTCGTGAAATTTTGTTTTTTTCGTTTTCGATGGCTTTAATTATATACGGTGCCACTTCCGGTCCCATTCCCGGCAAGCCAATCATTTCATCGCTGACATTATTATTTCCGTTCCAGTTCGGATCCTTTGCGGTTTCTTTATAAAACTTTTCCATTATCCTTGCGAATTTTGCATTGAAAAGCTGTTTTTCTTTTGCCACACCATTAATGCTTGTGACTGTAAAAGCCGCAGGTTGTGTTCTTATGTTTCCTTTGAATTCCGGTTCGATGGATGGGATTTCATATGTGTATTCGAGGCTGTATTCTCCTGTGCCGCTCACTTCTATTGTATCGTTTGTTGCAAAAGATTCACCTGCTTTTATCATAATTTTTTCGTCTTCAGGTGAATAAGGCTGTGCGCCTTTATCGATCGATGTTTGTCCACCGGGATAATTTATTAAAAGGCCAACTAAAGGCCTCATAACACTTACTATTACATGAGGTTTGTTTATAGTAATATCTGTATTGCTTTTATTAGTGGCGGTTAATGTCACTTTTACTGGCTCGTGAAGATAATATGTACTCTTATCTGTTTTTATTGTGATATTAAGATAGTCTTTAATATTCTTTCGAGTATCCACCCAATTTTGATTTGCGTTATTTTGTGACAGATTGTTAAGCGGCGACCATTCCGAACTCAAATTGTTTATCAGCGTTTTTGTATTTAAATCCTCAGCTTTTAGCCATAATCCGGTCGAGTTATAAACTTTCGCAATAGCAATCGGCTCGTTCTGTGCTTCGTCATGATAATAAAGCTGACCGTTTCCTGATGATAATGCTTCGCGCATTGTCATTTCTTTATTTTCGTTATCATTGGAAATCGTTGATTTTTCACTCATCCAGATGATTCTTTTGCCGTCGGGTGACACTTTATAATACCTGGTCTTGACAGTGCCTAAATCAATATCTTTATAATATAGCTGATCAAAAGCTTGCCTGTAGTTTCCAGCTATAGAATCATTTTCTATGAGTTTATGATTTTTCAAATCCAATCTGTAATTGTTCTGATGATCCGGTTGCGGCTGAACAAGCGGACCTGTCCCTGCATTGTCCTGGATTAAAGAAGGGGCAAATTGCATATAAGGATTGCCCGGCAATGGTGTGATATCTTCCATCTCACCGGTATTTACATTTACTTTGGTAAGCATATTTGCCGCACTGCGATTCGGGCTGAATTCATCTTCACCTTCAGGAATTTCCGTGCGTATAAATGCTACAGTTTCTGAATCAAGCCAGATAATCGGTATTCCCGGAAAAGTAGAAGCTATCATGGGAATTACAAATTGTATCGGTTTTGCAGGTTGACTTATTTTACCGGTTTCAATTTCAATAACTGTAAGGAAATATCCTCCATCTTCTTTTGATGGATAATTCCCCTTTGGATTCATTGCGAAATATGCCAGCCGCTTTCGGTCTGGAGAAACTGCTATATCTTTGCTTGTCTTAAATTTAGTTACATCTGTTATGTCACGATATGATTGTCTCTGAAAATCTAATTGCCGCAGCGTTACAGTATTGCCATTTTGTGCCAATCCATAGAGGCAGCCATCAGCAAGTGCGTAAGTACCATTAAGATCGAAACTATAATCTGGCGTTTTTGATCTAACAGAAAGCTGGTCCGTTTCTTTTGTCAATAAATCGATACTATAGAGTGTAGAAAAACTCCTGCAGTAAAGTTTACCTCCCGCGACACAAATCATATTTCCCCAGTGATAGCTGCTTTCTGGTGCAGTTATAATCTCTTTAAGCTCGATTCCATTATCAGTTATATGAGCCAGGATAAGAGTATTTGTTGAATTTCCGCGATTAAAACGTGTGAATAAGAAATACTCGTACGGGCTGCTGACAGGTTTGTTTGTTAATGCAATTGGGGGAATGTTTGCCGAGATATTATTTGTCGAAGTGTTTCGGATATTATTGGGTAAGCTTTCAGAGTTATCATTTTTTGCAAATACCAAAGAAGCTGTTTCAGGTTTTGCAGATTCCTGTAACGCATTTATTCCAGTATTCGTATTTTGTGTGGAAATAGTATTATTTACGGCATTGTTATTTTCTGCATTATTTGTTATGCTTGTTAAATTCGGTATTTCATTCTTGTCATCCTGTTTTACAAAATGATTGTAAGTTATAACTGTACCGAAACCGATAGCGATTACAGCAGCGGCGGTGATTATTTTTGCGGATAAGCTGCTCATGATTACGGAAGAACCAGCGGCAGCCGCGGCTGTAGCAGTACCTTTCACTGCAAGACCGGCAATCGAAGCCATGACAATGGATGTAAATGCTTTCGTCGGGCCTGTCTTGCTAATTGTACTTTCAACCATCGAAGCGACCTGTTCCCTGAGCATTTTGCGGCCACGAGAAAGATGCTGCTTGACCAATTCTTCCGATAAATCGAGCTGCCCGGCTATATTTTTGACCGATTGTCCCTGCCTGTAAAAAAGCACAAGAGGCTCACGGTATTTTTCCGGAATTTGCATTAATGCGTCATATACAACCGCCTGCTGTTCGCTTGTCATAACCTGATTATCAGGCTCAACTTGTTTTATGTGCACATTTTCAATCTCCTCTATCGGAGCCGCCTTATTTATCAGGTCACGTTTTTGTTTTCTCAAAGAATCGCTGATTATATTTCTGGTAATAGTTATCAGCCAAGACTTGAATTTCGACAAGTCTTTTAGTTTAGAGAGATTGTTCCATGCGTGAAGGAATGTCTCCTGCGCCATATCTTCACTTTTTTCCACATCAGCAATAGCGCTGTAAGTAATTGCGCAGACAAACGACTGGTATTTTTTTACAACAGACTCGAACGCGGCTGTGTTACCTTTAATCGATGCTTCGAGAAGTTCTATTTCGTTATGCGATAAAATAGTCATTTTTTTAAAAACCTCCAATTATTCACATTTTACCATCTTAACAAAATAGACGCTATAAATTACAAAAGGTGACGAAAATATTCCGATATTTGTGTGATTTTACATAAATTTTACAATCTTCCCGGCAAGCTCGAAAAATGTCTTGTGCAATCTGTCATAAATATGTAAATTAGCCTAAAATTGTTAAGAAACGCGGGCTTGTAAATTGAAATATAAATATTAACAAAGGCTTTCTAAGTGAGAATATAATGACTGAAAGAGCTCCTTTTCAAATTATAGTGGTTTTTTTCTGCTGCGCACCCTTTTTTGTGCAGGCACAAACAGAACCAAATAACTGGGACAAGCTGAACCTTAGTTCGACAACCATCGCGGGAGCGAAGGTTTATTTCGAAAAATCATTCGAGCCGAACCTGCCCTTCTTTGAGGAGACTTACAAGCAGTTTTTGGAACAAAAGAAAAAGATTGAAATAATCAAGTCTGAACGAAAGCAGATAACAACTGATATATTCAGCATTCTTGGGATAAAAGATGTAAATACTCTGAGTCAGGAGAAAACATTTTCAGATATAGTTGATATTTTGACCTCTATCAATCTCCAGCCGCTATACCTGGTAAAAAAAAGTACGATAAAAGATTTTCTGAAGGCTGGCGGACAACTTCCGAACTTTAAATATAATAAAATCACAGATTATGTTCAATACAATCCCAGTGTTAATGTCACAAGTGACAGTAAAATTCCGGGAAATCTCGAATTTGCCTTTGTTATAGAATCCTCTGAGACTTTTGAAGAGGATATTAAAAAAGACTCAGAAATATTTAATTTTATGTCGGGCGGCATAATTTGCGGCGGAATTATTCATGAATTTACTGAGCTGAGCTTACTTATTCGGGTCAAATCAAGCGATCCGTACTTACGATGGTTCAGCGATGGTGTCGCTAATTCTGTTGCATATGAGCTTGTAAAAAAATATATGGGAGAGGAAGATGCAAATAATTTTATTAGCAAATATGATGTGAACAAATACGAAGATATAAAGAAAGAAATTAATCTGCAATACTGGATGGCGTCAAATTTCTGCATTTTATCAGATATCAAACCGACTGAAATTGACGAAAGATTTTCTATTGCACGCTACGCTTATGCTACGTATGAGATACAAAACCTGATCAGAAAATATGGACTTGAATGCATCGGTAAAATTATAGATGAAATTACAACACAAGCATCACGAACAGGAGCCGACCTTTTAATAGCTATAAGAAATGTCACCGGTGAGGATATGTACCTTCGCATGGGCGTGTATCAGGATTTCAGAAAGAGACAGGAAGGAATTGACAAATACGGAAAGATTTACAATGAGGCTAAAAGCAGGAAAGACTATGAGCAAATGATAATCAGTCTTTTACGCGCTCATGAATTACGTTCTCTCTCGAATATACAGTTGTATATTCAGGACTACACATTGGTTTCTATATACCTTTTTAAAATAGGTCTCGATAAAGAAGCTGAATCGACTATGTCTAATTGTATGGAATTCTGCTCGATGCTAAGTCTTGAAAACAAAAGGGAATTGGCACTGAATGCTTATATTGTTTATGCTTTTGGGTGCGACCAGGCTCTTAAAGCAAGTAAACAAGCTGAGGAACTTCTGAAGCTCTCTCCTGATAATCCGGATGCTCTTGCTGTTAAGGTGTTTATTTGCCTGGAAAATAACCAGCCGGATGAGGCAATAGAATTGGCAAAGAAGATTATTAAACAAACGAAAGACAAAAAATCCATTGGTTATACTGTAGCAACTTCTATTTTATCGTTTGATCCGAACCAGACAAAATTGAATCGATAATGTACTTTTGTTTTCGAAATAGTTAAAGGGGAAATATTATGACTAAAAAAACTATTTTCAATACTATTCTGATAATTTTCTTCTATGCGCCTGTTTATGTCCAGGCACAAACAGAACCAAATAACTGGGACAAGCTGAACCTTAGTTCAACAACCATCGCGGGCGCGAAGGTTTATTACGAAAAATCGTTCGAGCCGAACCTTCCTTTCTTTGAAAAGATGTATAAGGAATTCCTTGCAGCTAAAGACAAGCAAAATATTCTCAACTCAAAAAAAGAGCAAATATTAGCTGACATAAATCTTATTTTGGGAATAAAAGAGCCTCCTGCTGAAAAGCAGGAAAAAATGTGGATGGAATTATCCGGGGTTTTATCTGGTTTTAAAACCATAACTTTTTACCTTGTCAAACAGAGCACAATGAAAGATTTTGTTCGCGCCGGGGGACAGCTTCCCAATTTTACATATGACAAATTAACAGACACGGCGGCATATAATCCTAACTTCGTAGTCACAAGCGAAGACACACAGGACAAAACCTTCGAGTTTGCATTTCCAATAGAATCAGTAGAGAAGTTCGAGAACAATGTTGACATGATTTTCAAAATGTTTGGAGATGTTGGTAATATTCACGAGGGAGTCATAATTCATGAAATAACAGAAATTAGCATGCTTGTGTATATTAAACAGACCGACCAGTACTGGCGATGGTTCAGTGACGGCTTTTCAAACGCTATTACTTATGAACTGTTAAAGAAACATTTCGATATCAGCAGAGCGGAAGAATGGTTAAAGGATTGGGATACAAGTCAATATAAAGATCTTGAAAAAGAAATCGATCTGCGCTACTGGATGTCTGGCAAATTTTGCCTCCTGCATCTTGATAATTTACCAATTGAAAGAGATAAGGAGTTAACTCTCGCCCGCTATGCTTATTCCACATTCGAGGCACACAGACTGATTGATAAATTCGGAATCGATTGCGTGCGTAAAATACTGGATGAAATCAGGGCTAAGCAGTCTCGAAGCGGTGAAGACCTGATTGAGGCGGTAAAGAATGTCACCGGTGAAGACATGAATGTTCGCTTTGCTGCATATCAGAGTTTCGATACAAAACAGGAAGGTATTGCAAAATATGTAAAGGCTTTCAACGAAGCTTCCGCCAAAAAAGATATCGAGCCAATGTTGTTTAACCTTTTTCGTATGCACGATTTGCGGTCACTTTCGGAAGTGGAAAATCTTTTAAATGACTATAGATACGCCGCAGTCCTTTTGTTCAAGATGGGCTTTGAGCAGCAGGCTGATGCGATAATGCAAAATTGCAGGGAGTTTTTCTCGAATTCCGGTTATAAAAATGGCCAGAGAGCCGCCGCGGAAGTTTTTATGGTTTACGCGCTCGAATGCGAGAAGCCTTTGAAGGCTCGCATGGAAGCTGATGATATACTGAAAACAGATCCCGACAACGTCTCCGCCATGACAATTAAAATGTTTGTTTATCTCAATGACAAACAGTTGACCCATGCCCAGGAAACTGCAAAAAAGATAATCAGCCTGATAAAGGATGAGAAATCAAAAAACTATCAAGTTGCTTCTCAGGTACTTGCGATAGATCCGAACCAGATAAAACCGGCTCAATGATTTTATATAAATGAAAAATCATTTTCCGGCTATATTATATAAAATTTTGTTGTGTTCGACGAATCCTTTTCTGATGTTGTAATCCAGCTTGTAATCCCAGGTTTTTTTGTAGCCGTTTTCCTGCATACATTCCCTGAATAATATTTTCCTGTCAGGTTTATCAGCCGTTGGAGAAGCTGTGTTGTTTTCGTCATGTATAGCTGCATCCGAAACTGCTTTTTGTGCCTGATATAAACACTCCATGCAATCTGCTCTTGCACGCTGATAGGTATTTTGCTCGTTATACCAGTAACTTTCCATTCCGCATCCGGCGCAGGTGAAAATAACAAACAAACAAGCCGCTTTAATAATTCTCATTTTATTGACCTTAACTTTCTATGATATTTCTTCATCGCTGTCATACCCGCGTTGTCGAGAATCCATTTTGTATCACTATAACGAATTCCTATATTTATAAACACAACAGGATTTAACTCTGTTGAACTTGTGAGTTGAATCCGCCAAATAATTACTTATCCAAGAAACTATTTAATGTAAATGGTGGCGTTACTAATCTAGTTCTTAATGACTTTGCAAGGCCATCCAAGTCAGGAAAGAGAGAGGCTTGGCTTATATTCATATCATACAATCTTTGTAAAAACTGTTTTTGTATTTCTATATTATCAAATAAGATTTCTATTTTCCAAAGATGATTTTTTTGTCCACCTTTATTTTTCAACATTAATTCCAAGTTTTTTCCCCAGGAAATAGAAATTTTACTTGGAAAGAGGAGCACACCTCTTTGAATCGATAGTCTTTGGTGGAGATAGTATGGATTAACTGCATAAATTATTGCATTTTCTTTACTTACTTGATTTTTATCTTCTTTTTCTATAAAATCATGGATTATATAATTTTCAAACCAGCCTCTACCGTCTTCTTTTAGTTTTTGAAGGGAATTTTTATTATCAGAATCTTCTTCTTTTTTAATAAATTCATCTTCATATTTTTTGTTAATGTCCCCAAGCCATTCATTATCTAATGCCCAGATAACACAAGATTTTCCTTTTTGGCTGTCGTCTCTATTGTCTTTGTTAATTTTGAATCGGTTTAAAGCAAAATATAAAGCAACAAAAAATGAATAAGTCCAATCTAACATGCGAGTTGATCCTTCGTAATGTTGCATCAATGCAAGGCAATCCAACCAATTTTCCTGTCTTTGATTATGTGCATGTATCGGTGCATTTCTGCGAAATTCTCTAATGAGTTTCTTCTCTATGTTTGGACGTTTATTAGTGCATATTTTAAAGTATTCAAAATCCTCATGAAGTCTGCTCTTAAAGGCTTTTTCTGGAATATGTGAGTTGTCATTGTCATCAGAATCAAGAATCTCACCCCTAAACACCCATTCCCTGTTATCATCTGTGAAATGTTTTAAATAAAAATTGTAAAGTTTATTCCATTCATTAATATTTTTAGTTTTGTATAATTCTTTATTTTGTTTTCCTTTGCTACCTTTTCTCATTTCAATCTCCCTACTTCATCATCCAAAATTTATGGTGTGTGATATATTTTTCACATCTTTAGAATTAACATACAATCAATTTTTCATCAACATTGCTTTTTGGCATTTTTTGTATAAAGTTTCCGGGGCGATATCTGCCCCATTAGGCCAGGAAATTGTACCGCCTTCGATTTTCGCTTTTTTGAAGAAGTTCAAATCCTTTAATGGAGCAAATACAGGTCCCTTCGATAAATAATTCGTAAAATCGATTACTCCATTAGTTCCATCGTCAAAAACCACCATATAACAATAATCTGATTGATATTGAATGCTGGTTACTTCATTAAGATTCCACATTATGATCTTCAAAAAACATCCGAATTATTATACCGAAAAATCTGCAAATTTCAGGCACTTTATTATCCTTCTAAAATAACAATAAGATTATGCTACCATTAATATGTTTATTTGTAAATCGAAACAGGGAAAAGCAAATAAATGGTCGATGTACATTTTATATCATGTCGGCAGATTTATTTTGGAAGTTTAAGGTATTTCTTTCGTAGAAGACGCCGGAGGAGTAGCCCTGGATGGTTTTGTCGTTTTCAGCTAATGCGAGTCGTTTAGCGGCTAAGAGGCAATACTCTTTTTCGAGTTCAATTCCGAAGAAATTACGCTGGAGTTTTTTAGCCGTAACTATCGAACTTCCGGTTCCCATGAACGGGTCGAAAACAAAATCGCCTTTATTCGTGCTTGCCAGAATTAGTTTGGCTAAAAGCTTTTCTGGTTTTTGCGTGGGATGGTCGGTATTTTCAGGCATTGACCAGAACGGGACGGTTATATCGTTCCACAAATTCGATGGGTGCGTAATGCGAAAACTTCCTTTTTCGGTTTTTTCCCAGTCTTTGGGCTGCCCATTGGAATTAGTATAAGGCGCAAGGACTTTTCGCTTTAGCTTTACATCTTCAAGATTGAAAACATAATCGTCAGAGACTGTCGCAAACCATATATCTTCGGAAGCGTTCTTCCAGTTTCTTTTCGCACCCCTGCCTTTCTCGCGTTCCCACGTTATTCTGTTACGCACATTCAGGAACTTTTCCAGTACAAGATGAATCGCGGTTGATGTGAACCACTCTGAACACACATAAACGGATGCGTTTTTTTTCAGTGCAGGCAATAATTTTTCTAACAGGCTCTCGAACCATGCTGCATACTGCTCAATACTTGTCTTTTTGAAAGCAGATGAGTTGAATGTCTTGTTAAGATTATAAGGCGGGTCCAACACAAGAAGGTCAGCGAAAGAATCAGGCAAAAACTCAGCGGCCTGAAAAACATCCTGATTTGCGATCCGATTTGTTATAACACTCACCTGAACAGGCTCTGCAATCTTGATTAAATCGCCGGTGTAAAGCTCCTTCTCTTTTTCGCTAAGAGTTATTGTTCTGTTTCTCGGCGCACGGATTTTTGACACAAATCAATCCTCTATGCAGATTCTTTTTTTGCCTTCTGCGTTGAATCGAACAAGCTGGCTTTGCCTTCAACGACATCGCGCGTTATAACATATTTCGAAGGTTTGGGCTCTTCCGGAAGCTTGTACATCAAATCAATCATCAGCTCTTCTGTAATCGAACGTAATGCCCTCGCGCCAGTATCTCGTTTGAGCGCTTTTTTCGCAAGAGCATGCAGCGCGCTTTCCGTAAATTCCAGCTCGGCATCTTCCATCTCGAAAAATCTCTGGTACTGTCTGCACAAGGCGTTTTTAGGCTTTGTCAAAATATCGATGAGTGCAATCTCATCCAGCGCCGAGAGAGTTGTAATTACAGGGAGTCTGCCCACCATTTCAGGAATCATTCCGAATTCGATAATATCTTCAGGAATTACCTGCCCGAGAACATCTGTTAATTCCGTTTTTTCATCTCTTGCCTGTGAAAGTTCCGAATTGAAACCTATCATTTTTTTGCCGAGCCTCTTTTTTACAATATTATCGAGTCCGACGAATGTTCCGCCGCATATGAAAAGAATCTGCGAAGTGTCCATTTGTATATAGGATTGTTCCGGATGCTTTCTCCCTCCCTGGGGCGGTATGTTGGAGATTGTTCCCTCGAGCATTTTCAGCAGTGCCTGCTGGACTCCTTCGCCGGATACATCGCGTGTAATCGAAACATTCTGATTTGTTTTTCCGATTTTATCTATTTCATCGATATAGACAATGCCTCTTTGAGCGGCTTCGAGATCGAAATCAGCGTTTTGAAGCAGCCGCAGCAGGAAGTTCTCGACATCCTCGCCGACATAACCTGCTTCGGTTACGGTCGTAGCGTCACAAATCGCGAACGGCACGTCCAGCTTGCGTGCGAGAGTCTTGGCAAGCAGCGTTTTGCCTGAACCTGTCGGACCAATCAAAAGAACGTTGGATTTATCAATTTCGACATCGACTTCCTCGCTTGAGTGATGAAGAAGGCGTTTGTAATGATTATGTACCGCGACTGACAGGTATTTTTTCGCATGATCCTGCCCGATTACGTATTCGTCGAGATATTCTTTTATTTCTCTTGGCCTGGGCATTTCTTTTAATTTAATGTCTTTAAAGGAACGCTTGCGGTCCTGCTTTATAATACTGGAGCAAAGCTCCACACATTCTGGGCAGATGAATACCTTGTTCGGTCCCTCGATGAGAGTTTCAGACTGATTGGCCGGCTTGCCGCAAAAACTGCAAACCGCCTTGGATGATCTGTTTGTCGGTTGTTTAGTAGTCATAAGTATTATCCAAATTATTTTTCAAATAATGTCAATTATAATCAATGATTAACAATAAACTAACCTTTTTTTCCGCATTTTGCAAGTTCTGTTATTTGCTCGACAACTGGAAAAGCCCGCTAAGAAATAAATTACCAGTCAAAAAAGCTTTTATTTACTATTATTAGTAATATTATTGCATGTTAGATAATAAAAAACATTCCGATATTGCGTCTTAAGCCGGTTTGAAAAATTTTATTACGGTATAGTATTATGCGACGATTGAGCCAGCCGTAATTATCTAAAGACGAAAATTCTATCAATAAATTTTTATTATTACTGCTTAGCTTGTTTCCAAATTTTTCGAGAAAGCATTTGGATTGTGTTACTTTTTTATAAAAGCGTTCTCTGGCAGCTTTTATGCCGCTGGTAAATATACTAAATAAATATGTCCATCCATATTTTGGGGATCCGAGATAGTTTTCATCATGCTGCCGATACAGCAAAGTAGGCTCATCCAGATAAATTATTTTACCCAAGGTCGCTCCGATTAATGCGAGCCAATGGTCGTGCATGACCGCCTGAGGCGGAATCTCCCCGCACAAATCTGCAAAGGCTCGATTAATTAAAATTGTACAGCCGCTCGGAACATTTTGAACAAGCAGATAATTAAGTTTTATTCTTTCCGGATTCAAATTCTGATACTTTAAATACGAATTACTAATAACAGAAAGATCATTTTTTACCACATATTTATCTGTGAACAGCATCAGTGGAACGTATGTGCCTGATTCATCTTCATTTTTTTTTATTATCGAAAGTGATTTTGATATTTTGTTTGGCAGCCAGACGTCATCATGGTCGCAGAACATTATGTAATCAGATGAGCTTTTTAATAACAGAGCAGAAAAATTCTCGCATGCACAAGCAGTTCCTGCCGCGGGGAAAAAAAATATTTTTTCTTTATAGTTTTGTGTATATTTTTCAATAATTTGCAGGGTATTGTCTGTTGAGCCTCCATCTCGAATTAATATCCGCCAGTCAGGAAAATCCTGTTTTATTATGGATTCTATAGTTTGACCAAGATACTTCGATGAATTATATGTAGCTAACAAGATATCAATCATCACTTTATCTCTGCATTTTTAAAACGATTCTTAAGATTTTCCATAATCATAGTACAACGTATTTGTCTTGGAATCAAAAAATAAATCCGTTTAATCATACTACGTACACGTTCATGAAAGGGCAGCCTCAATATTTTTTTTACCACGCTTCCAATTTTACGCAGGAGAGCGGTATACCGCCATGAACAAGAAGTATAGACACTGTAAAGTTCATCTCGATATTGTACATTTGCTTTTTCTTTTTCAGAAATAATAGTCCGAAGATTAGAAATTTCCCGTTCTTTACGATTTTCCAAGCTAATTTTTGTCAATGCTTCTATAGCAGTTAATTCTGTTCGGCCTTTCCAAAAAATTTTACTTTGTTTGTAACAAGCTTCTTTGTCTGTCTCTGTATGTTTTTTATTGATATATTTTTGAAGTAAGTCTGAAATATTTTTCCAATGTTCATTCACCCTATCTTGCATCTTACGTGTAATATCTGTCAACTGAATTTTTTTTTGTTCAAAATTCATAGAAGCTAATTGGTCTATAGCTATTTTCCAGGATTGAAACCATGTATCCTCACTATTGAATTGTTGTTTTAATCCTTTTATTTTTGTTTTTTTTCCGTCTGTTACACAAATTCCCGGGACGGCGAAAGATGCCGATATTATTAAGCCGTGCATTGAGGACCCAATATAAGCCGTTGCATTAGCGAGACAACTGGTAACCTCTTTAAGACTAAGAGGTTGGTCGATTATCACCGGATTACTTCTCATAATCTTGCCTACTTCTCGAGCAAGTTCATCAATGAGATGACATGGTCCCATCGCCACTAAAATAATTCTTGCATCCAGTTTTTTTGCTGTTTCATCTAACAAAAAAGCAATTTCCTGATTTGCAGCACCAGACATATAACGAGAATTCAAATGTACTACGATACTACGTTCAGGTATTTTTTGGTTTCTTCTTTTAAATATACCTTCATAACTTTCAAATAGTTCACTATTTTCCCATAACTCTGTCGTTACCCAAGCCGGATCAGGAAAAACAAATATTTCTTTTTCTGGACAACACTCAAGAAGAAAATCTCTGCTTTGTTCGTCACGAACCGATACATACAAACTTCTTTCAAGACACTCTTTTACAAAAGGTCTTTTATCTGGTGAAAATTGTTCTGGAACACCCGGGGCATTCCATAAAACAGGCACATCATTCATAGCTAAACGACATGCACCAACCCATATATCCGGGTATGCAAGCAAAGCAGTAGGACATCGATTATATGCAGGCAAATGAGTAGGTGATAGCGTTATAATATTTCCGCCGCCAATTAAAACACCATCGGGCGAGCTTATACAATCAATAGTATCAATCCCAGAAGAAGGAATACAATCTTTCCATACAGGCCCACCTCCAATAGGAGACATAGCAACAATATTTACTCCAAGAGCAGCTAATCGATGTTGAGCAAGTAAAGGGAAAAGTAAATCTCCATAATTGGGAACATCAAAGGTACCAAACTGATAAATCGAAATCATTTTTTCCAATCTCCTTTAGGGAGCTTTCTAATAATAGCATCTTTTCTGAAACGTGTTTTAGAATTTTCAGCGATCCAGATAATATCTTCAGTTACTTCCAAAGAACATTTGATATTATTACAAATTTTTATAAATATCTCAGCTTCTTTCTTAAGATCATGAGCCTGGATTCCTTTAGGTCGTAAAATTGAAAAATAGTGAAAAAAACTATTTTTCATAAACATCGTAAAACCTGTAACTGATACAAGATTTGGCTGAAGCAAACGTGGTAAAAGCTGTAAAGCGTAAGTACCAGTAGTTAATCCCGCTTTATGGTCGATGTCACCAACACCAACAATATCCGGTGCATAAGTAAACAATACATTCGTATCACCTGCCCAATTTTCAAATTCTGTTAGATCACCTCTTCTTGTCTGTGGTGTAATTACTAAAATTACCTGATGTGTAATTCCTAACATAGATGGTTTTTTACGATCCTCAGGATATGGATTGGAAACCAAAATGGTAGTCTTACTCCCAACATCCTGTTCATATCCCGCAACAGGACATACATTGAATCGAACGACAATATCATGCGAATCAATCCAGGAGCCAAGACCTTGTCCATTTAGTGACGGGGCATTACCAACAAAAACCAAACTTTTCCCTTCAGGGAATAAGTTAATAAACTCAAATGGAGTTAATAACCGCATGCTTCCACCCTCTTTATAAGCTCTTCTGTCATTTTTTTTCCAATATTAAAAGACTCCAGGCATTTCATAGCAAGTGAATCACGATTGTTTAAAATATAATCCAATTTTTCATTCATCTCGGCTTGATGATGTACAACAGCAATTGGATATTCAACTAAAGACAATGTTTCTTCAACCTTCCATGTATTAGATGGCATCGGAATAAAGGGAACTCCTGCTGCCATTAAACAAATATTCATATGATGTCTTCCTGAAATTGCCATTGGAAATTGTGACATAAATGAAACTATTTCTTCCGCGGGAATCTCCCATGCTTTTATCATATCCAAATTATTTTCGCTGCCCCATTTTGAAGCCAGCATTTCTTCTTCACTATCACTAATACATAAATATAACGGTTTTAGTCCTTTGCGTTTTACATTATCAAACAGTCCCTGGATTAATTCGGCCTTAGCGAGTATACCTGCCGTAATAAGGCAATAATCCTTTGCATTAGGAAATGTTTTTGATTCAAGAGAAGATTTTTGTTTAGATAAAAATGCTATATCTGGTGCACAAAAGATATTTCTATTAAATTTTTTCAATTCACCAAAAGTTCGCATTTCCCTTGCGTGTACAAATTCAAGTTTCGGGATAATAGATTCTAAAATTCTCGGTTCGATAGCTTGGACTGTGGCATTAAACAATAATACCGGCCGACTCAAGTCTATTGCAGTTTTCATAATGGCAAGTAACGATAATCCACGCATAAAATTATGATGGATAGTTCCTTCGCCATTGACCAAAATGGCATCACAACTTTTTATGCGTTCACATAAATCCAGATCAGTAGATTTAATAGACTCTGCCTTAAATTCCCAAGTATCGAAGGGAACAGATGGAGCATAAGGTAAATAAGATGGAAAGTCTGAATTCTGTTGAGTCATACAATCTTTTGGTTTTATAGCAATATCCCGAAAATATTCCGACAAATATCCCAAGGGAATATTGTCACAAATCGCTGATTTTTGATTAGATGAACCAAAAAGATCATAGAAAACTTTACTAACAATCTTACATCCAAGATTAGTGGATTGCCCCGTATCATTTACCAAAAGAATTTTTTTTTGAAATCCTTTTTTTTTCAATATATTTTGTGAATCCAATTGTGTGTTATTCTGAGATTTTGGAACACTATGAATATTTATTTTCTCAGAATTAATAACTTTATTTTCATGAAAGCAAACAGGATTCTTAACTAATTTAATTTTATCTTCACTGCTCATTAAGCGGCTATCAAATACAACCTTATCCGGTTTAAACAATGGCCACAACTTGCCGTAACCTTCTCCATTGATATCGACACAGACTATAATCTCAAAATAAACAGGAATTTCATTGAAAAATATTTTTGCTGGTTTAGATGGATGTTTTGCTTTATCATACTGTAAAGAATCAATAGGTGATGTTAATGAATGTATCATCTCACTATTACTCCATTCTATGAGTCCTTTGTAAGCTATGATGAAATCTTTTATTATTCCATGAGCAAGTAAATCCATAAATAAATGGTACAAGACAGGAGTAGTCATAAGATTCCTATGTCCTGTCCAATGAGAATAATATGTCTTTAGTCCTTTGTGAAAAAGCCATGGATCCGCATCAAAGTATGGTTGTCTTATATATATATTCTGACGACTTACATCACATGCCTTCAAGATAAATTCCTTAGCTTGCCTTGTTGATTCCAAATGCTCAAGCAAATGATACATTGTGGTAAATGATACCATTTTAACTTTTTTCAGATTTAGAATATCACAATCTGTGCATATACCTCCTTTTTTACTGGCCAGTTCAAGTTTTTTGTTATCAATATCAAAACCCATACCAATTTTTGAAAGCAGGTTCTGGGTCCAAAGCAATCCATCGCCTTTTGAACATCCAAAATCAAAGAATTCTATATTGTTCTGATTGATAAAGGTTGTGAATTTTTCCATATCTGCTATCTGATCTTTAGAAATAATCAGGCCTTTGCATGGGAAATTCTTTGGATTTGTCACCTTGTTATTTACAGAAATAATTGATTCAGAATAATGCCTTTCGTTATTTATTGATGTTTCAATTTGCTTCTGTTCGACATTTCCATTATATAAATCTTTTATATAAGAACGTACCTGGTTAACCAGAGGATTTTGTATCGTTTCCTTAACCGCTTTTTGTATTCGTTTTTGACCATGAAGTTTACTCAAAGTTTCTCCGCCGGCCCTTGCTAACTTATCTCTATTTTTTTTACCAAAACTTTTTGACTTAGCATGATATATATAACAATGTGTTGCTATAGCACAGGAAAAACCAGCGTTTCCAGCACGTAATGAAAAATCATCCTCTTCACCATAACCACTTGGAAAAGATTCCTCATCTAAATAGCCTATTGAATTAATAACATCCCGCTTAATACCATAACAAAAACCATTAATCAGGGACACCTTGGGAAATTGGTTTAAATAACCCTGTTGTTCACAAATAAGGTTCATATCCTCAACATTCATATTCTCAGGAAGCTCGTTAATACATAATTGTCCTGTCTGATTATCTATAATTAATGGAACTGATTGCCATGAAGCAGCGTTGGACAAAGGGCCAACTATACCTATTTTAGGGTCACTTTGTATTGTTTGCAGAAGTTTGAGTGTCCAATTCTCCGTTACAATTGTATCACTATTAAGAAGTATTACAAATGAAGCATCCGACGCTTTTAAGCCGTCATTCGCCGAAACTGTATAACCTTTGGCTGTGTCGTGACGTATAAGTATTACTTGTTTACTCCACTCTTGAGCAATATTTTGTAAATACTCCTGTGTAATTGTTTCAGAGCCATCATCAACAAGAATAATACGATGTGCAGGCAAAAGAGATTTTAAAACAGATTCTATACAGATCTTAACATCTTCAATCGCATTATGCACACAAATTACAATATCTACTCGCTCACTTTTTAAATTATTTATTTCATCTGATGAAAAGACTTTTTTTATAATTTGATTTTCCTGTGAAGATGTAAGTTTCCACATAAATGAAGGCTGTGTATATGCTAAAGTATGACGATCTCTTTTATGATTATGCAGAAAGAGATAATAATCATTATTATCATACAAACGTATATCTTTCATATTTTGTAACGTTTCATACGGTAATTTGTTTTTCCAAAGAGCGTACATTACAGAAAGCTGGTCACGGCGGCTTCCATTTTCTATTTCATTCCACCATATCTCATTAAATGCTTTTACTTTTTCTTCGTTATGTTTTCTAATAAGTAAACCAGTTTCGAGAAGACCAGACTTTTCGGGAAATCCTTCATTTTTATATCTTTCTACCTGTGCCTCCATTACAGCTTTATCATCTTTATTAAGAGTAATACACTTTTTAAGCTCATCATATATACAATCTCTATGCGGATGAGGATTACACATTAGAAGAACTTTTCGATTGATACATTGTTTAATGGAGTTCTCAAGATGAGGACCGCGAATCATTATGCTCGAGTCCACCCAGATAGAATAATCATATTCGGAAAAATAAAGATGGGGATGAGTTTTTATATAACGAGCTATTCTGGCAGGATCGGAATGATGATAATCGGTTTTGCGAATTTCAAATATGTGCTCTCCGGGAATTTCAGTATCAGTAAAGCACACATAATCCCAATCATTAGTTATATACTCGGGAATTATTAGCGGATCATAATTTCCTATAATAGCCGTATAAACTACCACCTTTGCTTTACGTTGATTTTTTTGGAGATTATATACACGTACTTTATGAAGCAATTGTTCTTCGCTTATTCGATAACTCCATGCGCATTCCTTATAATTTTTAACTTGTCCTGATTTAAGCCAATGTGCAAGAGGATTTATTTTTTCTTCAAGTACTTCAGGATTAAGTAAAAGGTATTGATTAGTTGAAAAATCAGGCGATGGATTTCGTCTTTCATGCCAACCGAATTTGAAATAATGATATAAAGGAATCATGCCAGAGGCAGCAACATCATGGTAAACATTTAAATACCATTTATTATTGAAGAATTGATTAGGATTCCGTCCTTCTTTCCAGCCGTGGCGGACGTAGTGTTTTATTGGGCTCATGCAGCTTCTGGCCACGTCGAGGTTGTTTTTGAGGTAATATTCCTTATCGAACAGGCCGCTGTGCTTTATTGTTCGGATAATATATATTTCTTTTAAGTATTTTCGCAATTTGCTTAACATTATTATTGTTTCTTCTTTATTTCCACATATCTTTTAATAGTTTCATCAACCGGCAATTCCGGCAGTGAATGACCGCTTTCAATCTGAATCACCCTGTCACACAATTCCTGGATCGTAGGTATTGAATGAGAAACTAAAACTACTGTTTTATCACTCTTTATTTTTTGCTTAATTAATTCCGAAGCCTTTTCCTGGAAAGCATGGTCACCTGCCGCTAAAGCTTCATCTATCAGCATAACATCGGTATCGACATAATAAGCTATTGAAAAACCCAACCTTGAGCGCATTCCACTCGAATAATTATTTATCGGCTCGTCGATAAAATCGCCAATATCCGCTAATTCAATAATTTTTTTAACACAATTATGAATGTGTTTTTTGTCCATCCCTAACAGCAGGCCGCTGAGAAAAATATTCTGCCTTCCGGTAAGCCGCTGATCAAAACCTGCGCCAAGTGATTGCATTGTAATTGAAACGTTAGCTCGCATTATTGTGCCTTTGTCAGGTTTGATAATACCGGCTATCACTTTGAGAAGCGTGCTTTTTCCTGCACCATTTCTGCCTATAATTCCTACAGTCTGGCCGCGATGAACCTGAAAAGAGACATCATGCAGCGCCCAGAACTTGTTCCCTTTCCATGGCATTGATGCAGCTTTGCGATAGCACATTCCGATATTTTGCAGATCAAAAATTACATTTTCCATTCGAATATTGTAACCTTAGCTTAACTTTGGAAAATATCTATTAAACCTGTGAATCAGCAGCCAACCTATGGTAATAAATATTATGCTTTCTAAAAAAGCAAATCCGAGCGGCTGGAAAACAGGCCATTTCCCATTAAGAAGAATACCGCGAAATTGCTCAACCAGTACCGCAATCGGATTAAGGCGAATAATATTTTGTAAACGCGGCGATAATGTTTCAATTTCATAAAAAACACCAGACAGAAAAATCAATAAATGCATTAGTGTGTTCAGGATAAGCTGAAAATCAGGGAAAAATGGAGTGATTGCGGCACAGGTCATTGATACTCCGGCTATTATCATCATTTCGAGCAGGAGTAATACAGGCAAAGCCAGGTATGACCATGAAGGTGTAATTCCGCAAAGCCAGACAACAACTGCGACAAGCAGGAAAGTCACGAGAAACTTGACTAAATTCACTAATAATACAGAAAGAGGAAAAACGCTCTTATGGATATAAACAAGCTGCATCAAGCCCTGACTGCTTGATATGCTTGTTGCACTTCTGGTAACAGTTCCGGCAAAAAAGCGATAAACGATAATCCCGCTGAACAGGAAAATCGCAAAGTTTTCTGTCTTATTATTGAATATGTATTTGAAAGCTATGTAATAAACAGCCAGGCTCAGAAGAGGGTCAAAAATCCACCATAAATAGCCGGCATAGGTTCGTGTAGCTTCGCTTTTCAGCTCTGCAATAGCACGAAAGGTCACAATATTAAAGAATTTTGTAATCATTTTAGTTCAACCACAAAAAACCTTACTTCGGGATTCAAGTTTTGTTTCGTAAGTTATAGTAATTGCTATTAACACAAAAATCAAATTTTTTACATACAGCCCATTACAATAAAGATAAACCTGTGGTAGAATTCCTTGAAGTAGTTGTACAATTATAAAAACGTTTTGTATGGAAAATCAATGGCTTTATTTCGACGGCGTACGATAAGTATAATATCTCTGGCTTTATATTGGCCGGCTTTATTGGTTTTTGCTCATATCCCTGTGCCGGAATCAGTTCGGAAAGCAAATGTATCCGACAAGAGCCTGCATTTTCTCGCCTATCTTGTTTTGGCGTTTCTGCTTTGGTTTTCAGTTAAACCTGATGAAAAAGTGAACTGGCGAAAAAAAACTGTCTGGCTCATACTTATCGCTCTAACCATATATGGAGTAGTCGATGAAGTCGTACAAAGCTTCATCGGACGCACATGCGATGCAATGGATGTCGCCTCCAATTTCGCTGGCGCTCTTTTAAGTCTTTTACTTCTTACGTTCATAAGCTTTAATCCAGGCGCTCTTATTGTTGCAGGTATTGTAATATTCGCTGTAGCAAATATCTCTAAGGCTAATCTGGCTGAGATGTTTCCGTTAGTTTATGGCATTTTTAATTTTTTTACCTATGTAATATTCACAGTGTTCTGGATTTTGAATATGAACAGGTTTTTCATGAAAAAGCGCGCGAGTTTTCAATGGCTGATATTTGCAATGGGAGTGCCGCTGTTTTTTTTATTAATTGTGAAAATTTCTTCACTGTTTCTCGGCAGAGAAATAGAGGCACAGGATATTATTGTTTCCGCGGATGCTATTGCGGCAGTTGCGTGTATAATCTGCTTAAAAGATGTCTTTCTTAACAGAATGGGAATAGCATCGGAAACAAATGATTTCGGGAACTATTAATATTTACTTCTTCAAAATGTCGCACTCTTTAAAAGGTTTGTAGAGCGGATCTCCAATCAGCACTAACATCCATGAGTTTAAAGGATTCGTCCGATAGTAAGCCTCGACAAGGCTGTAACTTTTGTAAAGTTCTGTAAAAAAATCCTTTGGTTTGGGAAATGAATGAAGATAGGGTTCCGCAACCGGTCCCAAAGTCGCAGTTATTCCATCTTTGAGCATGGCTGGACACCATGCGTTTGAGTTAGGATCACGAAGCCCGACCGCCTCAAAGCTCGCTATATGAAAACCGACTGCGCCATCGACAAAATCGAATGCGTCTATGTAATTTGAGAGGCTATACCAGCCGCAATATATCGCAGCTTCAGGACATGAATTGGGTTCAAAAAGAGTGCTCTTTTGCTCTTGTTTGACAGTCAGGCCTGTTTGTGATTTTGTCAAAGCCGCAAGGTCCCGCAAAGATTGGTCATATTCACCATATTGATTCTTATCCAGAATACCTCGCGAATCGAAATAAGCTATTCCTTTTAATCCGGCCTGCTCAGCCTTAATTGCTTTATCAACGAGCGATATTATGATTTCTTCTGAAGGACCATCAAGCCGGCTGACCATTAATGTCTTATCCTTGAGAGCCGATAAATCACTTCCGGTATTTTCAGGCTTGGAAATTTCCTGAAGAGCGTTTGGCTGCCAGCGATACAGTTCGTAATTTCCAACTAAAACCATCGAAAGCTCGCTGTCTAATGATGCGTTTGTTTCCTTGCCGGTGATTAAATCTGCAATTATCTGCAGTTGAGCGAGTTTTGTCTCGATTGCTTTCTTTTCAGAAGGATTAATTATCGTCCCTGCGTTCAGTTTAGCCTGTGCTTCTTTGCCCTGTACAATAAGTTCATTTATTTTTTTTAATTGCTCATCCTGTCCTTCCAACTGCCCTCTTCCATGCACAGAGATAGGCACTCCGTATGTTGTCAGGATGCATTTTATTTTTCCGGCGTATTTCCGGCTATTCAATACGACTCGCAGCGGCTCAGCAATTTTATCATTGTAGTCTTTTCTGCTTATTGATGTTACAGGATTTTTCCCGAGCGGCAGAGCAATAATATTATCCGCAGGAACCGCTCTCTTCTTACAATAATATTGAGCGATACGTTCAGATGACGGGATTTCACTGTTTGCTATCACCAGAACTTCATTAGGCTCCAGTCCCCAGCTCACAGTGGAATATAATAATATCAATAATAACGTTTTGACTCTTCTCATTATTTTCCATTCTTTCTTATCAACTGCAGCAAAGGTTAATACGCTATTCCGGACCATAGATTCTATATGGCAGGTTGTTCGGATATTCTTCTATAATCTCAGTATAATCATCGAACCAGTAAGCATTAGGATTACTCTTGAGCACCATGATGCGGCCGCTTTCAAGGTCGTCAGCCGCCCTGTGATACTTGAAAATTGTACATTGTTCTGTTTTTCCAACTACTTCTATTTTGCCGGACGAATGAGACATTACATAACGCGCTCGCTTTGCCAGACCCGAAACAAGCGATTTCGCTTTTTGCACTATTTCATAGCCCTGTTCGATAGGTACTGTGTAAGCTTTGTTGCCCATTGCCGGGCGGCACTGGAAAATATAATAAGGCACAGCGCCTATAAAAGAAAGTTTCTTTAGAAGTTCCGCCAATATCTTATAATCTGCATTAATCCCTTTGATAAGCGGCATCTGATTCGTAGTAATTGCACCGGCTTTTTGCAGCATAGTTACCGCTTTTACCGCTGCGTCAGTCAATTCACGCGGATGTATGAAATGCATCATTATATAAATTTTTTTCCATTCACTGCTGTACTTTTCTATCATCTTCAGCAAATCCGGATCATTTATAATACGATATGGATTGAATGCCGGCATTTTCGTACCGATGCGAACTATATGCACATGATCTATCGTTCTGAGTTGGCTGATTATTTCTTCAAGCTTTGATGTTTTTAGAACGAGGGGGTCTCCGCCGGTCAGGAGTACATTGGTTATTTCAGTATGCTCTTTTATATATCGAATTGCCGCCGGCAAGTCCCTCAGATATTCGCTTTGCGGATTAATAAAAATGCGCTTGCGGAAACAATACCTGCATATGCCTTCGCAAACATTGCTTACCAGCAGCAATACAGTTGAATTGTACTTGTGTTCCAGACCGGGCATAACAGAATATGTATGCTCGTTTGAAGGATCAAGCCTGCCCCACTCATCAAGCTCTTCTATACTGGGTATGATTGCTCTCCTTATCGGGTCATCCGGATCATCCCAGTTAATAAGAGACAAGTAATACTCATTACAGCGAAAATCGAATTTTTCTGTAACAGATGACAGAGTGTTTTTTTCTTTGTCCCTGAAAGATTCTATTTGCTCTAATTTATTAAAATATTTCATAATATTTTTAGTTTCGCTGCCTGAATCACGATTCACGATTTATCACCGCGAGTGCATTCAGCCTGGGAGTATCTGTTTTCGTAAATATTTTTCTTTTTAAAGACTATAAGGAAAGTAGCCAGCAATATTTTCATATCAGCAAATAATCCTGCATTTTCAACATACTGAATATCAAGCTCTAATTTTTCTTCCTGTGTTAATTGACCTCTGCCTTTAATCTGAGCCAGTCCGGTCAGACCAGGTTTGACAAGCAAACGTTTCTTTTGCCGCTCATTCCATTCCTTTATTTGCGACACATACAAAGGTCGCGGCCCGACAAGGCTCATATCTCCTTTCAATATATTATAAAATTGCGGAAGTTCATCGAGCGAATATTCCCGCAGAAACGTTCCGATTTTTGTTAGCCTGACATCTTCCTCTGATTTTGGGCTTGGTCCAAAGGGTTCTGTATCCTGTTTCATTGTACGGAATTTGTAAAAAACAAAAGTTTTACCGAGTTTTCCAGCCCTTTCCTGCTTAAAAACCGCCGCTCCTTTACTTTCGAGTCTAATGGCAATCGCTATTATAACCAAAACAGGACAAAGTATTGCAAATGCTAATAATGATATTAAAAAATCTAATCCGCGTTTGCAGATATTGAAGAGCTTCATATCTTAAGTTTAATTCCTATATACCTTTATGTCAAGAAAAGAAAAATGTTTGTAAAAACAAAAATCCGAGTTCTAAAGAATATATCGGTAAATTAAACATTATCATCTGCTAAGCATTTTGGGCGGCGGGTTTTATTTTATGCTTCATCCATGGACATGAGTCTTTTTGCGGACATTCTTTGCAGCCGTGTTTAGTTGAAACTAAAGGTAATATAACAAATGCATCTATAGCAAAGATGATAAGCAATATCAAAAGCAGCCAGGAAAAGCGACCAACAACGGCAGGAAGTCCCGCCAATAATGGAATAAACCACAATGGTACAATCACGGGAATATGCCTTTTGAATTTGTCTGAAAAACATTCGACACGGCTTTTTTTACGAAACCTGGAAGCAATCCGGCCGTATCCACAGGGACATGACCTTGTATCCCAGTATCTGCAATAGGGACATACGAAAATCATAATCCATACCGCACCCGCTATACCGTACAAAAGATAAGCAAATCCGGCGATTATTCCCCATGATGATTCACTGAAGGCTGTTATGAAAATTACCATTCCAAGCAATGTCATCACCGCATAAGGAATGTTATCGATGACCTCCTGTATCGGAGTATATTCAGGCATGATTTGTTTGTTTGTATCCTGCACCTGTGTTCTTGTATCTTCTGACACTATCACTCTACTTACTTTCCTCTTATCTTTGATATTTTTTTTATGCTGAATACGGCAGCGGAAAGAACAAATTACTTTGCTTTTACATTATAAACCATTAAAACATCAGCATATCTTAAATAGAGCTTGCCGTCAACAATAACAGGATGAGCCCATGCAGTTCCGGTTGCACCCGGCCGCTCGGGTGGTGTAAAAGTACCTTTAACAACATATTTTTCAGGATTCGCCTCAACAAGCACCATTAAATTATTTTCGTAACGAAAATATATGCGACCATCGGCATACAGAACTCCCGCCGAACCCTGGCCAGGCTGGTTTTCCTGCCACATTACTTTTCCGGTTTTCATCTCGATACAGGTCGGTTTGCTCTGGTTATTCCCGTGCCCGCCGTAAATATAATCTCCAGCTTTAACCATGCAGCCGTGATGATTCTGAAAAACTTTACCTTCAAGGAAATAAACTTCATCCATTTTTACTCCGTTGTTTTCCGGATTGAGTTTTAGCAGGGCTGCGCCGGTATTGTAGCCTGACGCACAAAAAACGTAATCTCCGTTAACAATCGGAATCGGTATGGTAGCAGCCCTGTTTGCGATTTTATTGTATCCCCAGAGGAACTTACCATCAGGCGATACACTGATTAATCCTTTACCGATCATTTTGATGTACTGCTTCATGCCGCCGCCGCTGCTGATAATGATCGAGGAATAACCGGCGTCATCTTTACCGTTTGTTCCGATATCAGGCATTGAGCATTTCCAGATTGTATCACCTGTCTTTTTATTTAATGCTACTATTACAGCATCCTGCCCGCCGGGAGTGCATAAAACCTTGTCTCCGTCTATAAGAGGAGATTCACTAAACTTCCATGTGGGGTTTTTCCCATTGAAGTCCTTCTCCAGATGTTTTCTCCAGATAATTCCCCCCTTATCTGCATCCAGGCATACCACATCACCGGAAGTGCCTATTGCATATACAAAACCGTCATCGTAAGCAGGTATGCATCGGGGACCTCCTCTTTCATCTTTATGTATGGGACCAATTTTGGTCGTCCAAATTTTCTTATGTGTTTCCAAATCAACTGCGATTACGCATTGCGCATCTTCATTATCAATTCTCAGGTCACCCATCGTGAAGAGCTTTCCATTCGATATTGAAACGCTGGAATAGCCTGCTCCGAGACCGGGTACCTCCCATAATAGTTCAGGGCCTCCCTCAGGCCAGCTTTGGAGCAGCCCTGTTTCTTTGCAAATCGCATCGCCGTCAGGTCCCCGCCATTGGGGCCAGTCACCTGCGGCTGCAACTCCTGTAATAAAACTGATAAATAAAATGAGAACTATTCGGCTGCTTTTCACAAGTTGTATTTTCTTCATTAGAACTTTCCTTTTACTTAGTTCTGACTTCTTTCAAGAGTTTTGCAAAAATTCAATTCTTTCTTAAAAAAATTATTCAATACTTACATCCACACAAACAAATTTTCCTGCTGTATTACGTGCATAAATTCTGCCATTGGCAAGAACAGGAACAGTCCAGCATTTATATTCGAGTATTTGCTTCGACGCTAATTCCTTAAAACTGTCAGGTGAAGCATGGGCAATTATTAATTTGCCATCTTCGCTGAGAATAATCAGTTTTCCATTAGCGAGCATAAGCGAGCCGGTTCCCATTCCTCCCTGAGTCCATCTTACTTTACCTGTATCGAGTTCCATACATTTCAGACTGCCATTGCCTGTTCGTCCTCCCATCCCTATTTGGCCGTCAAAGCCATAAAGATCACCTCTCCACAAAACCGCACTGTTGAGTTGATTGCTCATATTCTTGTTTCGATAAACTTCTTCAGGTTTGCCTGATTTTAATCCGTAAAGCACACCACCAGCGTTATATCCCGTAGAAACAAACATTTTTCTGCCTGAAACAATTACATCGGTTGCATTAATCTCCGAACGTGTCTCCCAGGGAATCTGCCAGAGAACCTGGCCTGTCGAAACATCCAGGCCGATAAATTCTTTGGCAACAAGCATTACCAGGCTCTTCTTGCCATCCAAATCAAAGGGAACCGCAGTTGCATACGCACCTGTGCCCGGGCCGTTCTGCCATTTGATACTGCCGTCTGCTTTGTTCAACGCGAGCCCTCTCACACCTGCATTAAGAATAACAAGATTGTCTATTATCAGAGGCGAACTGGCAAAATGCCATTGCGGAGGTGTGCACTTCCACTCTTCCTGAACATTTTTCTGCCAGACAATCTCACCAGAGGCAGCATCGAAACGAATAATATCACCTTTCTTGCTGAAAGTATAAACTGCGTCACCATCAACAGTAGGAGTTGAACAGGGACCTCCCTCGTGCAGATTATTGAACAAAGGACAATCGTAAGATTTCTTCCATATTTCCCCGCCTGTCACGGCATCGAAGCAATAGACATAATCTTTTCCATCGATATTTCCCATAGTGTATGCTTTACCTTTGCTTACGGTAATTGAGGAAAATCCTGTTCCGATAGATTTTTCCCAAAGCACTTTCGGTCCATCCTCCGGCCAGGTTGTCTGCCATCCGATTTCTCTTGAAATTCCGTTATACTCAGGACCTCGCCAATTGGGCCAATCCTCTGCTATAGCTGCTGTGTTAATAATTGAAATTATGCCTGAAATAAGAAAAAAACACAAAAAACGCGATTTGCTTGTAATTAATTGTTCTGTATTCATCGTTTCTCTCCTAAAAATGCGGATATAGTATTTCTACACAGAAATACTCCTCTAATCTGCATTTTGTTCATCACCATCTGAAATTTTAAAAGACAATGCACCCGTCGGGCAGGCTTTCACACATTTTTTTGCTGTATTTGTCTGCTGAATAGCTTCTACAATAGAACGCTCGAAAGGTATTGCTAATCGTACATTGAAGCCTCGACCGGTGAATGTTAAGCCGATTTTCTCGCCCGCCTTTGCAGTAATTTGAACGCATAAGCCGCATTCTATGCACTTGCCAGGCTCAAAAATCAGTTCAGAATGCTCTGTAAGCTGAACAAACGAACGATTTTTGCCTTTATATTGACTGATTTTTGCATCGTATTGGCCTGAGTATTTTCGTAACTTGCAGCTTACAGGTTTCCTGCAATCGCAATGCAGGCAGCGTATTGCTTCTTTTATGGCTTCGTCATTTGTGAAACCATTTTCATTTCGAGCCGGTTCGATTCTCGAGTCCTTACTGTGACCTGCAACGAATTTTTCTAATTCTTCAGGGCTTAACTTCCCGATTCGTGTATTGAATGAATTTGCTCGTCCGGTTACTTTTTCACCTGATAAATACTGGCTTATAGCGGCACAGGCTTCTTTGCCATCTGCCACTGCACGGACTGTCAGTTTCCTCTTGCGAACAGCGTCACCACCTGCGAAAACTCCGGGCAGATTTGTCTGATAAGTCTGGCTATCTGCGTCAATTGCATCAACTTTGATTTTCAAGCCCATGAAGCTGGTTTGGTTTTTTGGGAGCTGTCCGATTGCGACAAAAACTGCATCGAATTCTTTTCGCAGACTTTCAAATGTTACGCTATCACCCACCCGTGTTTTGAGCCTGAATCTTACACCAAGTTTTTCTATCTGTGAAATTTCAGAATTAAGGATATTTCTGGGCAGCTCTTTTTCCGGAACTCCATATTGCAGCATTCCTCCCGGTTTTTCGTGGTCATCTAAAATGGTGCAGGCAAATCCATTCTGAGACAAATAATATGCGGCGGCTAATCCCGCCGGACCTGCGCCGATAATCGCTATACTTTTGTTTATTTTGGGCTTGCATACAGGTATATAAGATTTTTCAGAAAGCAAATCAACATCAGCAGCAAACCGCTTCAAAAGACAAATCGAAACTCCTTCGTCATAACCAGACCTTCTGCACGCTTTTTCACATGGTTTGGGACAGATACGCCCCAGCACGGCGGGTAATGCTATGTTTTTTTTCACTGTTGCGATTGCTTTGTCAAGTCTTCCTTCAGAAATTTGACGAATCATCAGAGGAATATTCATATGCGCCGGGCAGGCTGTCTGACATGGTCCCATGCAGTCGCCCAAATGGTCGCTCAGGAGCAATTCCAGAGCCGCTTTGCGCGCTAAGTCAATTTCCTCCGAACGTGTATGCACAACCATTCCATCTTCTGCAATAGCCGCGCATGATGGCACAAAATTCGCCTTGCCCTCGACTTTAACTACGCAAATCATACAGCTTGTGGAAGGTTTGCAGCCTTTCAGGAAGCACATAGTCGGAATCTCGATACCGATTTTTTCTGCCGCTTCGAGAATCGTCCGGCCTTCACTTACTTCCACTTTGCGATTATCTATTGTCAGTACAGGCATTTTATTGAACCTTTATCGCTTCAGCAGGGCAAATGTTTTTGCATGTCCCGCAGCGAATACATTTTTCAGCATCTATTTCATGTTTCTGGTAAGGCGTCATTGCGATAGCTTCGACGGGACAATGCTGAGCGCATAATGTGCAGCCGATGCAGTCGTCAGTCACTGAGTATGTAATCAGCGCTTTGCACTTTGCAGCCGGACAGCGTTTTTCGATATGAGCCTCATATTCATCACGGAAATATTTTATCGTCGATAGCACAGGATTCGGAGCCGTTTTACCAAGACCGCACAGACTCGAATTTTGAACTATCCGCGCGAGGTTTTCAAGGTCATCAATATCAGATTTCTTTCCTTCACCAGCGCATAATCTTTCTAAAATATCGAGCATGCGTCTTGTACCAATGCGGCAGAAGGTGCACTTGCCGCAGGACTGGTTCTGTGTGAACTCCAGAAAATATCTTGCTATATCGACCATGCAGTCTGTCTCGTCAAGAGCAACCATTCCGCCTGAACCCATCATAGCGCCAACATCTTTCAATGTTTCGTAATCTACGGAAGTGTGCGCCAGATGCTCCGGCACACAGCCTCCAGAAGGTCCTCCAATTTGAACAGCTTTAAGTTTCAGTCCGCCTGAGATGCCGCCCCCGATGTCTTCTATAATCTGGCGGATAGAGATGCCCATCGGCACTTCGATTAGACCGCCATTTGCGATTTTACCTGCAAGCGCGAATACTTTTGTACCTTTACTGCGGCCTACCCCGAATTTGGCGAAAGCCTGCGCTCCATTACGAATAATCCATGGCACTACACAATATGTCTCGACATTATTAATAAGAGTAGGTTTTCCCCATAGGCCGCTTATTGCAGGATATGGAGGACGATATCGAGGCATACCCCTGTGCCCTTCAATGCTTTCCATCAGCGCGGTTTCTTCGCCGCAGACAAACGCACCTGCGCCGACCGCAATTTTAAGGTTTAACGAAAATCCGCTCTGCAGAATATTGTTACCCAGAAAACCTCGCTGTTTGCAATTTTCAATCGCATTTCTAATTCTCTCAAGTGCAAGGGGATATTCTGCCCGAATATAAAGATAGCCCTCATCTGCACCAACACAATACGCGGCTATAATCATCCCTTCGATAATCCGATAGGGATAGGACTCCATAAGCATTCTGTCCATAAATGCGCCGGGGTCACCTTCATCACCATTGCAGACAATATATTTCCTGCCGTCCGACGGAGCTTTTTTTACTGCCATCCATTTCAAGTGCGTTGGAAAACCTGCGCCTCCTCTGCCGCGAAGGCCGCTTTGCTCAATTTGTGAAATGATTTTTTCAGGCTCAAGCTCGCTGAAACATTTTTGTAATGCCTTGAATCCATCTTTTGAGAGATAGTCGTCAATATCGACAGGATCGATTTTCCCGCCATGCTCGGTTGCGATGTGAACCTGTTTATCGAGAAAATCAGCGACCGGTTCATCACGGACATTTATCGTATAGCGTGTTACCGGCTCCCTCTGCTTATCTGTAAGAACTCTGTCAAGAAGCATGGAAGTCGAATCAAGCAGCTTTCTGCCATGTCCGACCTTGAAATGTTTCTTTATTATAGCTTTTGCATCTTCAGGCTGTACTCTGGCGTAAAGAAAAGATTTGTTATCAGGAAGAACAATTTCAAGCAGCGGCGTCTGGAAGCACATGCCCACACATCCGACACGTTTGATGGCAGCCTTAATCCCGGTTTCATCCAGCGCCTGTTCGAGCGCTTCTCGCAGTTTTGCACTGCCGCGAGCCACACAGCACGAACCAAGCCCAAGCCGAATTTCACCGCTAAAATCTTCCCTTTTTTTATTGATTTTTTGTTTCGTTTTGCCTTTTTGCAAGGCTTTTGCCTGCTCGTATTTAAGGTAATCACTGATAACGCCCGGAACTGTTTCAGCAGTCAGATGGCCATATGTCACTTGTCCTATTTGTACGGCAGGAGCCAATGTACAGCATCCGAGACAGGCAATTTTTTCAACGGTGAACAATTTCTGCGGATCTGTATCTTCGCCTTCCGGTATTTTCAGATGACGCATAAACGCATCATAGACTTTATCACTGCCCTTTACATGGCAGGCGGTCCCTACGCATACATGAATTATATGACTGCCTGCGGGTTTGTGACGAAACTGGTCGTAGAAAGTCGATACACCTGCGATTGAGGCGGGAGTAATCTGTGTCAATTCGCAAATTCTTTCGAGAGCTTCCCTGGGCAAATAGCCATAATGTCCCTGTATTGCCTGGAGCAGTTCGAGCACTTTCTCGCCGCCTTTGCCGATTCGTTCTACAACCTCATCTACAAATGTCAAATCTACGTTTTCCATTAATTCTTATTTTCGATACAATACAGGTTGTGTTCGCCGCGAATGTAAATTCTGCCATCCGTAAATGACGGCGAAGCATAACATTTTTCGCCAAGCTCGCACTTTTTAATCACTTCATATTCGGGACCGGCTTCAATAATATACATAACACCTTCTTCGCTGAGCAGGTAAAGCTTATTACCGACCAGACTTGGCGAAGCATTAAAATAGTCCCCGACATCTGCCTCGAACATCTTCTTGCCGTCCGAGGTCTGAAAACAGCTCAAATATCCATCCATTGTAAGCAGATAAACATATTCACCATTACTGACAGGCGAGCAAATATCCGGTGCATTTTCGTTCAATGACCATGCAATATGCGTCTTGGTTACGTCACCTCGTCCATCAGGCTTTATTGCAGCCAGCCTGCTGTACGGTTTAATCGCAAATACAAGGCCGCCTGCGTATATAGGCGATGGCGCGACATCTGTTCCGAGACAATCCGCCCGCCATAATTCTTTGCCGCTTGCGGGATTATATGCGATTACCCAGGGATCAGCGGCTGTTATTAATTGGTAATTGTCATTGATTTTTACAACAATAGGCGATGACCATGAATTTGGCACGGGTCTGGGTATTTCTCTGATGACACGCGATGTAGCGCCATCGAGGAATATCATCTTTGATATCTTATCTTTTGCATCACCCTGGTCGAATTGTATTATGAGCCTGTTTTGAAACATAGTTAGCGAAGAGGCGTACCCGTATGCACTATCAGGAATTCCAAGGTCTTTTTCCCAAACCTTGCTGCCGAGAAAATCAAAACTCGCGACAATCCCTGTTACGAAAATCGCATAAACCCTCTGGCCATCGGTCGTAACCGTAGGAGCTGCAAAACCGGTATCTTCCATAACATCGAAAGGTTCTTCTTCGCTTTTGGCAAACAGGTTCGTGACATCACCCATCCAAAGCGGCGAACCTGTGTTGGCGTCGAAACAAAAAACACTGAACTCGTTCGGGTCACCTCCGGATAAAAATATTTTGTCATCCCAGACAACAGGTGAATTTCTGCCGGGCAGAGGGACTTTTGTTTTCCACAGAATATTTTCGCCGGTTTTACCGTTCCATTTGTCGGGAATGTTCGTAAATGCGCTTATACCGAGACCGCCGGGTCCTCGGAATCGCGGCCAGTTCCGGGCAATTTCTTCATCAGAAGGAAAAGTGACGCTGCCCTGCTGTTCTTCATGAAATACGATACCAGGTCTTCCTGCAAACAAAACGGCGCCCAGGACAAGAAATACAAGAGCGCCTGTCGCCGACCACCTGGAGAAAATTGCTTCGCGTATCTGCTCTCCGAGATTATCACCGCCGGCACGAGGAGCAGGCATTTTCTTCTTTAGTAAACCTGCACATTTAAAACCGGTAAGCATGATAACTGCGCAGCCAAGAAGCAGGTATGAACCTTTACGATTGAAGTCCATTCTGCGAAAGATATTCCGTCTGTATTGCAAATCACGCTGGCGGATTTTTTCCAGAAGCTGTTCATCACCCGGCTTGTCCTGAATCTCGGCTTTGAGATTTATCAATTCCTGTTCCTGTCTTGCTTCGATTATGCTTGAGCGAACGAAATTCGCAAAAAGAAGTATTAATATGATTATTGAGAACAACGCAACGACAATCGCGGCGGATATTGCGCTTTTGTACCACTGATTTATGGTATCGTTTTTCCTGTTGTTATCCACGTTTTCTTTCATTTCGTCTCTTATGTTCGATGGGACAATACTCGAAGCATCTTCCACATGCAAAGCAGCTTGCTCTGTCGGCTTCATAACCTGTTCTTTCCCGCCATACGGATACCGCAATCAATTTTATTCCGATGACTAATCCTATAAAGCATCCCAGTATTAAGCCGCCTGTTCCTAAGTTTTTTCGAATAACCGATGCCTGTTCATATAATTCCGCATTCTCCACACCAGTGGTTCGGAAAGCGTCACTTGCGTCTGTAGTACCCTCGACTTTGCCTGTTTCTTCCAGGCGAACTCGCTCAGCTAACCTGACTGTCGGGTGCATCTGTGCAAGTTTGTTTTTGAGGTTCGAGCCGGCCCAGCCTCCGAGAAAAATTAATACAGGTAAAAGAACAAGCAGCAGGGGAAGAAGTCTTTTGCTTTTTATATAATTTTCTTTAGGCCATTGCTCGGTTGGTTTTTTTATGGCGCCATAGGGACATGATTGTTCACACAGCCTGCATTTAATACATTCATCAGGAGTAATCGTAACGCGCCATTTCGAGATTCTCGAAAGATTTCTGAAGATTACTCCCAAAGGACAAAGGAAGCGGCAGTAAGGTCTGCCTATAAATATGCCGATAATTAAAAAACATGCACCGAAAATAAGTATATTCGCATTTCCGCTCAAACGGAAAAACGCAACAAACGGATCATATCTGCATATTACAAATGCGCTTCCTGTCGCGGCAAAAAGAATCGCCAGTCCGAGGTAAAGATATGCGAATATGCGCAGTCCGCTTTCGAGCCATTGCGGTATCGAAACAGGCCTGAGCAGAACCATTTCCTGAATCGCACCGAGAGGACAGACACTCGAACAAAATGTCCTGCCGAAAAAAAGTGTGAATATAAGAGGCAGTAGGAAAAATACAAGCACCACTATCGGTATTGCATATAATGAATCAAAAAATGACATGGTGACATTTTGAATTGCTCCAATCGGGCAAATGCAGCCTTCTCTGTAGAATCCAAAGTAAAGCAGCGAAAAAATTGTCAGTCCGAAAACAACTTTTCTGCTGCGTTTTTTAAACACAAGGTAAGTTGCAAAGCCAAGCGTTCCCAAAAGAACAAGCGAATCAATATATCCGAATACACCTTCGCGAGCTTGTGGAGTTGTAGTTTGCGGGAATTCGTGGCCGGTCTCGAATTCTGGAGGCGGAAATTTCGACTCCGCGGCACTTACTAAACCACAAAGAATCAGAACCGCGGCTATACTTAAAAATACGTATCGCGGGCATCCTGCCCGCGAATGCGAGGGCTGGAAGCCCTCGCTACTTACGATATTCCAGAATCGCAGCATTAAGCGTGTCCCACCTTTTTAAGAAGATACGGTTTATCGGCGGGCACACGGACGAACGCCTGCGATGGACAAGCCGCTGCGATGGCGCACTCATTACAATTCTTGCAGCGGTCGTGACGCACCTGCAGGAAAAATGAACCATTACCGAAAGTGTTGCAGCCTTTTACGCATTTGCCGCAGCCTATGCAAAGCGACTCGTCGATATTATATTCATAATATGGGTCCTCGATAAAAGTGCGTTGTATTGCACCTGTCGGGCAGAGCTGGTTTTCTGCTCCTTCGTTTATTTCATAAGGTTCAGGCTCGAAAAATCCAAAGCATATCTTGCAATAGCCGCATATCGGGTAAACCTGCACACATTTAACTGCCGATTCTTCAAGGACACAATGAGTCGCACAATTGCCGCAGGCGACACACTTATACGGATCAATCTGCCAAACCTGCGGCCTGTAACAGTTTATTAATTGCGAACAGCCTGTGCATGGACCATCTTCAGTGCACAAGCCTTCTTTAACCAACCTATGTCTTTTAGCAAGCGCAATTCCTCCTATGGCGCTAAACGCACCCAAAGCGGCGTATCTCATCGTCTCGGCAAGAAATTGCCTTCTATCGGGTGTTTTTTCGGATTTTTCAGCCATAAGTTACCTTTTCAAACGTTCAAAAACTGTTTATTTTACGAAAAACCATAGAATCGGTTCGTAAATGCAACTGTTTTGCTATTGTTTACACAATATTTCATCTTATTGCAAGATTTTAAGTAATTCTTTATGGCTTATCGTGCTTCAATGTAGGGTTCGAAAATAATCCTGCGATACGAACTGAGATTGTGTACGCCGTCATCGGTTACTTCGCATATTACGTGAAAACTCTTCCCTGCAGAGTCGTCAGGTATCTGTATCGTCGCACGATTTGTATCACTGTCAGAAATTGTGATATCTTGCGTAAATGTTCCCGCTTCGGGTAAAATCCACCACTTGAACGTTAATTTATCACCATCAGGGTCTTTTGTCGCCGAGGCATCAAGCGTAACTGAAGTTCCCTGCTCGGGAGTAAGTTTAATAATTCCAATGTTATTGTTTCCGTTTATGGCTACGACAGGATTTCGGTTTCCTTTTCCGTCCTTCGCCCAGTCCATTCGAGCCGCAAAGTTGTTAAAGGTTGCTTCGTAGAAATACCGTTCGTACTTTCCGGAAACAGCATTTTCGTCACCAGCGTGATTCTGATAGGCGTTGGTTGTATTGTCCTTGCATTGTCCAAAAACAAAATATCCGCCCCAGCCGACCTGGTTCGGAACTTCCGGGTTATTAAGACCTGTAGGCATAAGGTAAAGAAATGATGGGGTATCTCCTTCTACTCCATATTTATATTTTGGATACCTGTTACCCAGATTGCCATGCCCCTGAATATTGGCTGCATATTGCTCCCAATTTTTTGAGCCTGTACCATTTTGAAAACGCCATGCGGATTCATCCCATATAAAGAACAGGTCTTTTTCAAATTCTCTGCGCATCCACTGGTGAGAGCTTTCCGCCCAAGTGATTGTATTGCCGGGTTTTTGCGCACCATCCTGATCCGTTATCGTATATACGCGAATCTTTTTGAGAAACGCTTTGAGCTGTTCCGACGTTCGTTCCTGCTGTACTTTCCAGCAAGCCTGCGCAAGCGTGTTGCCTCCGCCCCATACAGTTACCCAGATAGGACGGCTGTCATCTTCATCAGCTAATTCGATAATTTTGCTGCTGCCATCGGAATTATTATCTGCGCCGATAAACCGCTGTCCCCTGTTTTTACTTCCTAACATAGTACGCGACCTCAAATAGTCGGGACTCGGCCAGTACCCGATTTCCTGTTTGTCATTATCATGTAAATGTCCCTCCTGATTGGAACGTTTCATCAGATTAGGTAAATCTTTTTGGTATAAGTCGATATCTTCTTTAATCAGATTTATTCCAGTATCTCCGGCGTTGCCCGCTACACTCCAGCCGGTCGAGTGAATAAGAGCCTCGATTTCAAACAGGTCGGCATGTACAAGAAGACGAATCATAGATTCCATGTCATCAGGTTCAACTCTATCTGGCGAAATGTCCGTAAGCACAACAAGCCGCGGCTTAAGCTCGGCAGAGAATAATGTGTTGTTCAGCACAAGCGAAAATAGAAAGCATAAAAATAAATGATAACATATCTTAATCATATTTTCTCCTTCACCTTTATTTTGGTTTAATATTTACTACTATTTTATGTCAAACAAGGTTCCATATTATCAGTGACTTATACACCAATCTGCACGTTCAGCAAACTCTTTCTGGTAGTCTTTACGCCATTTGGAGATAGTCGATCTGCCGGGTCCATCAACATAATGATTAGTTGTGCCATCGCGTTTGAACTGCCCGCCCCAGCTTTCCTGGGTGGGATCTTCCGGATTGTTGAGCCCGCGATTTGCGCTTACCAGATGCAGGAACGATGGTGAATCCCCTTCACACACGCCGGTGCACCCGATTCCTTCATGCGGGTATACATCGCAGAGAGGACCATGGTTATTACGAATGTTCTCGTTAATCCAGGCGAGGTTAGAAATCGGGTCAGAGCCGCCGAACATACCCTGATAAGTCGTTCTCGAATAAATAATGAACAAATCCGGAAAATTCTTGAGCAGCCAATCGATAGTGTCATCCTGATGCGCGATTTGATGGATACGTATCTTGCTAAGGAAGGTTTTCAACTCGGCATCGCTGCGTGTATTCTGTACCTTCCAGACAGCTTGCGCTATATTGCTGCAATCGCCCCAGACATCAATCCAAACCGGACGGAGATCAGGTTTATCAACTATCCTTATAATCGCTTCCGAAGCCTCACTGTCTTTGCCGGCTCCAATATTATTGCTGACTGATTTACCCCAGGTGCCGGTAAGACCCTGGAAGGTGACCGAACGCAGATAGTCAGCGGCGGGATAATTGGGATCATGTTTTTTGAGGTTATAATAAACCATTTCGTAGCGGCCGAGCACATCCAGTATATTTTTTTTATTGGCTATATTGGCAAACGTACCTGATGAAGCTATCAATCCCTCGATGTCAAACTCATTGGCATATAAAAGAAAACGAACCATCGATTGCATATCATCCGGATCACTTTTCATCGTGTTGGGTGCATCACCGCCCTTGACAACGCCTATCGGTGGAAAGTCCGTTGACATGATCACGCGCAGGAATTTACGGTCGGTTTTTTTACCGGTAACTTGACTGTAACCATCCAAAGGAATTATCAGGAGTACAATTATTGTTATTAGGAAAAAACGTTTCATAAGAGTAACCTCAATTATTCAACGGCTTTATATCTAAAATCTGTGCCGTTTTAACTACTTTTCAATACTTGAGAATATTCTAATGGTATTTTCAATGGTATCCAGCACAATTACTCTGCCTGTCGAATCGACTGCTACGTCAAAACCGCCCATTTGGCATTCTTCTGGCGAGTCGCAAACTTCGACTTTTCCGCCTTCTATCAATTGCGCGGGACCGGCTACGACTCCGACAAATTTTCCTTCATTGTCATAAACTTTTACTCTTGTTAAGCCTTTTTCACAGGTTATAAATCTATCATTGTCACCTGAAGGGTCGTCACCATATAATATTGCGAAATTAACCGGGTTACAGCAGCCGCAGAAACCTTCGATTTTATTGGAATACTCACCCCACGAGAATTCAAGATCGCCTGCGAAAGTATATGCTTCTATGCATTGTTTTCCGGGATTTGCAACTCGCAGAAGTCCATCCCTGCCGACAGCAAGGTCAAAATATGGACTTGGTATAACAAAACCCGAAATATTTCTGCTCTGGTCTTTTTCACCAATTTTATTTACAATGTTCCCATCTTTATCGAAACGAATTACTACGCGATTGCCTGCATCAGCGACAAATACATCTTCATCAGAAACTGCAATACTCGTCAGAACAGCTTTGTCACCGAGGCTTTGCCATGTTTTTATCAGTTTCCCGCTTTGATATATTTCAACATGGTCTTTCAATCCAACATAAATTGTCAGACTGTTTTGCTCATCCTCTCCCGTTTGCTCGTTTACAATCGCCAGACATTGCGGCTCGGCTTTCAACTTTATCTCATCGAGTTTGGTACCTTTGTCGTCAAATTTTCGAATAGAATTATCTCCGGAGACATAAATTGCTCCTGTTTTATCGACCGCTATCGCATGTGTTACAGAAAATCCGGTATTAATGGGTGATGCAGAGTCCTTAAAAATTATCAGGTTCGGGTCAATTTTAGACAGCTCTTCGATGTTATATTCAAAATCAGAGCCAAGCCCGCTGCCTTTTTCGCCAGTTGCATCGAATCGCAAAACTGCGATGACACCGACAATGCAGACAATTGATATAATAATACCGATTAAAGCCTTATTCTCCGATGCTGCCGAATGATTAGTCATAAATACTCCTGCATTTCTATCATACATTCTTACAGAAGTTAATTACACCGAATCTGCACAAAATGTTCAATATAAAAGAAATCCGGCTCACCGGCTAAGCATCTTGAAGGCATCGGAGCCGCCATTGATGATGTGCATTAAAGGCTCAGGCCTGTCGAGTCCTTCTATGAATTTTGGACGTGCAGCCCAGGGTGTAACGCTTAAAACGTTTGTTAAATCCATCCAGTATTGTAATCTTGCAACTGGTAAATCCCATGTCATATGGAAATGGTTCGCAGGCGGATATTGTTTGTATTCCATCATGCTGGCGTATTTGGGGACAACGAAAGTATGAGGCCATGTCGGATTTGTTAAATTACACATAGCCTGAGCGAGTTTTTTCGGCACTTCAGTCGTCTTCGCCTGATCCCAAATCATACTGAACAATCCTGTAATGCTGCTGTATGCAATCCTCGCGGCGATGCCTTCGATGCCTGCAGGCGTCATAAATGTCACTGAGTTGCCCCCGCCCGGGAAATAACCGTCATCTGCCAGAGGCATAATTACATTGCCAAGTATTTCTTTAATGGAAGCGCCTGGTTTTGCAGCCCAGTCAAACGATGCACTTCCCGAATTGTCACCATCAACCAGACCTTTGTTGAACCAGTCAGCCTTTTTGTCCAGCGACTTTATGCCGGTCTTTTTAGCAAGGTCGGAAATTTCCTGTGCGCTCCATACCTTTCTGAAGTCCATAAACAGCGGCGGATTACCACCCGAAAGATATGTCATAAAAAGCATCGTTAAAAGGCCCTGAACATCCGCTTCGGTAGCAAATGGAAGCGGAGCTTTTTTTCCGTTATGGTCGAATGTGCTGTTAAAAATCGACTCCATCGCATCGGCGACAGGAAGCGGGATTCCTCGTAAATCCGAACCCCACTCGAGCTGACTCATAAATCCGCCTCCGACCGCGTTCAAATCAGCCATCAGATTACGAACTATTATGTACATTGCTAGGGATTTATTAAATCGCTCACTGTCGGCTTGGTCACGAAGCTCAAGACGCTTGTCTATATGTTCATCAATCCAGCTTCGCAATTGTTTAAGCTCATTTTTATCATATGCTTTTTTCGTGAGCATGTCTGCGAGCAGCTTCATATCCAGGCGGGTGATTTCAAGACCGAAAGTATTTCTTGTCGGGATAATATGCGCCATCGCAGTTTCCATTCCCATCGAATCATGACCAAAAATTACTACCCTGCGTCCCTGTAATCCTACTTTCGTAACAGCGGCGTAACACCAGTCAATCAAACTCTTTGCTGTCTGGTCTGTCATTTGCGGATTCGCTCCCTTGTCCGGCCATGTCCCGACATTGAGAGCAGCCAATCGACCATACTGACTTATTGCGCCGTTCAGCGCATGAGCATAAACAACGCCCGGTTTTGGGCCGCTGTTGCCGCATGTAATATTAAAAGGAGTATTCGAAGGAAACTGCTGAAGCAGCGAGATAGCGGTAAGCTGCGGGAATGCCCATGTATCGGGGACACAAATCAGTATATCAACACCTGCTTTGCGAAACTGCTGTGCGACAATATCAGCCTGTGATTCACCATCGACTAAAACTGTCGAATATACTACAGTGACAGGTGTTTTATCCGGCAGGACGACTGAACCGCTGATTGTATCTGCGGCCATCTTCACGATGTTTTTACAGCGGAGCCTGCTGTCACTGTCGATACGAGGATCAGAAGCTGCAAAAACACCAATGACGGGGGCTTTTGGAAAAGCCTTATTTATTTCCGGCAACTGAACAGCTTTAAGCTTACCAGCCATATTATATATCTTTATCGTTTTCTGAAATTCGACATTTATCGACCGATGTCGAAGGTCGAGACATCTTCCAGCAATTTGTGAACGTAGTCCAGAAATTGTGCCGCATAAGCTCCATTTGCAACTTTGTGGTCAACTGAAAGTGTCATGTTCATTAATTTGCGTACGAGGATATTTCCATTATCGGGAACGCATGTATCAGTAATTTTTCCTACACCGAGGATGCTGCACTGTCCCGGAACAACAATCGGGATAAAATTATCTATTCCGAAAGCGCCGAGATTACTGACTGTTATGCAGCCGCCCTCCAAATCTGCGGGAGCAAGCCTGCTGCTGCGAGCTTTATCAATCAGTATTTTACTGTCACTTGATATCTGTTTTATATCTTTTTTGTTCACATCCTTTAGAATCGGCGCGACAAGGCCATCTGGTACGGAAATTGCGAGGCCTATATTGACAGATTCCTGCAATTTGATATTGTCACCATCAATCTGACCTGTCATAACCGGATATTTTTCAAGACCTGTCGCGATCGCTTTGATTATAAAATCGTTATAAGAGTATTTTATATCGCCGCTCTGGTTCAACCTGTTTCGCAGCTCGACCATGTTGGTGACATCAGCTTTGACTGTAAGATAGAAGCATGGTATCTCACGCTTCGATTTGAGCATTCTCTCGGCAGTTATTTTCTGCAGTCTATTAACCGGAAAAGATTGACCGAGTTTGATTTTACCCTGCACTGCTGGTACATGTGCGGCAGGCTTTGTTTCTGCTGCGTCTTTGACATCCTGTTCGGTAATCTTTCCGGCAGGTCCAGTGCCTGTAACTTTTGCCAAATCAACGCCAAGATCGGCGGCTAATTTTTTTGCGCGAGGTGAAGCCATGATTTTACCGGAAGATTTTTCAATTTCCATATCAATTGGAACAGTCTCCACCTGAGCAGACACTTCCGCCTGAACTGATTGCGGCGCTGATGCGGCACCTGAAAGCGAGTTAATAAAACTCTGAGAAACTGTTTCATCCTTATCGCCAAGTACAAGCATCGGCTCACCGACTGGTAAAGTCTGGTCTGTTTTGACAAGGATATATTTTACAAATCCCTCAGTTGGCGATTCCATCTCCAGAGTCGCCTTGTCGGTTTCTACTTCGAAAATTACATCACCTTTTTTAACAAGGTCGCCCACTTTAACGAGGCAGTTCACTATTGTCCCTTCTTCCATTGTTTGACCGAGCTGAGGTAATCTAACTTCTTTCGCCATTTATAAATCCTCAAATGTGTAATCTTTTATCTTATGTGAATATACATGAAATTGTTATACAATATTTAAGACAGCCTTTACGATTCTTTCAACACTCGGAATGCTTGCCAGTTCCAGCGGCTCACTCATGGGCGGCGGGACATCCGCTGCCGCGAGGTTCACAGGCGCCGAATCGAGATAATCGAAGCCGTGCGAGCCATCCTCAAATTCGTACTCCATATACCGGCCGCTTATTTCCCTGCCTGCGCCGCAGATACAGAAGCCTTCGCTAACTGTAACAAGACGTCCTGTTTTACGAACAGATTTTGCTACAGTATCAATATCCATCGGTTTTAATGTGCGCAGGTCGATTACTTCGACACTAATATTGTGTTTTTCCGCGAGAATTTTCGCAGCTTCGAGTGACCACATCGCCATCCTGCTGTAGCTTACAATTGTAGCATCTGTTCCTTTTCTTTTTATATCCGCTACGCCAAGCGGGATAATATAATCCCCTTCCGGCAAAGCGCCAAGCTGGCCATATGTCGCTTTATGCTCGATGAAAACGACAGGATTATCGCTGCGGATAGCGGCCTTAAGCAAACCTTTTGCATCGTAAGGCGTCGAGGGCATTACAACATAAAGACCAGGCGCGTGCATGAGCCATGCTTCGAGCGATTCCGAATGATGTGCGGCGATGCATCTTCCTACGCCGCCTTCGGTTCTCAGAACCATCGGCACTTTCGCTTTTCCGCCGAACATGTAGCGATTATAAGCGCCGACGTGAACAAGCTGGTCCATCGCGATTGTTACGAAATCGACATACATAATTTCAGCGACCGGTCTCATGCCTCGAAGGGCCGCTCCGACTGCTGCGCCTGCGATAGCAGCTTCGGAAATTGCTGTGTCAATAACTCTTTCGGTTCCGAACTCCTTCAAAAGTCCGCGAGTTGCCTGATAAGCTCCGCCGTACAAACCGACATCCTCCCCCATGACAATAACATTTTTATCTCTTCTCAACTCTTCAGCCTGGGCAAGCGAGACAGCCTGGGCTATATTCATTATGTCCATATTGAATCTGGATTTAATTTCACCGCGTGCCTGCTCTGCGGCTTCTTTTTTTGTTTTTGCTGTCGATGAAGCAACGTGTTTCTTGAAAGCCTCCGTTGCTTCTGCTGCCTTTGCCGAAGCTGTTTTGTCAGCATCGATAATATCGCGTGTGTAACTTTCCTCGACATACACGTCCTTTGCAAAATCCGCCGGATTCGGCCACGGACTATCCATTGCGAACTTAGTCGCATCTTCTATTGTTTTAAAAGCTTTGTCTTTTATTGCATCCAACTGCTCGAGGGTGCAAAGTTTTCCGTTCAGCAGCTTATCCCGAAGAACATTAATCGGATCTCTGTCATGCCATGCTTTTTCCTCGTCCTTGGTTCTATATTCTCTCGGGTCGCTTCGGCTATGACCATACCAGCGATAGGTCTTTGCCTCGATAAAAATCATCTGGTTATCTTTTCTGGCTTTTTTCGCAGCTTCCTGAACCGCAAGAAATACCGCTAATACGTCCTGACCGTCAACTATCATCGCGGGTACGTCATAAGCTCCGGCCCTTACAGCAATATCTTCGATATTACTTGCTCGAACCGCTCCTTCAACTTCACTGCCTGAAAAAGGCACGCTCATTCCATAAAGGTTATTCTCTACAATAACAACGAGCGGCACAGCTAATGTTGAAGCCATATTCATAGCCTCGTGGAAGCTGCCCGTATTTGTCGCTCCATCACCGAAGAAAGAGAGTACGACTTTGCCTGTATTCTTATATTTCTCAGCGAGAGCTGCTCCAACCGCAGGAGCCTGGTTGCCTCCTACGATACCAGTTGAGCCGAGATTATGGCATTTTGAGACTTCAGCAATGTGCATCGAGCCGCCTCTGCCCTTGCAGTAGCCCGTCTCTTTGCCCATCAGTTCAGCCATCATCTGGTTCCAGTGGTCCTGGCGTTCTTTTTCATTGTCGGCGTATTTATTGCCGATAGCGCCGCAATGACCATGCCCGCGATGGGTTGAGCCGATTACATCACCCCTCTCAATCGCTGCTATCGCACCGGTCGCTACTGCTTCCTCACCGGCATAAAGGTGCGATGCGCCCTTTATGATGTTCTGACCGAGCAGGTCGAAAACCTTCTCCTCAAAATAACGAATTTCGTAAATCGTTCTGAGCCAGTCTTTTACATTTTCCAGACTGACAGTTTTGCTTTTGATAAGTGCCTGAACAGTCGGAGCTGCATTTTTTCGAGTGTCTTCAATATTAAATTTCATCTCTTTATTCTCTTCAAAATCTATTTTTCATTAAACTAACCTGTTTTTAGTAAAAAATCAAGAATAGCGTAATATAGCATACTTAAAGGTTTAAGTCAACGGTTGCTTGTCATTTTTTTTCACCTTGAATTTTTTACATACTTTTTACTTTCTCCACGATTGGCTTGAATATATAATGACGATATGCAAGAGAAGCTTCGTTATTGGATATTAAGAAATGGAAAAAATTCAGAAAATCCCGTTCATAGTCTTTCTTTCCTTTATTTCCATACTATATGGATGTAAATCACAGGCTCCTGCATCAGAAAGTATAACTAATGAAAATATTGGAAAATTAGTGAGTTCTCAGGCAGACAGCAATGGAGTGATTCTACCTGATTACGCAATAGATGTTTTGCATGTTTTTTCAAAATGGGAACCGAAATGGGAAGTTATGCAGTGTGACGAAAAACCAACATTAAAAATTAGCGGCTATGACGGCTACAGACTCGTTCTTCGTCAAAGTCATAAAGAATATTTAAACCTACCACAACAAAGAGAATTATCATATGACAATCTTAACTATGAAATAAAATATACCTACATCGACCAAGTTATTATAAAAAATGAGAATACTCTTTCAGAAAACTTTATTGAAAAAATACCCTGGCTTGAACTCGAGCAGGAGTATTTTACAAAACCAGTATATATGGGGAAAGGTCAGGGCTTCGATTGGTTCACGAATACCACTCTTTATGTACAGGAATTTCTGCGAAGAGGATTAAACCTCGAAGGCGGAGATGATCGTATTAAACTGCTAATGGATGGTCTCTATATTCAAGATAAAGGTTACATGACAGCGAATTCTGTTCCGCCTTTATTATCAGAATTTGGTGATAAAGCTGTCGATACAATTGAGCGGGCAGTTCAAACATGTAATGAAAAAGATTTAGTACGTAATATCCTGTTATTAAACGAAATACAAACACAAAAAAGCACAGAACTTCTGCGACGTTATTACTATTCCGAAAATAATACAATTAAAAATACAGCCACGGCTTGTCTCACTCATGGACCTTTAAGAAAACAGGCAAAAAAAGAATATTTCGATATGCTCTCTAAGCAAAGAGGTATTACTGCAATTGGGAATGCATGTATAGAATTCAACTGGAAGGATGCCTTACCTTTGTTCAAAGATATTTGCTCTAAACCAAAAGGATTGACAATTTATTATCTTGCCTATCCCATCAAGAGAAAACTTGAAGGAAATCCTATTCCCGAAGAACTGATTAAAGCTATGGATACCATAATTAAGTTTACGATGTCCACTCAAGAAAATATAGAGGATAAATCAAAAGCAATAGCCGAAGCGAAACAAATTTTTATTGACTCACCAGATAAAGAAGCCGCTGCTGCAATTGCCATCAGCTTCGTCAATTTCATTACAAAAGGAAACAATATACAACAGGTCAGGGATAATTTCTGGGATATTTTGAGTAAACTCCCTAAATCAGAAACAACAAAATTATATAAAATTCTTGAAGAGTCGGCAGATTCAGAAGAAGACCGCGATTTACTGCAGAAATTCCAGAAAATATTAAATTAAACATGTTAAAATTCACAGAATCATTCTGCATATTTTTCTTACATTTCAGGTGATTTTCGGTTATGTTTTATTAGGTGCGTTCATAACAAGATTCGCGGTTTTGTTTACAGCCGGAGGTCCGGCAGGAAAATTTGAAAATGAAAAAAAAGAAAACGAAAAAAAGTCAGATAGATTTGCAAAAAGTCAGGCTTAATGCACAGCTTGAAAAATCGGTTGATACAATTCTTAATCTGCTTGAGCCTTTTTGCGCAAAATACCTGAATGAGGAATACTGGGCATTATGTCATGATATGACTATAGAGATTTATGATTCGGGTGCGCCCTTAGATCAAGGCAAGCCTGAAAGCTGGGCAAGCGGAATAGTACATGCGATAGGAATGGTTAATTTTCTTGATGACCCATCGTTTAGTCCTTATATGAAATCTTCGCAGATTGCGGATGTATTCGGAGTATCACAAAATACAATGCTGAGTAAATCGAAGCAGATTCGTGATGAGCTTGATATTTTCCCGATGGACCCGGAATGGTGCCTTGACTCTTTGCTTGCTGATAATCCGCTTGTATGGATGTTTGAGGTCGATGGTATGATTGTAGATATTCGCGATGCTCCGAGGGAAGTTCAGGAGCAGGCATGCAAAGATGGTTTAATTCCTTTTATTCCCGCCGATTTTAGGCAGGAGGAGAAACCGCGACATAAAAAAGAAAATAAAATAAAAATCATCGAATTTCCTTCAGGTAAAAATAAAAACAAACCAGAACCAGTTTCAGAACAAAAAGACACAAATCCAACTTTATTTGACAAATCGAAAGACTAATCAATGCCAAAGGATGATACGCGAGAAACAAATAACATTATTTCCGCTCGAACATCGCCGGCGCCACCAAGCTACGAATCTGTTCCCTGGTGGCACTGGCACAGGCGATTATATGACTGGGTGATTCATTTCGCTGATACAAAACACGGCCCGACTGCCTTGTTCGCTCTGAGTTTTGCGGAATCGAGTTTCTTCCCTGTCCCGCCTGATGTATTACTTGCGCCACTGTCACTCGGAGCGCCGAAAAAATGGTTCAGATTCGCGATGGCCTGCTCGATAGCTTCCGTGCTGGGTGGAATATTGGGATATTGCATCGGGATGTATCTCTGGGAAGCAATAAGTACATGGGTATTCGCTCATCTTAGCTGGATTGGACTAACAGAAGAAAATTTCGCAAAGTTTCAGACATGGTATGATAAATGGGATTTCTTGATAGTTTTTACGTGCGGTTTTACTCCCCTGCCGTATAAAGTGTGCACAATATCAGCTGGTGCAGCCGGAATATTTTTCCCGGGTTTTCTTATCGCTTCGGCAATAAGCCGCTCCGCAAGATTTTTCATTGTAGCTGGTCTCATGGGCTGGAAAGGTGAAAAAATCAGACCTTTTATAGAAAAGTATTTCAACTGGTTCTCGCTTGCTTTCGGTATATTATTGATTGGCGGTTTCCTTGTGATAAAATGGATGCACTAATCGTTTTTCGTGTCGCGAGCTTCCAGCCCGCGCAATTATTAGAGTTGAATTATGAATGATAAACAGAAAAACACATTGCTCAAAATCGCGCGTGACACTTTAGAGGCTTTAATAACACATAAGCCGAAACCTGTCCCGAAATCAGATGATCCTGAGATGAACTCTCACTGCGGCTGCTTCGTCACATTGAAAAACCACGAAAGACTTCGAGGCTGCATAGGCAGGTTTATTTCCGACATACCTTTAATCGAGCTGGTCGCTGAAATGACGATAGCTTCGGCATCAGAAGATCCTCGTTTTGAAGGAAATCGCATAAAAGCAGGCGAGTTAAATAAGCTTGATATAGAAATATCTGTTCTCTCGCCGTTAAAGAAAACGGATGACCCGTTAAGTTTGAGACTCGGTATAGATGGTATTTATATTAAAAGAGGATTTGCATCGGGATGTTTCCTGCCGCAGGTAGCAACTGAAACAGGCTGGACCAAAGAGGAATTTCTCTCATACTGCTGCGCCCATAAAGCAGGACTCGAATCAGATGCATGGAAAGACCCGAAAACAGAAGTTAGCCTTTTCACTGCCGAAGTTTTCGGAGCAGATTTTAAGGTTATTTAAAATTCTATTTTTTAACTTTTTATTACAATTTTCCTTAAAGGACAACATTTCAATTTTCTCCTGTACAAAACAATTGAAAATTTATGTAATTTATATACACTGTCCGATTGTAATATAGGTAAAGTATTAAAATTTGAGAAGATTTCTTAATATTGGAATTATTATGACAGAATTGAAAATAAAAAATGAAAACGATATAAAAATCGAACCTGCACAGCGCATAACCCGACTTCCTCCTTACTTATTCGGGCGACTGAACGCAATTAAGCTCGCCAAACGTCAGGAAGGAGCTGATATTATTGACTTGGCTATGGGCAATCCCACTGATGGTGCGCCGCAGGTTGTTATCGATAAGTTAATAGAAGCGGTAAAAGACAAACGCAATCACAGATACAGTGCATCAAAAGGTATTAAAGGCCTGCTTCTTGAGATAGCAAAAAAATACGAGAGGAAATGGAACGTAACACTCGATCCAGAAAAAGAAGTTCTGGCTTGTATAGGTTCGAAGGAAGGTTTCAGCCACTTATGTCTGGCAATGATGGGGCCTGGAGATACCGCGATAGTACCTGACCCGGCGTTTCCAATACATAACTACGCAGTAGCGCTTGCAGGCGGAAACGTTGTTTCTGTAGCGCTGGGCAATGATGAGGCTTTTATCAAGAGAATCGCTATGGTAATAGAGCATCTCTACCCTAAACCAAAGCTGATGATTCTTAATTATCCTCATAATCCGACTGCAATGACAGTTGATGAAGGTTTTTTCGAACCGGTCGTCGAATTGGCAAAAAGGTTTGGTGTAGCTGTAATTCACGATTTCGCCTATGGCGAAACATGCTTCAACGGCTATAAAGCGCCAAGTTTTCTCTCTGTTAAGGGAGCAAAAGATGTAGGCGTAGAATTTACAACTTTAAGTAAGCCCTATAATATGGCTGGTTTTCGTGTCGGTTTTATCGCAGGCAATAAAGACATGGTCAATTACCTTGCTACTATCAAGGGCTATTATGATTACGGCATATTTCAGCCTATTCAAATTGCAGGTATTATAGCTATGAGGGAATGCGATGAGGAAATTACCATACAGAACCAGAAATACCAGGCCAGGCGTGATGTAGTCTGTGAAGGCTTGCAAAGAATCGGCTGGGAAGTTGAAAAGCCGCGTGCTTCGATGTTTGTATGGGCAAAAGTACCGCAGGAACATTCAAAGGGCAAAAGCAGTCTCGATTTTGCAATAGATTTACTGGAGAATGCTGATGTTGTAATTTCCCCCGGTCGCGCTTTCGGCGAAAATGGCGAAAACTACATGCGAATCGCTCTGGTAGAAAATGAGCAGCGATTGAGACAGGCAGTGCGCAATATCAGCCGCTTCGTTAGAAAAATTACATAAAATATAGCCTGCACAGACAAAATTATACTCGCTATATAATATATGGTCATTTATATCAGCCAGACTGCGCTGGTGTTGACTATACCGTGAAACAAAGCCAATTTTAGAAAATCCTTGAGCTTTCGAGAATAAAGTTTACCGGGCCGTCGTTGATACTGCTCACAAGCATGTGTTCACCGAAAACGCCCTTCTCGACAGGAACATCTGATGCTCTTATCATTTCTGCAACTTTTTCATATAGCCTCTGTGCTTGCTGCGGATCGGCAGCTCCATCAAAGCCCGGACGTCGACCTTTGCGGCAGTCACCATGAAGAGTAAAATTGCTGACAAGTAAAATTGAGCCGTTTATGTCTTGAACGCTGAGGTTCATTTTATCCTCGTTATCAGCAAAGATGCGAAGATTAACGAGCTTGTCAGACATAAATTGTGCATCGGTTTCGTTATCGTTCCTGCCTATGCTTAAATAAACTAAAAGTCCCCTTCCGATTCGACCGACTGTATCGTCACGGACTTTTACATGTGCTTCAAGAACTCGCTGACAAACAAAACGCATGAATATTATTCTATAATATTATTTATATATATCTACTATTATTATATTAATGAGTCTTTCAGAATCTGTGAATATTTCTATCTGCCTCTTCTTCCTCTTCCTGTAGTCATATCCTGGATCGGAGCATCTATCAACGTTTCGGGCATATCTGTAATAATCGGAGTCCCCTGCTCCTGCTGTATTTTCTCAAGTTCGTTTCTAACTTCATTGTAATCGTTTTGTCTTGCAAGAAGCAGCCCGTCTATCGCAGCTATGGTTTTATTGGCGTTTTCTCCTTCCGCGATTTGTTTAAGAGAACTAATCTCAGAAATGATTTTGCTGGTCACAGACTCCATTAAACTCATTCTGCCGCCAGCATTTTCAATACTTGCGTTCAGCCATGTATCTACCTCAGTTTGTATTCCGGATGCATAAGTCGATTTAGGCTCTTCTGCTACAGGGGGGGTTATATTAGTCGTGTTTTGTGAAGTACCTCGCCTGCTTCCTCTTGTTGTTGTCATAGGCATTGCAGTTGTTCCTCTTGATCTTCGTGAACTTGTTGTCGTTCCGGTATTTTGCCTTTCCCTCTGTTGTTGGTCATTCCTTACTTCATTGCTAATCGCGATAAACGCTTTTTTTCTTGCCGCTATCAACTCATCTGCTTTTGCTACGGTTTTAACCGCTTTTTCTTCTTCAGCAATTTTCTTGGCAAATTCTACTTCATCCTCGAATTGTCTTCTGACGGCATTGATTAAAGTAGTCCTGTTATCTTCTGCTGCTCTTCTCCATTGACGCAATGATGACTTGCTGCCATCTGCAACATCCGCAACAGCTTTCTCAAGTCCTTCATAATTCTGTATTCTTGCTTTGACTTCGTTCGGTTCTAAATTAATGAAACCTGAAACTGAGTTCTCAAATTGTTCTACCGGCATAATCATATTATCAGGTGTCCCTGCTGTCGCTGTGACATTTTGATCCATCTGGCCAATTGCTGGATCCATATTTATATTGTTATCACCTGGCCCCCCCATTCTTGAATTCATATTACCAGGAAACATAGCATTTGCTCCTGGCATTCCCCTGCGGCTGCCCGGCATACCTTGATTTATTGCACCTGGTTCAGGTAGTGTAGCATCATGCTGCACAAGGATATCTCTAATGTTGCTCAAACCTATTTTTTCAGCCATAGAAAGTGGATTATCACCATTATTAGTTGCTATATTTACATTTACTCCCCTGGAAATTAGAGTTTCTACGATTTCCTTATTACCTGTTTCAATTGCCAAATATAAAGGCGTTTGTCCTAATTTATCTCTTGCATTTAAATCTGGCTGCTTATCGAGAATTAAGTCAATAACATCTTTTCTGCCGAATCTTACAGCCGCATGAAGTGGTGTCCAGTCTAAATCATTTATTTTAGTATTAACATCCATCATATTGTTTTGTAATAATTCCTGGATTTGTTGCGGCGTGCTTTCTGAAATTATTTGAACAAAAGATGGAAGTTCTTGATTTTCTGCATGCAAACTATTTGTAGGTACTAAAAAAGAAAGCGAGAATACTAATGATATGAACAATCTGCGATACATGATATATCCTCCTGAAATATATAACTATTTCACAAAATATTTTAAAAAATCATTGTTTATAATATTGATACAACGTATTATTATACAATATTCCATTATTTTTCTTAACAATAAATTTATTTCATATTTAAAATTTATATTTCCTCGCCATTTGTCAGGCCAAGCCTTTCGAGAATACCATCAAATTCATCCAATGAGTAGAATTCAATGATAATTTTACCTTTTTGACCATTTTTCCGTGTTTCTATATTCACTTTAGTTGCAAGCTGGCTTGCTAACTTCTTTTCCAGGTCGATAATATTCGTTGGTTTCAATCTAATATTATTCTTTTCTTGACCTGTTGAAGTAAGATACCTTCTTACTAATTTCTCTACCTCTCTGACACTCAGACGCCCTGCCATTGCTCTATTGGCCAGCTTACGTCGTAGGTCATCTGTTGGCAGAGCAAGAATTGCTCTTGCATGACCCATACTAAGTTTTCCATCAGCTAAAAGTTGTTTTATTTCCTGTGGTAAGTCCAGTAAACGCAAGTAGTTAGCAACAACTGACCTGTCTTCACCAAGCCTTTCCGCAGCTTGTGCCTGAGTTAGAGAAAAAGCATTAAGATATTCACGGTATGCTTTGGCTCTTTCTATGGGATTCAAATCTACTCTCTGAATATTCTCAATTAAAGACCACTCATGCATCTGCTCATCGTTTGCTTTTCTCACTATAGCAGGTATTGTACGAAGCGAAGCTATCTGAGAAGCTCTAAAACGTCTTTCTCCGGCGATAATCTCATATCCCTGCCCTACAGGCCTTACGATAATAGGCTGTATAACTCCATTTGTCTTAATCGAATTAGCAAGATCATTCAATTCCATTTCGTTAAAAACTGTACGTGCCTGGTATGGATTTACTTTGATTTTATCTATATCAATTTCCCTGAAAGAAGTTCCTAACTCCTTATCTGAAGGCAGGTTAGGATGGATTTGTCTATCTGTTATCAATTCATTTTTATCGTTAGAAATGACAGTTATAGGACCTAATAATGATTCAAGTCCCCTGCCGAGATGACGAGGTTTTTCTTTTTTTGCTTCGATCATAAATTGCTCCATCAATTAAACAAATTACCATTTTAATATATAATTAAAAGCTGTAACATAAACAGACTGATATATATTTCGGAATATTAAAAAGTATTTCTGTAAAAATGCAAAACAAAAATTGATTATTTAAGAAAATGTTTCACGTGAAACATTGTTTTTATGAGACAAAAGGAAATCTAAGAATATATTCTATCAAATAAACCTTGCCTATTCCGAAATGATTACCTATATCATCCATACCACCATATCATAGAGCTTAATTCATAATAAAAATATTTTTGTATTTAAACAATGTTTCACGTGAAACATTAATAAACCTTATTTAATATATACGCTCAAACCATTATCAGTTATAACAGTAAACTATGTTATCTTTTCATATCCTTTTAATTAAGTTCAACTCTTAAATAAGTTGGTGATATAAAGGTTGTGTAATCATTAAAGGTTTGTAAAAGATGGATTTATCGCATTGTTGGCAACAACATATATTTGTCATAAAAGGGCGAAACAACAAGAGATACCGCCCCATGTCGTATGCGGCTATTGATGGCACTCGTGTTGCTTCCCAGCGTTGTCCTATCATCAATAATAGCAGTTATATTATATACAAACATGTTGTTGTCTTTTAAGCGTTAAATCCAATAACTTACATAAAGTACATGCAGTAGAGTTAACAACTAATTATTATCTTCCTAAGGTTTGGGGAATAAATTGTTTAAATAAATGCGTTTATCGCATTATGGCTTCCAGCACAAAAGGCAAACGAGTCCGGAATTATACCGAACCTGTTGTGCCGTATAGCATCGGGATCAGCGCTCGGGTCGCACTCCTGCATTGGCCTTTCCTCTGTGTCGATAATGAGATAGTAGATATTTTGCCATGTTAAAACAAGAACAAAATCTCAAAAGTAAAGCTATCGATACAAATATTGTGTTGGAAGCAAAGAAGCGATAAAAACAAAAACACAACTTGAAAAATATATTTTTAATTGCGTTACCACAAACTATGGGACGATAATAAAATTTTAAAACTCTTAATAATTATTATTGCAAGCAGTTGTATTAAATAGATAGAAGAGTAAAAAAAAGATAGAGATTAATAATTAAAATAATAGTCATTCTTCAAAAAATATATATAGTTATATATATATCAAATAATACATATAGTATATCTATATTAAAATATCTAATATAATCTTATATTTTTTAAAAGAGAAAAATACAATAATCTTTCACTAATGTTATAATAATTAGCAGGGTGTTAGAGTATGAAAGGAAATAATGTATATGTCCTATAATATGAAAGAAATATTAATTGCTACAACTAATCCAGGTAAAATCATCGAGATACAAAGCTGCCTGGGTGAAGAAATAAAGCTGCTCAGCCTTAAAGATTTCGCATCCATAAAAGAAATAGAAGAAGATGGCAAAACATTTGAAGAAAACGCACGCAAAAAGGCTCTTGGTTATGCGAAATCTTCTCAATGCCTGACATTAGCTGATGATTCAGGACTTGAAATAGATGCTCTAAACGGCGCTCCCGGAGTGAATTCAGCAAGATTTTCAGGCCCAAAATTAAAAGACGAAGAAAGAACTCTTATAGATCATCGGAATATAACAAAGGTAATTAAACTTATTGAAAATGTACCACAGGAAAAACGAACAGCTCGATTCGTTTGCTGCATGTGCCTGGCAAGTCCGGAAAAAATAATTATCGAATCAACAGGAACACTTGAAGGAATTATAATAAATAATGAAGTCGGTACGAATGGTTTTGGTTATGATCCTATCTTTTTTGTTCCTTCTATGAAAAAAACAGTAGCGCAATTAACTCAGAATGAAAAAAATTCCATCTCACATCGCGGCAAAGCTATTCGAGCATTAAAAGAAAAAATGAAGTATTTATTATAATTAATGCGGCAGGGGGGGTAAAAAAGAAATTGTTTAATTTTATAATGTCCTATAATATATATTGTATCTGTATAATAACAAGCATATACATAATAATTATAGTATAATTTCACAACATATTAGATGTAATATGTTTCTTAAAGGATATGAAAAGAAAACAAAAGAATTCTTATTATTAATTCATGATTTCTTATAATCATACAGGCGATAAATATCATTTCTTCGAACAAAAATTGATTTTTATCTTAAAATAATAATATTTCCTTCTTGACAGGCTGTTAAATTGGATGTATTTACCCTTTCTAAATTTATTATGATAAAACGCCGATAACGGATTCGTAAATCAGTTTTTTTCTTATCTGTATAGAAAACATTGATAAAAGTGTGAAGAACGCACAATAATTATAATCTCGAAAAAATATGGCAAAATTAAGCTCGAAAAAAGCGTTAGTAATTGTCGAATCACCTGCAAAAGCCAAGACAATAAATAAATATCTCGGCCCAGGATATGAAGTCAAAGCATCTATGGGACATGTTCGCGACCTTCCTTCGAAAGGTATTAATGTTGATATCGAAAATAATTTCGAGCCGACATATGCCATTATGCCCGGCAAACAAAAGACCGTATCAGCACTGAAAACAGCGATGAAAGGCTGTGATACGCTGTATCTGGCAACAGACCTTGACCGGGAGGGTGAGGCTATCGCCTGGCATCTCGCCCAGATTTTGAAAATACCCGAAGAAAAAACATACCGTGTTATTTTCAACGCAATTACAAAATCTGCGATAACTCAAGCCTTTGCTGAGCCTGGTAAACTCGATATTAATAAAATAATGGCGCAACAGGCTCGTCGTATTCTCGACAGGATTGTCGGTTACCAGATAAGTCCGTTACTTTGGAAAAAAGTTGCAAGGGGATTATCGGCAGGGCGTGTGCAATCAGTTGCAGTAAAGATAATTGTCGAACGCGAACGAGAAATTCGTGCATTCAAACCTGAAGAATACTGGTTAATTCCGGCAGTCTTTACAGCCGACTTGCAGGCAAATTATACAAAAGAGTGGCTTGATTTTCTTTCTTCACAAGTCGAGAATGGCAAGGGACCTACCATTGCGGAACAGACAGAATGGCTTATTAAACACAATGCCTTCAAAAGTGAATTATACCAAATTGGCGATGAAAAATTCCATGTTTCCTCGAAAGAACAGGCCGAACGGATTTTCAATGCTCTTAAAGATGCTAAATTCATACTGAACGACCTGCAAACCAAGGAATCCCAGTCACATCCTTCGGCTCCTTTCATTACTTCCACACTTCAGCAGGCAGCAGCAAATCGACTTGGATACAGCGCTAAAAGCACCATGGCTATAGCGCAGCAGCTATACGAGGGAATCGACTTAGGCTCAATGGGATCGCTCGGACTTATCACATATATGAGAACGGACAGCACTCATATTTCCGGTGAGGCAATCTCGGATGCACGAAAATATATAAAAAACAGGTTTGGTCCTGAATATCTGCCTGAAAAACCGAAGGTTTATGCTTCCAAGAAAAATGCACAACAGGCACATGAAGCGATTCGCCCGACCGATGTGGATATTACACCGGAAGAGATAAAATCATTTTTAAAAAATGAACAATATAAAATATATGACCTTATCTGGCGTCGTTTTGTCGCATGCCAGATGGAATCCGCAAAATGGGATGTCACCAATATCAATATCAAAGCCGATACTTCGATAGGTCCATGCTGCTACAGAACAACAGGGCACATTCTTGTCTTTGACGGATTTACAAAAGTCTGGTCTATATCATCGAGTGAACAGGAGCTTCCGAAGATGAATATCGGTCAGGAACTCGCGCCTGTCGATATAAAAGCCGAGCAGCATTTCACAAAACCTCCTGCCAGGTACACAGAAGCATCATTAGTTAAAGCCCTTGAGAAGGAAGGCATAGGCAGGCCAAGCACTTATGCTTCAATTATAAGCACGATTCAGGAACGTGAATATGTCAAGCAGGTAGATAAAAAATTCGCGGCTACCGATCTCGGCGAGGTAGTGACAGACAAGCTCAACGAATATTTCCCGAAAGTAATGGATATCGCTTTTACGCGATATATGGAAGAACAGCTTGACAGAATAGAAGAGCAGCATCTTGACTGGACAGGTGTTCTAAAAGATTTTTATGGTCCTTTCAGCCAAAATCTGAAAACAGCAGCAGAACAGATGGAACATGCCAAAGCAGAAGTGACACCGAGCGAGTACTTATGTCCCGATTGCGGCAAGCAACTCGTGTACAGGTTCGGCAAGAACGGCAAGTTTCTGAGCTGCTCTGCGTATCCGGACTGCAAATTCGCATGTCCCTGTGACAAGGAAGGAAAAATGATAGAGGAAAAAACAACAGACCAAAAATGTCCCAAATGCGGGAAACCAATGGTGCATAAAAGCGGACGCTTCGGTGAATTTCTCGGATGCAGTGACTATCCCGAATGCAAGACAACTCTCAAGCTCGATAAGGAAGGCAATGTTTTGCCGCCCAAGCCGCCTGCAGAGCCGTCGGGAATCAAGTGCCATAAATGCAAGCAGGGCGAGCTGGTTATTCGCCAGAGCAAGAAAGGGCCGTTCCTTGGCTGCAATAAATTCCCGAAATGCAGAACTATTGTCAGCTACAAGCAGCTGGATGAGCTGAAAAAACTGCAAGCCGAAGGAAAGTGGCCACCGGAAACTCCCGAACAGGCAGACGAAATACTCGAAAAGAAAAAGGCGAAAGTCACCGCAAAAGCAAAGTGATGTTGATATACTATTGCGCTGAATAAATTTCCAATTCAACCAATTCGCAGAGATAATCTTTTCTATCGACATAATATTAAGTTTTTTCTATAATCATCCTAAGGGTTTAAAATGAGAGAAAGGACTTAATATGACTCAGAAGACCAGGCATATCAAAAAACTACTGCTAACAAATATAATTTTGCTTATAATTTCAATCATATCCGGCTGCGGTTCAAAAGCTACGTTTCATAAATACATGCGGCAAGAGCTGTTGTATCTTAATGAGCAACCTTACAGTCGGCTTTATGTAGAGGTAGATTCTGTTGAAGGCGTAGAAGTTCCTGATAAATGGCTGAATGTACTAAAAGAATTCCTTGTTGAACATTGCTCTAAACCTGATGGAATTGAAATTGTTCGTGATAAACCGATTGCCTACGATGATATCAGGGATATGCCAATTGGCCCGGCGTCTATTTTGTGTATTGACGGTCCTGACCCAAACTTTGGTTCTCAAGCTGCATATCTACATGTCTTTTTCTATAACAAGGACAAGATATTCAAAAAAACAACTAAAACCCCGTTTGTAGTTGCCGAATGTCCTTCTACTATTTTCTATAACTCAGACTATTTGAAATATAGAAATAAACAATTTGCGCCTTTTGCACTTTCTCACGAAGCAGGTCATGTTTTGGGATTATGCAGAAATAAATCACATGGAGACGGCTTACATTGTAAAAATAATAATTGTCTGATGAATTCTACTCCGGGATTTTTACAGGAGATTGGTTTGATATTCGGTATTCCAACAAAAAAGCAGTTGTGTAATAATTGTCGAATTGACATTACAAACTGCAAATCTGAAGGCATCAATCCCAATCTTACATTCGATGGGCCGTTTCTCATCCGAAAAGAGAGCGGATATTCTGTGGCGACTTTGCCATATTGTGTTTTATTAATTCCCGATGCTTTCAAAAATAACTTTAATTGGCAAAATGCTCTTTACAGTATGAAAGAACACTACCTGGCAAAAAAATACAAGTATTTTTATAAAAACATATTAATATCAAAAAGCAAGGACGGCTCATCTCCTGACATGAATTTATACAAAGACATCTTTGTCAAAGCAATCGATGATCCGGATCCGGAAGTAAAAAAATATGCCGCTCAAATGTTAAAGACACTCGAACAGAAATAATAATCTGTCATTCAGAGTGCAGCGAAGAATCTGGCTCGCGAATATAATTTCTGTTTCTATAGTAGCTTAAATTTCGTTGCCCAGATGCTTCATTTCATTCAGCATGACAAATTGTATGCTATTTGCTATTCGCGATAGATTTTTTCGCTGCTTCTGTAACTGCCTCTGCTGTAATACCGAATTTTTCGAAGCATGTTTTTGCTGGCGCCGATGCACCGAAAGATGACATACCGATGAAAATTCCTTTGTCACCGATGTATTTATGCCAGCCAAGCTCTACCCCGGCTTCGACCGCGACTCGTGCCTTTACTTTTGGTGAAAGCACGGAATCTTTATACTTCTGGTCCTGTTTCTCGAAAAGCTCCCATGAAGGCATACTGACGACCTGCGCTTTAACGCCGTCTTTTGCGAGAGTTTCAGCGGCACTAATAGCAAGTGATACTTCAGAGCCGCTGGCCATGAGAATAACGTCAGGTTTTTTCTCATCGACAAGAACATAAGCGCCTTTGCATGTATTTTTCGCAGAGCCGTACTTACTTTGATCCAGCACAGGCAGATTCTGTCTTGTCAGCAGCAGGGCGATCGGGCCGTCTTTATGCTCTAATGTGTATTTCCATGCCTGTACAGTTTCATTCGCATCGGCAGGGCGGAATACTACCAGATTCGGAATTGCTCTCAATGACGCAAGATGCTCGACAGGCTGATGTGTCGGTCCGTCCTCACCGACTCCGATACTGTCATGCGTCCAGACGAAAATGCTTGGGTATTTTGATATAGCCGCGACTCGAACAGAAGGCCTCATATAGTCGGAAAAGACGAAAAATGTCCCGCCGTATGCACGCAGTATCCCGCTTACGGAAATACCGTTAAGAATCGAACCCATCGCATGTTCGCGAATACCAAAGCGGATGTATCTTCCATCACGTGATTCACGCTGGAAATCTTTCGCGTCTTTCCAGATTGTATTATTTGATGGAGTCAGGTCGGCTGAGCCTCCCATCATCATAGGCAATTTTGGCATAACTGCCGCAAGAACTTTTCCTGAAGCGCTTCTTGTAGCTATCGATTCGCCTGCTTTGAAGGTCGGGAGTATCTCGTCGAGATTTACAGTTAGTTTCCCCGCAGCGGCTGAAGTGAATTCTTTCGCGAGGTCCGGGTATTTCTCTGCATAGTTCTCGAACATCTTGTTCCATAATGCCTCTGCTTTTTTGCCTTTCTCGATTACTTTTTTGAAGTGCGGTTTCACTTCTGCAGGTATATGGAATTTCATATTTGGATCCCAGCCGAACTTTTCCTTAATCAAACGGATTTCATCTTCACCCAGCGGTGCGCCATGCGCCTCGGATGTATCCTGTTTGTTGGGACTTCCGTAAGCGATATGTGTTCGCAGCTTTATCATTGCAGGCTTTCCCTGTACCGTCATATCAAGCGCTGTCTCGAAAGCAGCCATATCGTTGCCGTCACCGCTTACTTCCTGAACGTTCCAGCCGTATGCCTCGAAACGCATTTTCCTGTCTTCAGTGAATGAGAGTTTGGTATCACCATCTATGCTGATGTGATTGTCATCGTAAATAACAATTAAATTATCAAGTCCCAAATGCCCTGCGAGCGAGCATGCTTCCGAGGAAACGCCTTCCTGGAGGTCGCCGTCACCTGCAATCACAAATATTTTATAATCAATAACAGGAAAACCGTCACGATTGAAATAATTTGCCAGATATTTCTGCGCTATTGCCATTCCTACCGCGTTGGAGATTCCCTGTCCGAGCGGTCCGGTTGTTACTTCGATGCCGTGATCCAAATTAAACTCAGGGTGCCCCGGGGTTTTGCTGCCCCATTGACGGAACTTTTTGATTTCATCCAGACTAATGTCATAACCGCACAGATGCAGCATGGAATACAGCAGCATGCTTCCGTGACCCGCAGAAAGCACGAACCTGTCGCGGTTAGACCATCGTGGATTGGCAGGATTGAAATTCATATATTTTGTCCAAAGTATATATGTCGCCGGCGCCATTCCCATAGGCATTCCAGGGTGTCCTGATTTGGCTTCCTGCACGCCGTCCATTGATAGAAATCTGATTGTCTGAATACATAACTCGTCAAGCTCGTTGAGTCCCGGGTTCTTTTTTGCGTTCATTGTTTTTTCCATAATTATAGATTATTGATATCTTTCAGTTTAAAAAATAAGTGCTGACAGGATAACAATTCATTTCGATTTTCGCAAGGAAATTTTTGTTCGGCGGCCAGATGCTGAATCCGGCTCCGGCGGATTCAGCACGACAGTAATTGATACATACTTTTGTAACAATATTTATACCGTATAAGTTGAAGCAGCGGTTTGGCCGCCGTGGCCTGTCCAGTTTGTATGGAAAAATTCACCACGCGGCTTATCAACTCGCTCGTATGTATGCGCTCCGAAATAGTCTCTCTGAGCCTGCAGCAAATTTGCAGGTAAACGCTCGCTGCGATAACCATCATAAAATGCCAGTGCAGAAGTTATTGCAGGCATAGGAATCCCGAGTTTTACTGCGTTGGTAACTACACGCCGCCATGAGGATTGAGCTTTTCTGATAGCTGTTTTGAAAAACGGGTCGAGCAGCAGATTTTCCAGTTTTGGTTTTTTCGTGTATGCTTCTTTGATTTTACCCAGGAAGACTGAGCGGATAATACAACCGCCGCGCCACATCAGGGCGATACCGCCGTAGTTGAGGTTCCATTTGTATTCCGCCGCCGCGGCTCGCATAAGCTGATAGCCTTGTGCATAACTTATTATTTTTGATGCGTAAAGAGCCTGCTGTAAATCGTTCAGGAATTTAGCTTTATCTCCTCTGAATTTTGACTTGGGACCTCTCAGAACTTTAGATGCTTTTACGCGTTCTTCCTTCAGCGCTGACAAGCATCGCGCGAAAACAGCTTCGCCAATAAGCGTTAAAGGCTGTCCCTGGTTCAATGCTTCAATAGCAGTCCATTTGCCTGTTCCCTTCTGGCCTGCCGTATCGAGAATAAGGTCGATTACCTCGCTGCCATCCTTATCCTTGAAACCGAGGATATCACGCGTTATTTCGATAAGATATGAGTTCAGCTCACCTTCGTACCACTGCGCGAAGCAATCGTGCATCTCCTTGTTCGACATGCCGAGTCCGTCTTTCATCATCTGGTATATTTCGCAAATAAGCTGCATATCACCATATTCGATGCCGTTATGAACCATTTTCACGAAATGGCCGGCTCCGTTTTCTCCTACCCATTCGCAGCATGGCTCGCCGGCATCTGTCTTGGCGCAAATCGCCTGGAAGATTGGCTTGACGTGCACCCAGGCAGGGGGTGAGCCGCCGGGCATGATGGACGGCCCCAGCAGCGCGCCTTCTTCTCCGCCCGAGACGCCTGTGCCGATATAGAGCTTGCCCTTGCTCTCGACATATTCAGTGCGATGAATCGTATCAGGAAAATGCGAGTTGCCGCCATCGATGATTATATCGCCATTTTCGAGATGAGGCAGGACCATATCGATAAACGCATCAACAGCAGTACCGGCTTTGACCATAAGCATAATCTTTCGCGGGGTTTTTAGATTCGCGACAAGCTCTTCGATGGAATGACAGCCGATTATTTTTTTGCCTTTAGCCCGGCCATTGATAAAATCATCCACTTTCGAGACGGTTCTATTGAAACAGGCGACTGTAAAGCCCTTGCTTTCCATGTTCAAAATCAGGTTTTCTCCCATTACTGCCAAACCTATAAGTCCAATATCTGCTTTAGACATTTTATTTCTCCTAAATTGTGTTCTTGGTTGCCATATTCATTATGGCTGCTGATTTTAACAAACAAAACTGTTAAATCTGCCATAATATAATCTGTGTAATATAATAAAATTTTAGCGGGGTCGTCAATAAGAATTAAAAATCTAAGGCAAGCTGTGTAATGGTGTATTTAGAGAGTTCGCCTGAAAATATATGTTTTCTCTACTGGCGATAAAAAACTTTCAATAATTACTGAAGATTTTATTTTTTGGCGAGGTAAGCGTTTATCGAAGCTGCGGCGACTCTGCCCTGGCCCATTGCGAGTATTACAGTTGCTGCGCCGGAAACAATGTCACCTCCTGCGAAAACGCCGGGGACTGATGTCGCCATCGTATTCTCATCGACAACTATCGTTCCCCATCGCGTCATTTCAAGCTCGGGCATAGTCTGCGAGATAAGCGGATTCGGCGTATTTCCGATGGCTATGATAACTGTATCAAGCTCAATAATAAATTCCGAACCTTTAATCGCAACTGGTCTTCTTCTGCCAGATTCGTCTGGCTCGCCAAGCTCGAATTTGAGACATTCGATAGCCGTAACTTTACTGTTTGCATCGCCAATAACTCTTTTGGGGCTTTGAAGCATGTGGAATTCTACGCCTTCCTGTTTTGCGTGATGGACTTCCTCAATTCGGGCGGGCATTTCTTTTTCAGTTCTGCGATATATCAGATAAACTTTTTCAGCGCCGAGCCGAAGTGCGGTTCTGGCTGCGTCCATCGCGACGTTTCCGCCTCCGATGACTGCTGCTCTTTTTGACTGAACAATCGGTGTATCTGCGCCGGAGCCATAGCTATATGCCTTCATAAGATTAGCGCGTGTGAGAAACTCATTTGCGCTGAATACACCAACGAGAGATTCGCCCTCTATTCCCATGAAATTCGGCAGACCTGCACCTACACCTATATAGACAGCGTCAAAGCCGTCTTCATTCATCAATTGCTGAATTGTCCGGGTTTTGCCGACGATAAAGTTATAATTAAGATGAACGTCCATTTTAGTGAGCGTGTCGATTTCCTTCTGCACGATTGCTTTAGGCAGCCTGAACTCCGGAATTCCATAGACCATAACACCGCCAGGTTTATGGAATGCCTCGAACAGGGTAACATCATGACCTGCTCTTCTCGTATCAGCCGCCGCGACAATGCCTCCCGGACCGGAACCGATTATCGCAACTTTTTTTCCGGTTGGAGCTGCAACTGCAGGAGTAGATTCCGAATTACTGTTGAGGTCTGCGACGAACCTTTCAAGTCGTCCGATTGAAACAGCTTTTGTAGGGTCTTTGAATTTTTTTCCGACTGTGCATGTAAGCTGGCACTGGTTCTCCTGCGGGCAAACTCGTCCACAAACCGCCGGAAGAAGTGAATTTTCCTTTATTATCGAAAGAGACTTTTTATAATCACCTTCAGCAATCGCTTCGATGAAATCTTTTATCCTGATTTTTACCGGGCAACCCTCGATACACGGCGCGTTCTTGCAGCGAAGGCAGCGCAAAGCCTCGATTCTCGCATGAGTTTCCGTGTAGCCTGTAGCGACTTCATTGACGTTTGTTCTTCTGACCTGCGGGTCCTGCTCTGGCATTTCCTGAAGCGGTATTTTATATCTTTCTGCGGCTGTAAGTATGCCGGCTTTCTGCTTTTCTATGAGTCCCTGTAACAATTCTTGCCTTTCTTTTTCAGTCATTTTAAGGATTGTCCCAAAAATTTAACCGGATGAACCGGATGTTTATTTTTTATCCAAACCTATTTTACAGTGGTGTGTCTTATATTTTTCGTGCTCTTTCTGCTCCGAGTTTTTATAGGCTCCGAGTCTTTTCATCATCAAATCGAAATTGACTTTATGTCCATCGAATTCCGGTCCGTCAACACAGACGAATTTGGGTTTTCCATCATATTCGATTCTGCATCCCCCGCACATACCTGTTCCGTCAATCATGATCGTGTTGAGTGATACTTCCGTTGGAACAGCGAATTGCTTGGTTACTTCACAACAGAATTTCATCATTATCGCCGGTCCGATGGCATAAGCCTGGTCTGGCTTCGGATTACGCTGGCAGACTTCTTTTAGAGGTTCTGTAACCAGAGCTTTTCGCCCATACGAACCGTCATCTGTGGTAACAATCAATTCGTCGCTTATCGCTGCGAATTCTTTTTCGAGGATAATCAGCTCTTTGTTCCTGGCGCCGAGTATGCTGATAATTGTGTTTCCCTGTTCTTTCAGAGCTGTTGCGATGGGAAGCAGGGGGGCGTTTCCGATTCCGCCGCCGACACAGACTACCGTGCCGAACTTTTTCAGATGAGTCGCTTTACCCAGAGGCCCTGCGACATTTGCGATTGTATCTCCGACATTCAAGTCGGAAAGCTCTGCGGTTGTTTTTCCAACACGCTGCCAGATAAGCTGGATAGTTCCTTTTTTCGGATTTGCACCAGCGATTGTAAGCGGGATTCTCTCGGAATACTCGTTACTAATACTGATAATCACGAATTGACCGGGCTGCCTTGCCGCTGCAACCAGCGGCGCCTCAATCTCGGCGGTGAAAACGTCGTTCGATAACTGCTGCTTCGATATAATTTTATGTGCCATATTTTTTCTTAAATCCTAACTTTTGATAAAACAATTATTATTTCATAATAAAATTCCTTTGTCAAGTATGGTTATAAATAGCGGATTATAAATACTATAAGAATATCTTCTAAATGTATTAACTAATCCTTAATTTGCTTTAGGAGCTTTGACATAATTACCCGATTTTTCTTTTTTGATGTCGAGCTTTTCAATTCTTCGAGAAGTTTTTTTTGTCTGTCTGTGAAACAGATCGGGCTTCGTGGGTCGAAGTCGGCTACGTTGCAGGTTTGGCGAATTGATGAAATCAAATTGTCTATGCCTGTTTGTTCTTTAGCACTTATCTTTACATAATTTGAAAGAAATGAGGGGAGCTTATTGGTATTGAATTTTGGAAGAAGGTCAGATTTATTGAGGACTGTAATTATTCTTTTGCCTGTGAAATCGTTAAAAATGCCATAATCAAATTCTATGTCTCTGCTGTTATCGAGAACCAGTAAAATCAAATCGGCTTGTCCGATTAATTCGAGACTCTTTTTTTGAGCAGTATTATCAATATTGTCACTCTGTACCAGTAAATTATCATCAAGACCCGCAGTATCAATCAGTTCGAGTGACATAGATTCGATTTTACAATTCGCCGTGACCCAGTCGCGTGTTGTGCCGCTAATATCAGTGACAATGGATTTTTGTTTTCCAGCCAGGCAATTCAGAAGTGAGCTTTTACCTGTATTCGGAGGGCCTGTCAGGATTATTTTGCAGCCGAATATTATCAGTTTCGCAATTGCGCTGTTCGATAAAATATCTTCAACCTGTTTATGAAATGAGCTTATCGGAATTGTATCTATGTCCCTGAGCCATTCGCGAGCTTCTTTGCCCAAACCATAATCGACCTGGTTCAGAACAATCTTTGTGCCTTCGAGAGTTTTTGCCTGAGCCTGAACTGTCATGGCTTCCTGTGCGATTGCGTCATTTTGCTTTTGCACAGAGAGGATTTTTATTTGAAGCTGCTCATCAGTCAGAATCTTGATCTTGTGTTTTCGGAGCAGCTTAATAATCAGCTCGGCAACGAGAGGATTGCCATGACAATGAATTGCAAAAGAAGAATCTGCTTCGCAGCCAATTGTCACCTGGTCGATTGTTTTTGGGCCATCATGAATTGTTCCAAGCAGAATTTCTCCACTCTCGTATCGTAAATGTTTTTCCGATGCAGGCTTAAATATCTCTTTGATTACAGATTCTGAGTTTTCACCAAAAACCTGAACCGTCGATATCGCACCGGTCCCTTTGCCGGTCATTACTGCTGCGAATAATTCCTTTTCCATATTTCATGCAGCCTATTGCTGATCGTTAATAGTATCGATGAATTTTTTATAGGCCAGAAAGATGCCTTTGACAACGAGATTTGGGACATAATCATCAACGAAATCGCAGTCAGAGAATATTGTTCTCGCGCCTGAACCGGTAATAATAGTTTGCGGCCAATTACCAAGCTCCTCCGCGTAGCGCCGTGTCACTTCCTGCAATGCCCCGATAATCGAATAATATAGTCCGCAGTTGATTGCATCGACTGTTTTTTTGCCGTATGGACCTTTCGGCCTGGTAACTTTTATATTCGGAAGCTGAGCAGTATAATCCCGCAGGGCCTTTGCGCTGATTTCAAAACCCGGGCAAATTACGCCACCTAAGAAAATCCCGTTTTTGTCGACAAGGTCGATAGTTACCGCCGTTCCGAAATCCGCTACGACAACCGCATCTCCGACCACATCAAAAGCCGCCGCGGCTGCGACAACTCTGTCTGTGCCGACTTTATCCGGCTCATCAACCCAGAGATTCATAGGAAGGGGAATATCTTTCCCGATAACGTGTACTTTCTCATCGAAATTTTCTTTCGCGATATCTTCGATTGTCTTTGTCCATACGGGTTTTACACTGCTTACCACTATAACACCGTCACGTCTCTTTTCTTTCGAGCTTTTAGAAATCGGGATTTTTTCCCATACCGTTTTCAGGCAGCTTTCAAGCTTCTCCCGGTTATCACCTGCTATGGACTCGATAGACTCTTCATTATTATCAAGAAAAAGAGCGATGCCAATATTCGTATTGCCAATATCTATTGCTATTACATTCATAATTTATCTTTCAAAGTGCACTAACTGTAATTCCTATTTGTACTCTATTGTCTTATGAAAGTCAATTTGAACTGAAATTGGCATAAAAAGGAAAATTTTTTCAGTTTTCGATAGACAAAACACCTTCATCGGTCACTATATATATGGAATTGCCAAAACTTGAGGATTCCCGAGTTGATGACACCAAGTGATAAGATGTTAGTAGAAGCTGTTTTTGAAGGTGAAAAAGCGGCTTTTGAAGAGCTTTACGACCGCTATGCACCTCTTGTAAGGGCTGTTTGCTATGATACGACAGGTAACCTTGCAGATGCACAGGACCTTGCGCAGGATGTTTTTATGAGGGCTTTTGAAAAACTCAAAAACCTGCGTGAGCCGGAACTTTTTGCAAGATGGATTGTAGCAATAGCAAGATTCAGATGTAAAGAATGGCAGCGCGAACAGGCACGAACTCAGAAAAAATATTCAGGCCCGAATGAAACATACGCCGCTTCTGACAGTCAGTTAAATGACGGCCAATTGGAGCAGCTCCGGGAAAAAATCAGAAATCTGCCTGCGCAGGAAAGATTAGCTCTGCATACATTTTATCTACAGGAAAATTCGGTCGAGGACGCCCGAAAAATATTCGGGCTTTCAAGGTCGGGATTCTATCGCGTTCTCGAAAGGGCGCGGAAAAATTTGGCAGAATTGTTATCTAAAGAAAGTCAGGATGTCCAATGAAAGAGCCATTGGAAAAACAATTAGAAAACGCTTATAAAATTTTTAAGAACGACCATGAGCTTCTGCGCGGAAATTTGATGGATTCTATTGGTCAGCCTCAAATAGAAAACGAAAAAGAACAGGAACAAACTTACTTACCAAAACGTGCAAGCTCGGGTTTATCTTTAGGAGAGCTTATAATGAATAGCAGAATATTTAAAATCGCCGCTGGAATTATTATCGTTGGAATAGTCGCAATAGCATTAAAAATCTTCACCGGCACGAATACAATTACAAGTGTCTCTTTCGGTGATGTATTAAATCAAATTCATGGAAAAAGCTACACATTCGATATGTCATTTATTGATGGAGGTAAAGTTCAGGGGACGAATAAGTGCATGATGCTCCAACCTGGAATTATGAGAACTGACACGCCGGAAATTTGGGGCGGAATAACTTCAATTTCAAATTTCAATACAGGTGAAAGAATAATGATTGTTCATGGCCAGAAAACTGTTATGAATTTGAAGGATATTCCTGAGATTGGTGAAAATGCGCAAGACGTCGGACCATTTGCCATGCTTCAAAATCCTATCGAGAACTTATGGAATATACAGGATGGTACAGAAACTGTCCTTGAAGAAAAAGAAGTCGATGAACAATCCGCGATTGGTTTTAAAGTTGAACAGAAAAGTGAAGATTTTTCAGTTGACATTATTGTCTGGGCAAATAACGAAACAGGTTCTCCAATCCAGGTTGAAATTAACTTATATAATCCCGAAAATAATTCTGAAGTTGTGACTATATTATTAGACAATTTCGATTTGGAAGTAAAACTTGATCCCGGTCTTTTCAGTATGGAAATACCTGAAAGTTATACTATGGCGTACCAGAAAACAATTGAGGAAACTGTCCAGGAAGGTGAATCAACTCCCGAAGCTGATAAAATTCAGCAGAGTATTAAACTGTGGAGTAACGGTCAGGAAGATAAAGCAGTCGAAACTCTTCTTAGCATTGACTGGACGAAACCTTTTGATTTTTCAGGTGAGATGTACTTCTTCTATCTTAAGGATAAAGAATATATCCAGCTCAAACAGGAAGACCAGCAGAAGGTTTCTCAGGAAATTACCGATATGTCAA